>CAYODB010000024.1:0-27035 GCA_964402495.1 uncultured Bordetella sp.
CTATCACCTCCGCCCAACTGACCACCTTTCTCGCCTACTTCGTATTCCCGATGGCGCGGATCCTGGCGCTGGTCTCGACGGCCCCGGTGTTTGGCAATCGCGGCATCCCGCGGCGCATCCGGCTCGGTCTCGGGCTCGCCTTGACGATGGCGATCGCGCCACTCGCCGGGCCGATTCCCGACGTCTCCCCATCGTCTTACGAAGGTCTGCTGGTGCTTATCGAGCAGATCGTCATCGGAACGGCAATGGGGCTGGCCATGCGCGTCGTGTTCGCAGCCGTGGATGCAGCAGGTGAACTCATCGGGCTGCAGATGGGACTGGGATTTGCGAGCTTCTTCGATCCACAGCAAGGCAACAACGCACCCGTCATCTCGCGGTTCATGGTCCTGCTGGCAGTGCTGTTCTTTCTGGCACTGAACGGGCACCTGCTGATGATCTCCACGCTTGCGCAAAGTTTCGCCATCCTTCCAATCGGCACCGGTCTGTTCGGACCCCATGCCGCGTACAGTCTGGTGTCCTGGGGCGGACAGTTGTTTGCAGCCGGCCTGACGCTGGCGTTGCCCGTGGTAGCAGCGCTGCTGATCACCAATCTCGCCCTGGGCGTGCTGACGCGGGCCGCGCCTCAGCTCAACGTCTTCGCGGTCGGGTTTCCGATCACTTTGCTGCTGGGGTTCTTCATGCTCGCGCTGGTGCTGCCCTATATGACCGGGCCGCTGGAAAAGTTGCTGACCTCAGGCGTAGCGGTCTCGCTCGAAATACTTCTGAAGAGATGAAGTAGGTATCGCTCTAGGCCAGCGTGCTGATCTCGTTGATCCAGGGAAGCCCTTCGCAGCCGGAACTGCGGGCTACAAGGCCCGTCGATAGCAGATCACGAGCCCGTGGAAAACCGCGAAATCAGGGTCGGGCCTGACGCGAACCCCCGTGAGGTGCTCGGCGTTGACAGGATTCGAAGCACGGCATGACGCCGATTCCGGCCGGTTTTCTGCCGGGAATCAGCGGGAAAAGAAACCAGTCGGGCCTGCCGCGGCCCCGCTTCTTAGAGGAATTGGAAAATCGACAGTTGCGCGGTCTGGAGGAATGTCTTCTGCGCCGCCTGAAGGTTGGTCTGCTGCTGCGTCAGATCGCTGACCGCCTTCGCAAAGTCCAGGTCCTGCAGGCCCGACAGGACTTTCTTGTACTGCAATGACAGGTCGTCGCTGCTCGACAGATGATCGTCGGTTTCACGCATGCGCGTGCCCACGCCGGCGCGAACAGCGCTGACATTGTTCAGGCCCTGGTCCAGATTGACCAGTCCATCGGTAAGCGAGTTCTGCAGGCGGGCCTGCTGAACCGGAGTTCCAACCGGCGCTTTCAACGCCGCGATGAGATCCGAAACCGTCTTGAAGATATCCTGATTGGTACTTGGATCGGTCTGCACCACGTCGCCGGCCAGCGGTGTGCCGCTGACTTCCAGGCTCATGCCGTCGAAGGCAATCGAAGCCCCGCTGGTATAGGGCTGTGCCGCGGCCACCGTCGTGCCGGCGGTTACGTCGAGAACGTCGTAGGTCGTGGCCCCGCCTGTCACGGCGAACACGACTTGATACTGGTGCCCCGAGAGGAGGGTTGCGTCCGTCACCGTTCCCTGGCTGTAGGTGGCATTGCCAGTATTGGCCGTCGGCGCGGAAACGGCGAATTTTCCGTTGCCGCTCCTTACGCGCGTGAATACGTCGGCACCGGACTCGCTGACCGCAATCTGGCGGCCGCTTGCGACCTGAACCAGACGTTGTCCGTCGTCGCCCAGATACTGCACGCCCGAGGCTGTCGCCGAGAATGGCTTCAGATCCGTCTGGAAGCCGGAAAACACATAGTTGCCTTCGCCGTCGGTCGTATTGGCGACCGTCAGGAGTTCGTCGTATTTCGCCTGCATGTCCTGCGCCAGCGAAGCACGATCCGACGCCGTGAAACTGCCGTTGCCGGCTGTGACGGCATCCTGCCGGATCGATTGCACGAGGTCCATGACGCGTCCGAGCATCTGCTCGGTCAGCGAAAGGCGGCCCGCGGCCGTTTTCCCGTTCGTGCCGTACTGCGTATTGATCGAATCGGCCTGCGTGATTTCGAGCGCGCGCGCTGACGCGATCGGATCGTCCGACGGCGTGAGAACCCGGCGATTCGCCGCGATCTGCTGCTGGATCTGCAGCAGTTGCGTCTGCTGCCGGTTCATCGAACTGACGTTCAGATCGTATATGGTGTTCGAGCTGATGCGCATGAAGTTCTCTCTTTAACGGTTGCCGAGCGTGAGCAGCGTGTCGAACAGCGTCGACGCCACCTGCAGCACCTTGCCTGAGGCCTGGTAGGCCTGCTGGTAACGAATCAGGTTCGCGGCTTCTTCGTCGAGGTTCACGCCCGAATAGGACTGTTCCGCAGTCCGCGCCTGCTCCAGTAACGTTGCCTGCGCTGTACTGGTAACTTCTAACTTGCGCGTCTGCGTTCCGACTCGGCTGACCAGGGACGCGTAGGCCCCCTGATATGACGCCGCGCCGCCATCCATGATCTTTTTCGTCTGCAGGTCCGCGAGTGCAAGCGCATTGCGATTGTCGCCGGTGCCGCCACCATTGCGGGCGACGCTGAACGTGTCGCCCGTCGCTGCTGCGCCGCTGATCTGCACGGTCCAGCCGTTGAAGGTGATGTCCTGTCCCGGCGTGTAAGTCACGCCGGTGGCCGGAAGGCCCGTACCGGTGCCACTCACATTGAACGTCGTTGCGCTGATGAACGTGATGCCCACCGTCTGCTGCAGGTTCGGGTCGAGCGAGTTGACCGTTCCGGCGCTGATTGTTCCCGAGCCGAAATTCGCCGCACCCTGCGCAGTTCGTACCGGCGCTGCCGCCGCTATTTTCGACGGATCCGTGATGGCGACGCGAAGCGACGATGCGCCCGCAGCGGTCGGGCGAATCAGAAAGGAGTCGCCGGCGGACGCCGTTCCTGACGCGAGCGCCAGAGAAATGCCGTCCACATTCTGGGGAAAAGCGGCGAAGCTCCGGGTCGTGTTGTCTTCCAGACGCGTCAGGTTGTAGTTGTTCCCGTCGTAGCTCAACCGGTAGTCGCTCGATGTCAATCCCCCGACATTGGTCGAATCGAACGTTGCGGCAACCACGGCGGTACCCTTATTGTTGAGGTTGGCGTTGACCTGCGGCGCGCCGATCGAGAACATGGCGGTGCCGAGTTGCCCGTTCAGATCCTGGCCAAGTACATGCTGGGCATTGAAGGTCTCGGCCAGCGTTATCGCCACCCGACCCAGCGCATTCTGCATCGGATCGAGAGACTGGCTGCGGAAAGCCAACAATCCGCCGAGGCTGCCGCCGTTGAGGTTCGACTCCGGCAATTGCACGATTCCCGAGGATGTACGGTAACCAATCGTCAGCTTGGTTGGGTCGAGCGGCTCGCGCATGGGGACAAGCGTATACGACAACATTCCGGCAACGAGCGGTTGTCCGCTGCCAATAAAAACGTTGTAGGCACCGTCGTTCTGGACCACCACGGTGGCGCGAATGTCCTTGTTCAGGTTGGCCACCAACTGATCGCGCTGGTCTAACAGATCATTGGGTGGCTTCCCGCCGGTGGCGCTGCGAGCCACGAGGATACGCTGGTTCAGATCGGCGATCTGGGCGCCCATATTGTTGATCTCCTGAGTCGTCGTGCTGACCTCGGAATTGACCCCGTCGCGCAATTCTGCCAGCCGCTGATCGATGACCTGGAATCTCGATTTCATTGCTTCCGCCGACGACAGTAGGGCTTGACGGGAGGAGGCCACATTCGGCGTCGTTGACACGCCTTGCACCGCGGCAAAGAAATCCTGAATCGCTGGAGACAACCCGGCGCTCGGGTCCGCGACCAGATTGTCGAGTTGCTTGATCTTGGAATAATAGCTGTCGAGCGAACTGGACTGCGTGGACGCAGTCAGCACTTCGCCCGAAAGGAACTGGCTGTACTGGCGCTGCACGCTGGTGATGTCGACGCCGTTGCCGTAAAAGCCGACACTGGTACCCAGCGGCGTGGCGCTGCTGAGGTCCACCAACTGGCGCGTGTAGCCTGGCGTATTGGCGTTCGCGATGTTGTGGCCGGCCGTGATCAGCGCGGCCCGCGCCGCTTGCAAGCCTGAAATTCCAATGCCGAAGATATCGGTTGCCAAAAGCTTTCCTTCTCTTGTCCTGCGTAACTAACGGCGGCGCGAAACGGAACTTGAATTCATGCGAGCCTGGAAACGCGCAGCGCTTTGCCGTCGATGACGCCGGAAAGCTTCTCCGCGTAGTGCGGATCGGTGGCATAGCCGGCATCCTGCAGTTCGCGCGCGTAGGCTCGCGCATCGCTTGTATTTTTCAGGACCTCGGCGTAGCGCGGGCTGGTCGCCAGCAGTTTGGCGTAGTCGCGCAATGAGTCCTGGTAAGAGTCGTAAGCCCGGAACGTTTCGACTTTCTTGTGCGCGACACCGTCTTCGTATTCCGTGGTCTTCACGTCGACGCTGCGGCCCTGCCAGCCGGCACCGGCCTTTACGCCGAACAGATTGTGGCTCGGCGTGCCGTCGGCCATGCGAATTTCAGAGCGGCCCCATCCCGATTCCAAGGCAGCGTGTCCAAGCAGAAAGCGCACGGGAATGCCCGACTCGCGACTCACGACCTCGGCGTCGGGCGTAAGCCGTTCGATAAAGTTGCGCGCCTGGCCATTTGCATCCAGCGACACGACGGAAGGGTTCGGCGACGATCCCGCGGAGTGCGGCCGTGGTTGCAGGCCAGCCGTTTCCAAGCCGCCGCTTTTCACCGCGGGCGCTGCAGCGTTGCCCGTTACTGCCTGCCCGGGCGGAGACAGTTGACGCGCCAGGACCTCGGCGATGCCGATTCCGCGCTTGGCCATGGTCTGCGACAGTTGCTGATCGAGCATCGAGGTATAGAGCCGCGTCTGCTCGCTGTCGAATATGCCATCCTGGGGAATCGTGTCGCGCATGCCCTTCAACATGACATTCATCAGCAGTGCCTCGAACTGGCGCGCGGTTTCCTTCACCGCACCCTTCGGATCCGTCCTGGCCTTCAGGCGCAAGGCATCTATGCCCTGGCTGTCGCTGGCCAGTGTGACTGCCGTGAGATCGTTGCTGATTGCCATGGGCGCCCGATCAGATGATCTCGAGCTCGGCTCGCAGCACGCCGGCGGACTTCATTGCCTGCAGTATCGCAAGCAGGTCCTGCGGTGTGGCACCGATCGCATTGAGCGCCTTGACGACTTCGGCAAGCGAAACCCCGGCGGGCATCGTGACAAGGCCGCCCTTGTCTTCGCGGATCTCGATACTGGAGCGTTGCGCCTGCACGGTATCGCCGCGCAACGACAAGGCGTTCGGCTGGCTGATGACGGGTTCCGTGCTTATAATCACCGACAGGTTGCCGTGCGCAACGGCACAAGGCTCGACGGTCACAGTCTGATTCATCACGACCGAGCCGGTACGGGCATTGACGATGACTTTTGCCGCGCTCCTGGGCGGCACGATCTCCAGGTTTTCCAGTCGTGCGAGGAATTCGACGCGCTTGTCTTGCTCGAGCGGTGCGCGCACTCTCACGACCCTGCCGTCGACTGCCGAGGCGAGCTCCGGTCCGACAAACGCGTTGATCACTTGCGCGATCAGGCGCGACGTATTGAAATCCGTTGTGTTCGACTCGAGGTAAATGTACTCGCCGCGGCCCAGGGTGGTGGCAACCTCGCGCTCTATCGTCGCGCCGCCCGGCACCCGGCCCACGGCCAGATGATTGATCTGCACCTTGCTGCCGTTGGCCGCCGCACCCGCTCCGCTGACCAGCACGTTGCCTTGCGCGATGGCGTACACCTGGCCATCGACGCCTTTCAGGGGCGTCATCAGCAATGTGCCGCCGCGCAGGCTCTTCGCATTGCCGAGCGAGGATACGGTCAGATCGATGGTCTGTCCGGACCGGATGAATGCCGGCATGGTGGCTGTCACCATCACCGCAGCCACGTTCTTCAATTGAAGGCTGGTCCCGGGCGGCAGTTGCACGCCGAGCTGAGACAACATCGACTGCAGGCTCTGCGTCGTGAACGGGGTCTGCGTAGTCTGGTCGCCGCTGCCGTCGAGGCCGACCACGAGGCCGTAACCGATCAGTTGGTTATCGCGCACGCCCTGCACTCTGGTCATTTCCTTGAGGCGGTCTGCGTGCGCGGAGCGAGCCTGCAGCCCGAACGCAAGCGCAACGATCAGCACCAGGAACCAGCCCGTTGCTTTGAATTTGTCAGCCCTGCTCATAAGGTTCCCCGAATCGTTCTTTCCGGCATTCACGACGGTCACGATAGTCACGGCAGTCACGGCCTTTCAAAACGGCAATACATTGTTGAAGAATCGCGCCAGCCAGCCCATCGTTTGTGCCTCGTCGATGTAGCCGTTGGCCCGGTATTCGATGCGCGCATCGGCAACCTGCGTCGAAGTGACGGTATTGCTTGCGCTTACGGTCACCGGATTGACGATGCCGGAGAAGCGTATGAATTCAGAGCCCTGGCTCATGGCGATTTGCTTTTCGCCGCTGACCAGCAAATTGCCGTTCGTCAGCACTTCGATGACCGTTACGGTCAATGTGCCGGTGAAATCGTTGCTCGCGGCGGCCTGACCTTTGCCGTCGAACTTGTTCGAGGAACTGGCGCCCACTTCCGCGCCCTGGAAGGTCTTCCCCGGCAAGCCCTTGATAACCGGCACCGAGGCGGTAATCGCACCGGTACGCTCGGCGCTGGCACCGGACTTCTTGTTCGCAGCGGTCTTCTCCGAGATGAAGATGGTCAGCGTGTCGCCGACGAAACGCGCGCGGCGATCTTCGAACAACGGGCGGAAATTTGCCTGCTGGTAGATCGAGCCAACCGGTTGCGCCGTCCCCGCGGCGTCGGCCAGCGGCCGCGCCGTCATCGGCTGGTGCACGATCGCCGGCTGGTTGATGGCACAGGCGGAAAGCCCGGCACACATCAGCACGAGTAGTAGTTTGGTCGGTATCTTTGCCATATTCAGTCTCTGCGCTCGTGAATGTCGTGAATATCGCGAATGCGTGAATTTCGTGACTGATCGACCAGGACAACTGTCGGTTTTTACGTAATTCACGATATTCACGGCTCTTATAGCTGCGTGAGTCTCGCCAGCATCTGATCGGACGTCTGGATCGCCTTCGAATTGATTTCGTAGGCGCGCTGGGTCTGGATCATGTTGACCAATTCCTCGACGACGTTGACGTTCGAAGTCTCGACGTAGGACTGGTTCAGTTGGCCGGCGCCGTTGGAACCCGGCGCGTTCGGCTGTGGAGCCCCGGACGACGCCGTTTCCGTATACAGGTTCTCGCCACGCGACTGCAGTCCGCCGTTGTTGATGAACGTCGCAAGCTGGACCTGTCCGACCTGCGTCGGCGTGCTGGATCCGGCCTGTGTCACCGAAACGATCCCGTCCCTGGCAATCGTCACGTTGAGGACGTTGGCCGGCATGGTGATGGCAGGCTGGACCTGATAGCCGCTGGAAGTCACCAGTTGGCCCTGGCTGTTCAACTGGAACGCGCCATCGCGCGTGTAGCCTGTCGTGCCGTCCGGCAGCAATACCTGGAAGAAGCCGTCGCCCTGGATCGCCACATCGAGCGAATTGCCGGTTTGCTGGATATTTCCTTGCGTGAAGATGCGTTCGGTTGCGATGGGTTGAACGCCGGTACCGATCTGCAATCCCGATGGCACCTCGGTCTGCTGCGAGGATTGCGCGCCGGGCTGGCGCAAAGTCTGGTACAGCAGATCCTCGAACACTGCCCGCTGGCGCTTGAACCCGTTGGTGCTCACGTTCGCCAGATTGTGCGCGATCACGTCCATCTGGGTCTGCTGCGCTTCCAGTCCCGTCTTCGCAATCCATAACGAGCGAATCATCGTGTTGCTCCTTGTGTCTTGAACAGGTGAAAAGTGGGCCGGTTCATCTTGCGCTCAGAATCGACATCGCCTGCGCGGCATTGCCTTGCGCGTTCTGCAGAATCTTCATCTGCATGTCGAACTGACGCCCGTTCTCGATCAGGCTGACCATCGCCTCGACGACATTGACGTTGCTGCCTTCGAGGGTACCGGACACGATCGCGACATTGGCATCGGCTTCAGCCGGACTGCCGCTCTTCATGCGGAACAAGCCGTCGCCGCCGCGTTCGATTTCGCTGCCGTTCGGATTGACCAGTTTGATCCGGCCTACCGTGGCTACCGCATTGGGCACGCCGACGGTCGGCACCATGGAGATCGTTCCATCGGACGCAATCGTAAGCTTCGAGTCGGGTGGGATTGCAATCGGTCCGCCATCCCCGAGCACGGCATTGCCGTTGCGGGTCTGGAGTTGTCCATCCGCGCTCACCTGCAGATCACCGGCACGGGTATAAGCTTCGCTGCCGTCGGCCACCTGCACCGCAATGAATCCTGCGCCCGGCAACGCGATATCGAGTGGACGGCCGGTCTGCTGCAGAATGCCCGGCGTCAGATCCGCGCCAACGGTCGAATCCACCACGAAAGTCCGTGTATTCAACCCATCACCCACCACCGGCACTGCACGGAAAGCGCTCAACTCGGCGCGGAATCCTGTCGTGTTGACGTTGGCAAGGTTGTGAGAGACCACCCCCTGCTGCTCGAGCAGGTGTTTGGCGCCGGTCATTGCCGTGTAGATGAGTCGGTCCATTTGGATTCCGTGAATACGTGAATATCTTGATTACGTGAATATCGGAAAGACCGCAATGCCGTGCCCGTGACGAATCACGGCATTCACGGCATTCACGATCTTCACGATTTGCACGGCGTAGCCTCTAGCGCAGATTGACAATCGTCTGCAGCAATGAATCCTGCGTCTTGATCGTCTGCGCGTTGGCCTGGTAGGCGCGCTGCATCGTGATCATGTTGACCAGCTCAGCCGTGAGGTCGACATTGGATTCCTCGACCGAGGAGGGCTGCAATATCCCAAGCGAACCGGTGTCAGGCGCCCCGACCGTTGCAGTTCCCGAATCCGAGGTTTCCGCCCATTGATTGTTGCCGAGCGGCTTGAGCCCCTGGGGATTGTTGAAATTCGCCAGCACGATCGCGCCGATGTTGCGCGACTGGCCGTTGCTGTAACGACCCTGAATGACGCCGTCCTGGCCCACGGAGAGTCCGGCGAGCCGGCCCGAGGAATAACCGTTCTGGGCGAGGGAGGTGACCCCGAAGCTGGACCCGAATTGCGAGGTGCCCCCAAAATCCATCTGGAGCGACAACGGCGTGGCCGCACCATTGACGAAGCCGAGGCTGGTCGCGACCGCAGCCAGGTTGATGGTTGCGGTGACCGGCATGGGTGTGGTCAGGATGCCTCCGGTGCTGAAGTCGAGCTTGGTTGGCACCCCCGCGCCATTCCCGAGGTCGACGTTGGCGATCGCCGTACCATCGGTGTTGGCATACGCGTCCCACTGATTGGGCAGCGCGGTCTTGACGAAATAGATCGACATCAGATGCGGATTGCCCAACGTGTCGAACAGCGTCAACGACGTCGAATTGTTGTAGCTGGTCGGGTCGGTAGGGTCGAAGTTGTCGGATCCGACTGTGGTGGTCACAGCAGACATATCAAGCGACGCCTGGGCATTCCCGCCTGTGACAGCGACGGTCGAGCCGTTTCCGATCTGATTCGACGTGATGTTCAGTTCGTTGGCACTCGCTGCCGCCGTAGCCGAATATCCCGCCCCGGAGAAGGCAGCCACTGCGTTTATCGCGCTCTGCACGGCGGTAGCCAGGCTCGCAGCGGTCGCGTAAGCGCCCGGGGCAATGGTTGCAACGCCCGCAGTTCCATTGAGCGTAAGGTTCAGTGTGTCGTTCGTTCCCGCGGTAATGGTCAGGGGAAAAACAAGCGGTCCGCCGGTGCCGGTCACCGAGCCGGCGGTTCCTGCCTCCGGCTGCGCGAGACGTGCATCCAGGTTTATCGTCGCGTCCACGGTGCCGGTCACCCTCGGTGAAATGTCTCCGGTCGGGATTTGCAGCGGAGTCGGCGCGGACGGCACGATGAGGCCGTTGGCGTCCACCGGGTACCCGGTCACTGCCTGGCCCTGGGCGTTGACGATGGTGCCCGTCTTGTCGAGATGGAACTGGCCGTTGCGGGTAAAAGTGATCGCCCCGTTGTCGTCCATACGGAAGAAACCGCCGCCGTTGATGGCCACATCCAGCGGATTGCTCGACGAGGAGACATTGCCCTGCAAGAACTCCTGGGCAACTGCCGCAACCTGGGTGCCGATGCCGGCCGACGTGCCACCGCCCAGCAGCGAACTGGCGAATACGTCCGAGAACTGCGCCTGCGACGACTTGAAGCCGACCGTGTTCGCGTTGGCGATGTTGTTGCCGATGACGTCCAATCCCTTGGACGCCGCATTCAGACCGCTCAGACCTTGTTCAAATGCCATGACTGCCTCCTGACCGAATTATAGAAATCGTTTGATGTCGGCAATGCCGACGCTGCCCGCACCGGATAGCTGCAACTGGATGCTGCCGTCTGCTGCGCTGCCGACGGACTGCACAGTTCGGCTTACCAGCGTTGCCGGTGCTACGATCGTGCTGCCGTAATTGGCCCTGGCCGAAATCACATACTGGCCTGGCGGCACTGATTTTCCCGACGCATCGAGGCCGTCCCATTCCAGCGTCGTCGTGCCCTGCGATTGCGCTCCGGTCTGAAAACTCTCCACGACATTGCCTTTGGCGTCCGCGATATCGACGGTCATGCCATCGACGGCTTGCGGCAGATCCACGCCGAAGCGCACGGGCTGACCGCTGACATTCAACTGATTGCCGGTAACCAGTACTTCCCGGCTTACCAGCATCGCTGCCTGCAGCGACTGCTGCGCGGAACTCGAGGCAGCCATCTGGCCGAGCGTCTTGTTGAGTTGCTCGATGCCGGTCACCGTGTTCAGTTGCGCCAGTTGTGTCGTCACCTCGGCGTTGTCCATCGGATTGAGCGGGTCCTGGTTCTGCATCTGCGTGACCAGAAGCTTGAGAAAGCGGTCCTGCGCGTCGGCGCTGGTAGGCGTCGCGCTTTTTGCCGCCGGCGGGCTCATGGTACTTTGCAGTTCTGCAATCGTTGTCATGATTTTTCTCCGGGCATTACTGGCCGATGGTCAGGGTTTTTGCCAACAGTGTCTTCGCGGTGTTCATGGCTTCCACGTTGTTCTGATACGAACGCGAAGCCGAGATCATGTTGACCATTTCTTCGACGACGCTCACGTTTGGCATCGTCACATAGCCGCTGGCGTCGGCCATCGGATGATTCGGTTCGAACTGACGCTTCATCGGCGAGGGATCTTCGATCACGCCGGTGACGCGCACTCCGGCGTTTTCCGGCCCGCCCATGTTCTGCGTGGAGAACACCACCTGCTTTGCCCTGTACGCCTTGCCGTCGGGACCGGATGCGCTGTCCGCGTTGGCGAGGTTGCTGGCCACCACGTTCAGCCGCTGCGATTGCGCGGTCATCGCCGATGCGGCGATGTCGAATATCTTCATCAGTGAACTCATGATGGTTTACCCCCGGATGGCCGCGAGCATCATGCGAATATGATGCGTCAGCATTGTGATGTTGGATTCATAGTGCAGCGTGTTTTCGGCGAACTGGGCGCGCTCCACGTCCATGTCCACCGTGTTTCCATCGACGGATGGCTGGAGCACGCTCCGGTACAGCAATTCGGGCTGCGGTGCCGGCGCAGGTGCCGCGCCGCCGGAAGCCTGCGCTGCAGCCGGCTGGGCGATGGCGTTCGCAAGTGCGGACTGGAAATCGAAGTCGCGCGCCTTGTATCCGGGCGTGTCTGCGTTCGCAATGTTCGATGCCAGCACCTGCTGGCGTTGCGACCGCAGATTCAGTGCCTGATGGTTGTAGTTCAGCAATTCGTCGAGCTTGTTCATCTGTCCGGCTCCTGCGGGCTATTGCCGCTTTTTCACGGAGCCCATGCTAAACGGTCCATTGCATTGGCAAATCTGCGAATAGAGACACAAAGGCCCCTCAATTCGTGACACGGCTCGGACCGATTCCATCGGATCATTGCTTCGGAGGGCAAGAATTGCCGGCAAGCCACGCAGGGAACCTGAGGAGACGGGATTGAAGCGAACCGGATTACTGATGACGATGATGGCGGCGTTCTCGCTGCACGCGGCCGAGTTGCGTCAGGATCCCGCACAGATCATCGACGCGGCTGAGACCTTTCTGAAGCGGGAATCCGCAGGTTTGCCCGGCCAGGTAAGCATCGAAGTCGGAAAGATCGACACGCGGGTGTCGCGGCCGGCATGCGCGCGATTGCAGACTTTTTTCCCGGCGGGGAGCCGCGCATGGGGGCAAGCCACGGTCGGGGTACGTTGTACCGCGCCTGCCAACTGGACGGTTTACGTGCCGGCCAGCGTCAAAGTCTCCGCCAACTACTTAATAGCCGCGCGGCCGCTCGCTCTGGGCCAGGAAATTGCCGCGGGCGATTTTTCGGTACGGCAGGGAGAACTGTCTCATCTGCCCTCAGGCGTACTGACCGATGCCTCCCAAGCCCTGGGCCGCCGCCTTGCGAACAGCGTGCAGGCGGGCCAACCGCTGCGTCGCGATGCGATACGGGAAGCGCCGACCGTCGTTCCGGGCCAACTGGTTGGCCTGATCGTCAAAGGACTTGGATTCAGCATCAGATCACAAGGTTACTCTCTGGGCAACGCGCCCGAAGGCCAGCGCGTCCAGGTAAAGACCCTCGCCGGAGCCGTCGTCAGTGGCATCGTGCGTTCCGGACCCGTCGTCGAACTCGTCAGATAAGGCTCAAGGGTTGGCCTCCGGGTACCGATATAGTGCGGGCACCACACTATGTCCGCGACCCGGCGCCTGATTGAAAAATTGCCCCGCAGCCTAAAGTTTCCACGGAAGGTACCGATAGAGTACCGATACAGATCCAGACGAAGGAAGGTTAGCCATGAAAATTGATCATTTATTCAAGTCCATAGGCAGTGTCGTCAACGACAGCCCCACCGGCAAGAGTGCGAAGCCGGATGTGGCCAAGCCCGTGCCTGGCGTCAGCGTCGAACTGAGCGGCATGTCCTCCCTGTTGCAGGCACAGGCATCGAGCGGCGAAGTCGTCGACGCCGCCCGCGTATCGAAAATCAAGCAGGCCATCACGGAAGGCCGCTTCGAGGTCCATCCGGACGTAGTGGCAGACCGTTTGCTGCAGGCCGTCCACGAACTGATCACCGCCCACAAACCCTGACCGACATGGTGCATACCCCGGCGCAATCAGGCCCGAGTGCAGGCGCTTTCGCCCTGGCGGCGGCGCAGGATCTCGTGACGATGCAATCGTTCGTTACGCTGCTCGAGCAGGAGCGCGGCGCACTCGAAGAGGGCAAAGCCGATGCGCTCCCCGGACTCGCTGCGGAGAAAGCCACGCTCATTGAAAGTCTTTCCCGCTCTGCCGAGCAGCGTGCGCGCTTGCTCGGCGTATCCGCAACCGCGGCGAGCGTAGAACAGGTCCTCGGCACCGACTCGGGCGTGCGGCAAGTCTGGCGACACCTGCTCGACACCGCAAGGCGTGCCTCGGACCTGAATTCCGGCAACGGTCTAATCCTCAATCTGTATCTCGCCCATGTGGATCGTGCGATCAATGCGATCAGCGGCCCGCGAACTTCGCTCTACAGCACGAGCGGAATCGCCAGTCGTGGTCCCAGTGTGTCGCGGAGCCTGGGCCGGGGCTGACCCGTCTTTACTTTCAAGTGAAAACGCCGGCAGATGCCGGCGTTTTTCATTTCCCCTCCAGGCGGGCTTAGCGAAGTGTCCGGAGAAGCGGGGGAATTCCATAGTCCGACAGCCAGCCGGATCAGATGCCGATTTTTACACCTCGGTGGTGTTGCGCCCCAATCTGCTACTCGTCAAGCGCAGCCACCGACCATTGCGGTTTGCCGAGCGTCGGCGCATTTCAATTGGCAGTCCCAAAAGAATGCCGGCAAGGCCGGCATCAGGATCCTTTCCATGGCGTCTGGTTGCTGTGTCACGCCTTGCGCAAACTCACTCCTCTTCGCGGAGCATCGAGCGCAGCCGCGCAATGGCCTGGGTGTGGATTTGGCACACGCGCGATTCGCTCACGCCCATCACATCGCCGATCTCCCGCAGATTCAGATCCTGTTCGTAGTACAGGCCCATCATCATCTTTTCGCGTTCGGGCAAGTCAACGATCGCCGCGATCAGGCGCTCGCGCATGCCTTCTTCGAGCAGATTGTCGAGCGGACTCAGATGAGCGTGGCCGGCCTGACGGTCGAGAAAATGCTCATCTTCACTGTAGTCCTCGTAGTAGACCAGTTGATGGCCGCGCGCTTCCTGCAGCATCTCCTGATAGACCGGCAACGACAATTCCATGTGACCGGCAATTTCGAGCTCGCTGGGCTGGCGGCCCAGGCGCTGCTCGAGTGTGCTGATCGCCTTCTCGATCGTGCGCATGTTCTTGCGGATGCCGCGCGGCATCCAGTCGCAGCTTCGCAACTCGTCCAGCATCGCACCGCGGATGCGTTGCGCGGCGTAAGTCTCGAACTGCGCGCCCTGGGTCTCTTCGTAGCGTCCCACCGCATCCATCAGGCCTATCATGCCGGCCTGAATGATGTCGTCGATTTCGACGCTTGCGGGCAGTTTCGCCATGACCTGGTGGGCAATGCGCTTGACCAGCGGAGCGTACTCCTTTATCCACTGCTGTCTGTCTTGCGTTCCTGATGCCGTGTACATTTCTGTATCCCTCCTGCTTACCTGTCCCCGCGCAATTCGTGGATAAATTTGCTCTCATGCCGCCGAGAGAGCTGCTGTGCCTACCCGGACACGACTACCCAGGATCAGACGCTGAACGAAACGTTCCATCCCCTCCGCCGCTTCACGCGGCAGGGGCCACTGCATGATTTCCTGTGCCTGCCGGCGCCACTGCAGTGAACTGGGCGCCTCAGGAAACATCTCTACTGCGGCGCGCCCGACATGGCCCGCCTGGGCAATCCGCCCGTCGGATTGAACGACACCGAAAAACTCCAGGCCGACGCCCAGATGCCGCCCGGCGACCTTCGCCAGGTTGCTGTATGTCGCCTCGCCTTCGGCCTGCGACTGCGCCATGCAAACCAGCAGATGCAAGTTGCGCGCGCCCAGCTCGCGATGCATGAGCTTGATCATGCCCAGCGCATTGGCTTGACCGGCGCCGCTCGCGTTGGCAATCAGAATGGTTTCCTGCTGGGGATGCGACAGCGGCAACAGCAGGCTCGATACGCCCGCCGCGGTATCCACAAGAATGAAATCGAGGGCGCCGCCGATGCGCGCGAATCCATCGATGAGTCTTTCGCGTCCGGCGTCGCTGATACCGCAAAGGGCCTGAACGCCACGTCCGGCCGGCAGAATCACCAGGCCCTCCGGTCCTGGCACCAAGGTTTGTTCGAGCGCACGGTTCCCGCGCACCGTATCGGCCATGTCGGCGACCGTGTCTATGCCCAGGGTGCCAGTTACATTGCGCGGTCCGGAATTCTCGTCGAGCAGCAAGACGCTGCGCCCGGCCTGCGTGATCGCCACCGCAAGATTGATGGCTGCGCAGGTCTTACCGGTGCGGGCGCCGCCGGAGACCAGCGTGATCACTTTCGGGATCTGCTTGCCCAGCAGGCGCCGCAGTCCCTCGGCCTGGTCGGATGTTTTTGTGGTTATCAACGGGGCCTCAGATCGCAAATGCTCCGCCCATCATTGCGGCGGGAATGTCCTGCTCTGCCAGAGCACGGATCGGGTTGTCGTTCGCTGCGGATAGGGCGCGATGCAGCAGGTATTCGCGGTTTACCGGATGGATGTCTTCCGGCACGCGCTGGCCATTTGCGACGTAGTGCACCGGCAGTCTGTGCCGGATCGCTGTGTCGAGCACGGCGCCAAGGCTGGCGGCCTCGTCCGTCTTGGTGATGACGCATCCCGCCAGGCCCTTGCCCTTGTAGGCGTTCACGACGTCCTCGAGCGTGTCGCCCTGGCAGGTTGCATTGAGCAGCAGCAGGCGCTTGATGCCTTCGCCCTGGCCGGTGAACATGGCGACCTGTTCGGCTACGTGTTGATCCTTCTGGCTCATGCCGACAGTATCGATGAGCACCATGTGCTTGTTGCGCAGTTCGGACAGCGCAATCTCCAGATCGGCCGCATCACCAACCGCATACACCGAAACGCCGAGAATGCGTCCATAGATGCGCAGATGCTCGTGTGCCCCGACCCGATAGTTGTCCGTGGTGAGCAACGCCAGCTTGTCCGCGCCATGACGCACGACGCACCGCGCTGCCAGCTTGGCTGTCGTCGTGGTCTTGCCCACGCCTGTGGGGCCGAGAAGCGCGTAGACACCGCCCTTGGCCACGATGTCGTCCGCGGGACTGGTGATGAGATTCTTGTCGAGCGCTCTCTTGATCCAGCTACGCAGCTCCGCCATGCCGCTATCGGTCGGGGCCTTGTCCAGCAGGCGTCGCGACAACGCCGGGCTGAAGCCGCCTGCCAGCAAAATCGACATCATGCGCAGCTTGTCCGGATCGCGCCGCTTCATCTCGCCGGACATCAGCCCGGCGAGTTGTTCGTTGAGCATGCCGCGCATCGACTGGATTTCGCGGATCACACTGCGTGCCATGATTTCCGCGGCCGGCACCAGGATCGGAGAAGCGGCAACCGGCGGCAACGGCGGTGACGGCTGTGATAGTTGTTGCGGCGCTCGTGACGGCTTCGGCCGGGCGATGGCTGGCGCCGGCTTCGTGCTGGCCGGTGCGGGCATCTTTATCTTCACGGTCTGGGAGCGCTGCATCAGCGGGGCATTCATCGCGGTTCGCACATCGGCAGGCTTGGCGACCACCGGTTCGCGAACTCCGCCATTCAGGGCACGCGCTTCATCATGATGAATCGCGAGTATCTCGACACCTCCTTCGACCCGTCGATTCGACAGGATGACGGCGTCGTCGCCGATTTCGCGCTTGACCTGGTGCAGGGCTTCGCGCGCAGTGGTGGCGAAAAATTGCTTTACGTTCATGACCTGCCTCCAAGGATTGAAGCCACGCGGATCTTGCGGCTGTCGGGAATTTCAGTGTGCGCGATGACGCGCAGGTGCGGAATCGTTCGACGCAGGAAGCGCGACAAAGACGCGCGCAATTGCGGAGCCACCAGCAAAACCGGCGAATGCCCGAGCTGCTCGAGTTTGGCCGACGCCGTCGCAGCTTCTGCCGCCAGCGAATCGGCCAGGCCCGGCTCGATCCCCGGTGACCCGCCCGCTTGCATGGCCTGAATGAGCAGGCGCTCGAGATCGGGCGACAGGGCGATAACCTGGACTTCGTTGCTGGCAGGGGCGATCTGCTGTGCAATGGCGCGCCCGAGCGCAATGCGTACTTGTACGGCAAGTTCAAGCGGATCCTGCGTGCGCGCGCCGTGCTCCGCGATCGTCTCCAGGATGGTGCGCATATCGCGGATATGAACGCCCTCTTCCAACAATGACTGCAGCGTCTTTTGCAGCACGGCAAGCGTAATGATCTTCGGTACCAGATCTTCGACGAGCTTGGGTGCGTCCTTGGCCAGGTGATCGAGCAGCAGTTGCACTTCCTGGCGGCCGAGAAGCTCGGCGGCATGCTGCTGAATGATGTGGTTCACGTGCGTTGCGACTACGGTGCTGGCATCCACGACGGTGTAGCCCAGCACTTGTGCCTGTTCACGCTGCGCCGATTCGATCCAGACCGCCGGCAATCCGAATGCCGGATCCGTGGTCACCATGCCCTGCAGCGTGCCGCTGACGCGGCCCGGATTGATGGCCAGGAATTGCCCCGGCACCGCGTCTCCGCGGCCGACTTCCACACCCTTCAGTGCAATGCGATAGGCGCCCGGCTTGAGTTCCAGGTTGTCGCGGATGTGGACCGCCGGCGGCAGGAAGCCGATCTCCTGCGCGAACTTGCGGCGGATGCCCTTGATCCGGCGCAGCAACTCGCCGTCCTGGGCTTGATCGACCAACGGGATCAGCCGATAGCCGACCTCGAGCCCGAGGGTGTCGACGTGGGTGACATCGCTCCACGACGCATCCTGCGCCTCGAGGACTTTGGCTTCCTGGACCGGTACCGCGTGGGGCGCCGCTTGTTCTTCGGTTTCGATCCGGCGCATCGCATAGGCGACGCCGCCCATCAGTCCCGCCAGCAGCAGGAAGGGGATGTGCGGCATGCCCGGGACGAGCCCAAGCGCGCCGATGATGCCGGCCGTAATCCACAATGCTTCGGGCCGGCGCAGGAGTTGACCAATGAACTGTTCTCCGATCGGTTCATCCGAGCCAACCCGGCTCACGACGATGCCGGCGGCCACCGAGATGATCAGCGCGGGAATTTGCGCAACCAGGCCATCGCCGATGGCAAGCAGGATGTAGTTGCGGGCGGCGTCGCCGATCGACATGTCATGCTGGACCATGCCTACGATCAGACCGCCGATTACGTTGATGACCATCACCAGGATGCCAGCGATCGCGTCGCCGCGGACGAATTTGCTGGCGCCATCCATGGCGCCGTAAAAATCCGCCTCCTGCGAGATTTCCGCGCGGCGCTTGCGTGCCACTTCCTCGCCGATCAATCCGGCATTCAGGTCGGCATCGATCGCCATCTGCTTGCCGGGCATGGCGTCCAGTGTGAAGCGCGCGGCGACTTCCGCGATGCGGCCCGCACCCTTGGAGACGACGATGAAATTGATCACCACCAGGATGACGAAGACGACGAGGCCGACGGTGTAGTTGCCGCCGATCATGAAATGGCCGAAGGCTTCGATGACCTTGCCGGCGGCGGCGCCGCCGGTATGGCCTTCCAGCAGGACGACCCGGGTAGACGCCACGTTCAGCGACAGGCGCAGCAGTGTTGTAATCAGCAGTACTGTCGGGAAGACGGAAAAATCCAGAGGTCGGACGGTATTGAGCGCGACCAGCATGACCATGATCGAAAGCGCGATGTTGAAGGTGAACAGCACATCGAGCGCGAACGGCGGCAAGGGCAGGACCATCATGCCCATGATCATCATGATCAGCACCGGCCCGGCCAGCACGTTCAGATGCTTGGCCGAGATCGGCAGGCGCGGCGCGGCAGCGGAGATGGCAGCCATCAGGCGTTACCCTGCTGAGGATCGAGGCCAGCCGGAACGACGATTTCGCCGGGCAACTGGGGTGCGCGACCGCCCTCGACGTTGAAGCGCCGCAACTGGAATACATAGGCCAGCACTTCGGCGACAGCCATGTAAAGTTTTTCCGGAATCTCGTCCTCGAGTTCCGCGTGACGATAGAGCGCTCGGGCAAGCGGCGGCGCCTCCACGATCGGTATCCGGTGTTCCTTTGCCAGCTCGCGGATGCGCAGGGCCGTGAGATCCTGGCCTTTGGCGACTACGCGCGGCGCACGCATGGAGTTTTCCTTGTACGACAGCGCGATCGAGTAGTGCGTCGGGTTGGTGATGATGACGTCGGCCTTCGGTACCTCGGCCATCATGCGTTTGCGTGCCGCGTCGCGTTGCAGGGCGCGGATGCGAGCCTTGATCTGCGGGTCGCCTTCGGACTCGCGCGCTTCGCGCTTGAGTTCGGCGGGCGTCATGCGCAGCTTGCGATAGTGGTCCCAGATCTGGAATGGCACGTCGATAGCGACGATGAGCGCCATACCCCCCACGGTGAGAATCAGGGTCCAGCCCACCAGGCGCGCGGCATGCACGGTGGCACTTGCCGTTGCCTCCTGCGAGAGCGACAAGAGCGCATCGAGACTGTTCCAGAGGACCAGGGCCGCTACCCCGCCTACGATGAGCACCTTGGCGATTGCCTTGACCAGTTCCACCAGTCCGTGACTCGAGAACATGCGGCCAATGCCGCTGAACGGGTTGAGGCGGGAAAAATTCGGAAACATCGGCTTGAGCGTGAAGAGCCAGCCATTCAGCAGCAAGGGCGCCACGAGCGCGGCCACAAATGCCGCGGCAAGCACCGGCGCTATCGTCATGAATCCGGTGCTTCCGTGCTGACCCAGCAGGTGCATCATCTGCCCGGTCTGGAAACCGTCGCCGGCGGACAGCGTGAGTCCGCTGCGCATGAGCCCCGTCAGGCCGGAAAGGAGTTGGCCGCCCATTATCCAGATCGATCCGCCGACCGTGGCCAGTAGAGCGACGGTGTTAAGCTCCTGCGAGCGCGCAACCTGCCCTTCCTCGCGCGCCTGCTCGAGTCTTCGGGGAGATGCGGGTTCTGTTTTGTCGGAGTCGTTTTCGTCAGCCATGGAAGAGTGATTTCCTATGGCTGCGATTATTGGGGGTGGAGCGTCAGGTCAATCGGGCAAACAGGGGGGCGATTGAGGCCCAATTCGGAATGGCCGGAATACGAACTTGAGGCTTTGGACGAAAAGAATGTAATGGCGGCACAATTTACCGCTAGTCACGCGGGTACTGAGGGACGGGTCTGAAACGAATCCCCAGACCGTCTTTTTCGTTTTGCGCTAGAACCCGAGGCTATCCAGCAGGTCGTCGACCTGTTTCTGGTTGGTGACGACGTCCCCGGAGCCATTGTCCTTGATGACCGGGCCATTCAAGAGGCTGCAGGAGGCCACGTCCGCTCGATGCTCGATGGGGACACTGTCCACCAGCAACTGAACCAACTGCATTTCGAGATCAAGAGTCAGCGCCGTCACCCGTTTGATCACCTGGCCAGTGAGATCCTGGAAATCCTGGGCCATCATGACCTCCATCAACTGGGCGTTCGTCGCCGCGGTGCGCGACGGCACATCCGTCAGGAATCGGCGGGTATCCGCGACCAGCTCCCGGAACTGGTCGAGTGAAAGTTTTTTGTCGAACAACGCCTGCCAACGTCCATCCAGACCGGACGCGTCCGTTGCAAGGCCATCCTGGATGGGCCGTGCAATTTCGGTGGCGGTGAGCGCACGCTCGGCGGCCTTTTCCGTCATGCTGGCGATGTAAGACATGCGATCTCGCGCATCGGGGATCAACGCGGCCGTGTTCTCGAGGCCTTTGTCGTATCCTAATTCGCGCAGATTGTCGTGCAGCGCTCGCGTCAACTGGCCGACCTTCGACACCAGCCGCTCGCCAGGATAGGTCTCGTCTGTTGCAACTTGCGAAGCCTGCAGGTGCGGTGTCGCGGTTTCAAGCATGGCGGAGGGATGGGTCATGTTGTTTTGTTCCAGAAGAACTGCGCCAGCAGGGTTCACGCAGCGGCCTGCGCGTCCATGATCAGGAAGATCTTATTGAGCTTCTCGTCCAGAGTGGCCGCCGTGAACGGCTTGACCACATAGCCATTGGCACCGGCCTGCGCAGCCGCAACGATGTTTTCCTTTTTCGCTTCGGCAGTCACCATCATGACCGGGAGTTTTTTCAGACGCTCATCCGCTCGGATCGACTGCAACAGCGTCATTCCGTCCATATTCGGCATGTTCCAGTCAGAGATCACGAAATCGAACTCGCCGGCTTTGAGCATCTGCAATGCAATCACTCCGTCTTCAGCCTCTTCGACGTTGGCAAAACCAAGATCCTTGAGCAGATTGCGGACGATCCTGCGCATCGTGGAAAAGTCGTCCACGACAAGGAATTTCATATTCTTGTCAGCCATTTGCGTCTCCGGATTCAGCGGGCATTTTGGTTACCCCCCCTCTAACGACATGTAACAACAGAAATTTAGCCAGCGAGCGCAGCCGCCTCGGGGATCGAGCCCGCCAGCTTGACGCTCAACAACCGGCAGATTTCGCAAAACCGGCCGAATCTCTCTTCATTGAGCAGCAGCGGGCCTTTGTTGGCGTCGCAATACATCAGCGCGCCCCGGCCATCTGCAGTGCGTATCAGTCCGGCAAAGAATCCCCTGCCCTCCGACGCGATGCGCATTTCGCGCGTCAGATCGGTCAACGGCAAGTCGTCCTCCGGTCCCCTCCACCATACAGCGCCGTTCTCCGTCAGCTTGCGCGTGAGCGGATTCTCCGCGCCCAGCGGCAGCGTACTGCCCGCCAGCTTTCTGCTGTCACGTACCCCGCCAAGATAGCGCGCACGCGCCAGCGTTCCAGACTCGTCAATGGAGAAGTAAATCTGTCGCGCGAGGCCGACGCCCTTGTACAAGCCATGAAAAGACAACGCCACAAGTGCTGCGAGGGTGGGCGCTGGGCCAGCCTGATTCAGCGTGCCGGAGGCAGCCCAATGGACGAGGTCCTCATCGGATTCCGAGGCCAGGATGCGTCCGACACGGATATAGATCGATGCCGAACTGCGCGGCCCGGGGATGGCGTGATCGGACTCGATATCCAGCGGAAACGGCGGCAGCCGCATTGCCGGCGCGCGCTCGCCATACCATTCATGATCTCGCCCGGCTTCAAGCGCGGTATGAAATATGCGCTGCTTGACCTCCAGAACCGGGCGTCCGATCAAGGTATGAATCGCCTTGATGTCATCGGGCAGGGCCGCGTCTTCCCAATCGTTGCTGGAATGGCGGGTAAGGTTCACCGCAAGCAACACGGTACGCGCTCGCGGGCGCTCGGCGCGACAGTCGTCCATCAGCGACGTGAGCAGCGGCGGCAATCCCCAGGCCGTCGCCAGCGCGACCTGCAATTCATTGAGGCTGAATCCGAGGACTGCAACCTGCACGTCGACGCTGCGCTGGGTGGTGTCGGCGGCGAGCCGTGCCTCGATATCTTGCGCCTGGGTTGGGGCGAAATACCAAAGCAACATCTCAGCCATGTCGTGCAGCAACGTGGCGATCACCACTTCGTCGGATTCGATGTCATGACGCAGCCGCGCCCATTCCCGCGCGTGAAGTGCTGCATGGCGCGCCCGGCCCACCACTGCGATCAGGCCCTGCATGGCCACTTTCTGTGTGGAAATATCGGCATCCAGGGCCCGCAGGTCGCCAAAGGTACGGAAGAACGGAGACACGCCGAGCATCATGATTGCATGTTCGATCGTGGTGATTTCCGTCATCGCATGGGCGCTCCGGCGGTTCTTGAGGAAGCGCAGCACCCGCAACGCCATGAAAGGGTCGTGCAGCACGATCTGGGAAAGCTCGCGTGGGCGCACATTTTCCTCGTCCGCCCGCAACTTCGAAATCTGGCGCATGGTCTGCCCGAGCACCGGCAATGGCGCAGCACTCATGACCTCTATCCAGCGCTCGATGGGATAGCGTGCGTTCGGATCCAGATTCACGGCAGGCGCCAGACGTAAAGGCAGTTTGCCCCGGCGCCGATCGTCCTCTCGGGTACGACACCGGATATCTTGAATCGAAAACTCACCAGCAGCGAGCCCGGGCGCATTTCGCGACGCGCTTTGTCCCATAAAGACGACATCGGCGCCGGCGACAGGTAGGCGTACACGACGTCGTGGCCCGACAGATCGGTCGACCACAAATTCCCCCAGCAGATCCGGTAGCATTGACCACAAACCCTGGCGCGAAAAAATGCCAGGAAGAAAGGAAGGGGCGCACGTTCGACGCCGTTCACTGCCACATTGGGATGGCTGGTCGAGATTGCGGCGAGCATTGTTCCGGTACCGGCGCCGAGATCGAGAAACGAGAGCGGGCGGTCCGTCGGCAGCAGATCACGCAATGCGCGCACCGCAGCGGCGTTCGACAGATAGAGCGGTACACGGGTTCGCAGGGTGCCGCCGTACATGAGCAGCAGCATGAGCAGCGCCGCACCCGACCAGTGGGGTGACAGCGAAGCAGCAACCCCTATCGCAAGTGCGGGCGCAAGAGCCGCATTCAGCGCGATCCACCACCATGCCATCCCGAGCATGGCCGTCGCCGCGGCGGCGCCAAGGGACAGCAGCATTATCCATGGCAGAGTCTGGATTGCGGCGCCGAACAGCGCAGACCACAGCGCGCCGAGCAGGACGGCCACAATCAGGCCAGACGCCTGTGCCACGAGCGCACGCCACCATGGCGACGGGTAAGCATCGAAGTCGCAGCGAAAAGATTGAGTGGCGGCAGGCATGATCGGTTTTACATTTTCGGTTGAGCGCCAGGCGCGGCCATCGGCACCGGAGCGGCTTGAGACAGAGCGACTTCCGGGGTCAGCGCAGCCGCATCGGGCCACTCGTCCTGCGCGACCTCCACTTGCGTGCCATCGTTGCCCACGGTCTCTCCGGTGCGCTTCTTCATGACGATTACGCTGATGCGCCGATTGATTGGATTGAGAGGGTCCGCCTTGTCTAACAGCACCGCCGACGATAGGCCCACCACCCGCATGACCTTGTCCTCGCGCATGCCTCCCGCGAGCAACTCGCGTCGCGAGGCATTGGCACGATCTGCCGAAAGTTCCCAGTTGCTGTACCCACGCTCGCCGCCGTAGTACGCGGCCGCGTCCGTGTGACCCGAGAGGCTGATGCGATTGGGCACATCATTCAACACCTTGCCGATTTCGTGCAGGATACTCCTGGTTTGCGGCATCAGTTGCGCCCGCCCGAGCTCGAACATCGGCCGATTTTTTTCATCGACGATCTGGATGCGCAGGCCCTCGGTCGTGATGTCTATCAGCAATTGGCTACGATAAGCCTTCAGCGCGGGATTGGCTTCGATCACGGCGTCGATCTTGCCTTTGAGCTCTTCCAGACGTGCCGTCTCGTTCTTGTCCAGTTCGGCTTGCGCGGCCTTGAGGTCGATCGGGCGTTTGCGGTTGCGAATGTCTCCGCGGGCCATTTCACCAGCGCGCCGCGTCAAATCCTTGCCGCCGCCTTTGATAACGCTCGTCGCGTCGCCGGCACCGCTGCCACCCTGCGTGGTCACGCGCAACGGATTCTTGAAGTAGTCAGCGATGCCATTGAGTTCGCCTTTGGTGGTCGACCCCAGCAGCCACATGAGCAGAAAGAACGCCATCATCGCCGTGACAAAGTCCGCATAGGCGATCTTCCACGCACCGCCGTGCGCACCGCCCTTGACAACCTTGCGGCGCTTGACGATGATCGGTCGCCGGCTTTCGTCTGACACTATGGATATCCCAGGTTTGGCGTGCGTGCCGGTACTGCGCTATTTTTTCTTGGACCGCTTGACGTGTTCTTCGAGCTCGGTAAACGAGGGCCGTTCTGTAGAGAACAGGACCTTTCGCCCAAACTCGACCGCCAGCGCGGGCGCATAGCCGTTCAGGCTCGCCAGCAGCGTCACCTTTATACATTGCAGCCGCTTGCTTGATTCGTGCAATTTCTGTTCGAGCAAAGTCGACAACGGACCGACGAATCCATAAGCCAGCAGGATGCCCAGGAATGTTCCGACCAGGGCGTGCGCGATTAGCATGCCGAGTTCCGAAGGCGGTAGGCCGACCGATTCCATGGTGTGGACGACGCCCATGACGGCGGCGACGATACCGAATGCGGGCAGCCCGTCACCCAGTTTCTGGATGATATGCACCGGCAGCTCGCCTTCGCTGTGATGCGTTTCGATTTCATTGTCCATCAGGTTTTCGATCTCGAAAGCGTTCAAATTGCCACTGACCATCAGCCTCAGATAATCGGTCATAAACTCCACAGCGTGGTGATCGCTGAGAATCCTCGGATACTTGGAGAATATCGGGCTTTCCCTGGGCGATTCGACATCGGATTCGATCGACATCAGTCCTTCCTTGCGGACCTTGGCCAGCACCTCATAGAGCAATCCCATGAGCTGCATGTATAGACCCTTGCTGTAGCGCGAACCTTTGAACAGCGAAGGTAGGCATCGGAACGTGGCCTTGATGCCCTTCATCGTATTGCCGACGAAGAACGCTCCCAGCGCGGCACCACCGATCATCAGCAGTTCGACGGGTTGAAGCAGCGCAGCGACATTGCCGCCTATGAGCGCAAAGCCGCCGAAGACCGACAAGGTGACCAAGATGTAGCCAACGATAACGAGCATTGATTGCGTTGCCAGGCTTCGGACTGTTTGAACTGGTGACCAGACTAGCAGGCGTGCACGCCGGTCGATTCCCGGAAAAGCGAGGACAAAACCCGGCTATTCCCCTGGCGGAATAGCCGGGATCAGGCTGCAATCGCCCCGACGTTTCGTATTTCACGGAACGTGACCGCTCGTTTCGCGTGATCGTGACTGGTGGAGAGATGCTGCAGGAACAGGGTTTGATGTTACCTCAGTCGGTCACGCTATTCGTGAAATCGCGGTCACGATGGCGTGAGATCGGCGAGGTGGCAGGTCTCCGTTCTGGCGCGCAGGCGGTCATGACCTGGATTTCTCCGGTTTGCGCAGCGACTCCGCGGCCAAGGGCACTATACTTCAGTGGCGTATGCGGCCTTGCGTGTTTTGCCCGCACGTGAGGGAGACGCACACAGGCCGCAGACGTAGTGGCTGTGCAGGTCCATCGAGTTGACGACGAATTCACCCGCGCATTTCTTGCACGGCTTCATTGTGAGCAACTTGGAATCGACATATCGCATCAGCGTCCACGCACGGGTGAAGGTAAGAATCGGTTCCGTGCCATCGATCGAGGCATGTTCCAGGTAGAGCTTGAATGCCTTGATAGTCGCCACGATGCCACGCACCTTCGTATTTGCGACCAGGTAATTCCTGATTTGCATGAAGAGAGACGCATGGATATTCGGCTGCCAGGTCACGAACCAGTCCGTCGAAAAAGGCAGCATGCCCTTGGGGGGCGATACGCCTTTGACTTCCTTATAGAGGCGCAGCAACCGCTCGCGACTGAGCGGCGTTTCGACTTCGAGCACCTGAAGCCTCGCGCCGAGCCGGATCAGCTCAGCAGCAAGTCCGATCTGATGCGCTTCGTTCATGATGCTCTTGCCGGCCATGGCAGAGGCTTTCGTCTTGACTATCGTCAACTGGGGAGGATTAAACAAGGCCGTCTACCGAGCGGCCCGCACCCAGAATGGCCGCATGTGCGCGCGCCATCGGCTTGTCCTTGGTATGGCTGACAAGCATGTCGAGAATGAGACGATCGTCATAACGAAAGCGGCAAAGCAAGGTGGTGGACGATGAAATCTTCACGAGCTGCGCGGGGCTTAGCGTCTCCAGAAGTTCCGCGAGTTCCTCGCTGATGCCCAGGCGGTAGATCGCCGCATCGTGGTCGTCCCGGATCAGACT
>CAYODB010000025.1:0-26686 GCA_964402495.1 uncultured Bordetella sp.
GTCGCGGAAATCCAGCGCCCCGCCGCGATGCGCGAGCCAGCGCATGATCAACTTGTTGCGGCCGATCACCTGCTGGCGGTAGATGCCCAGGTTCTGCCGCGGCTTGTGCGGTCCGCGCGTCACCGTCAGGCCCCAGGTGATCAGCGGGGCGATGTCTCCGGGCCAGCAGGTCTGCACCGGCAAGCGCGAGAGGTCGACGTCTTTGCCTTCCCACACGACTTCCTGGCAGGGTGCGCCCGAGACGACTTTCGGCGCCATGTTCAGCACCTGCTTCAGCACCGGCAGCTTTTCCCATGCATCCCGCAGGCCCTTGGGCGGCTCGGGTTCCTTCAGGTAGGCGAGCAGCTTTCCGACTTCGCGCAGCGCCTCCACGGACTCCTGGCCCATACCCATGGCCACGCGCTTGGCCGTGCCGAAAAGATTTCCGAGCACCGGAATGCCGTGCCCTTTGGGTTTTTCGAACAGCAAGGCCGGCCCCTGCGCCTTGAGCACCCGGTCGCAGATCTCCGTCATCTCGAGGTGCGGCGACACTTCCGTCGTGACGCGCTTCAGCTCGCCCTGCTTCTCAAGCTGGGCGATAAAGTCGCGAAGGTCCGAGTAATGCATGCGGCTGGCCTCAGATGACCGGATTGGCGCCGCCGTCCATCGGCAGGATCACTCCGGTCACGTAACTCGCCTGATCGGAGGCGAGAAAAAGCGTGACGCTCGCAATGTCCTCCGGAGCGGCATAACGGCCCAGGGGGACACGTGCCTGTCCTTCTTCCAGAACCCTGTCGGCGGAGATGCCTTTCGCCTTTGCCTCAAGTTCCAGCGCTTCGCGAATGCGGTCGGTGATGGTAGCGCCGGGATTGATGGCATTGATGCGCACACCGTACTTTCCATGGACGCCGGCAAGGCCGACCGTGGCCAGCATCAGGGCCGAATTGGCGGCGCCTCCCGGGATGTGAATCGGCGTCGCGACCTTGCCGCCGGTGCCGATGATGTTGACCACCGATCCGCGCTTGCGCTCGCGCATGGACGGCAGCACTGCATCCATCGCGTGCATGTAGGTGAAGTACTTCGCATCCATCGCCGCATGCCAGGAGTCCGAGTTCAGTTCATCGGGTGGATAGCGTTTCGCGGCGCCCGCGGAATTGACCAGCACGTCGATGCTGCCGAGCAGCGCGGCGGCTTCCTTCGCCATGCGCTTCGCCTCCTCCGCCCGCGTCAGGTCGGCGACGACAGTCTTGACCGCGGGAAGCAGGGCCGCGGCCTTGTCCAGATTCGCGCGGTTGCGGGAAACGATCACCACCCTTGCGCCTTCATCGAGAAAGGCGCGCGCGCAGGCGAGGCCGATGCCCTTGCTGCCGCCGGTGATAAGCACCGTCTTGTCCTTGAGGCCGAGATCCATGGTGGTCGGGTTCCAGCGCAGAGAGCGCGCGTCAGAAAACGGAAGGCAGGTAATAGTGGGCAAGGATGCCGGTGAAGACTGCGGCCCCGACCCAGTTGTTGTGCAGGAAAGCTCGGAAACAGGCCGCCGGCTCGCGCTTGCGGATCATCGCGAACTGGCTGGCGGCGAGCACTGCGGCAAGCGCCAGCCCGGCATAGTAGTAGATTCCGAGCCTGAAATAGGCGCCCGCCACCATCATCGACACCAGGAATAGCGCATGGCAGATCATGACGGCCGCCACGTCGAAGCCGCCGAAGGTGAGGGCGGAGGTGCGGATTCCGATCCTGCGGTCGTCTTCGCGGTCCACCATCGCATACTCCGTGTCGTAGGCGATTGCCCAGAATATGTTCGCGATGAGCAACAACCAGGCGATGCCGGGCACATAGTTGTTGTGGGCGGCAAAGGCCATCGGAATGCCGAAGCCAAATGCGACGCCCAGAACCGCCTGCGGCAATACGAAGAAGCGCTTGGCGAACGGATAGATCACGGCAATGGCGAGCGCAGCGAACGAATACCTGATGGTGAGGGCATTGAGCTGCAGCACCAGGGCGAAGGCCGCGAGCGCCAGGACTGCCGCAACGATCAGAGCTTCAGCGGGGCGGATGATGCCAGCCGCCAGCGGTCGTTCGCGGGTGCGGGTGACGTGCCCGTCGTAGTGGCGATCCGCATAGTCATTTACCGCGCAGCCGGCGGAACGCATCAATACCGTTCCCAGCGCGAAAATCCAGACGATTTTCCAGTCGGGGCGCCCCGCCGGGGACAACCATAATGCCCACAGTGTTGGCCACAGCAGCAGCAGGATGCCGATCGGCTTGTCGAGCCGGACCAGTTTTTCATAGGCATTAAGTCGTTCGATGAGGGTCATCGCAGGTAGGGGTCATGTCCGACCGCGGCATCCGTGTGGCGGAGTGCGCCGATAATAGCACCGGCCTGCGGCGCCATCAGACCTTGAGCAGTTCCTGGCGGTCGCCGAGCCAGCGGTGCAGGTGGAGTTCCGACGCAGCCGCATGGTCGCGAAGCATCTGTGCCGCGACGTTGCGTGCTGCCTCGAGCAGGTCGAGGTCCTGCTCCAGGTCGGCGAAGCGCAGCATCGGCACGCCGCTCTGCCGGCTGCCGAGTATTTCCCCCGGACCGCGCAACCGCAAGTCGTGCCGCGCGATCTCAAAGCCGTCGGCGTTTTCGTAGATGATTCGCAATCGCTCGCGGGCGTTGTCGGAAAGCGGGCTCTGGTAGAGCAGGATGCAGACGCTCGACTGGGCGCCGCGACCGACGCGTCCACGCAACTGGTGCAACTGCGAAAGCCCCATGCGCTCGGCGTGCTCGATCACCATCAGCGACGCGTTCGGCACGTCCACGCCGACTTCGATGACCGTGGTCGATACCAGCAACTGGATCTGGTTGGCCTGGAACAACGCCATCACCTGGGCTTTTTCCTGGTTGGGCAGCCGGCCATGCACGAGGCCGATCCGCAATTCCGGAAAAGTCGCAACCAGGTTCTGATAGGTATCGAGGGCGGTCTGTAACTGCAGCGCCTCTGATTCTTCAATTAAAGGGCACACCCAGTAGGTCTGGCTGCCGGCGAGGCAGGCATCGCGCACTCTGTGGACCACCTCGTCGCGGCGGGAATCGGAGACAAGCTTGGTCAGTACCGGCGTGCGGCCGGGCGGGAGTTCATCGATCACGGACACATCCAGGTCGGCGTAGTAACTCATTGCCAGCGTGCGCGGGATCGGCGTCGCGCTCATCATCAGTTGATGCGGCTGGATCTCGCGGTTGCCGCGGCTGCCCTTCATGCGCAGCGCCAGCCTCTGGTGAACGCCGAAGCGATGCTGCTCGTCGACGATCGCCAGGCCCAGCTTGCGGAACGTCACTTCCTCCTGGAACAGGGCGTGCGTGCCGATTGTCATGCCCGCCTTGTCCGACTCCATGGCCGCGAGTGCTTTCTCACGGTCCTTCTTCTTCATGCTGCCGGACAGCCATGCGACGTCGATGTCGAGTGGCCGCAGCCACGTGCTGAATTTGCGGTAGTGCTGCTCGGCCAGGATTTCCGTCGGCGCCATCACCGCCGCCTGATAGCCGCTCTCGATCGCCTGCAGTGCAGCCAGGGCTGCCACGATGGTCTTGCCGCTGCCCACATCACCCTGCAGCAGGCGCTGCATCGGATGCGGCCGGGTCAGGTCGTTGCTGATCTGCTCAAGGACACGCGACTGCGCGCGCGTCAGCTTGAACGGCAGGGACGCCAGCAACGCCTTGGACAGGTTCGAGTGCTGCAGCAGCGGATGCGCGCGGATCCGGTTGCGCCTTTCGTAGTGCAACCGCATCGACAGTTGCTGGGCGAGCAGTTCGTCGAACTTGATCCGCTGCCAGGCCAGGTGGGAATGCCCGACCAGCGCATGGGCATCGGCGTCGGGCGCGGGATGGTGCAAGGCACGGACCGCTTCCGCGAACGCCGGCAGTTTGAGCTTGCGGCGTACCGGTTCGGGCAGCGTGTCCGCGAGGTCCGCCTGCTCCAGGGCACGCGTCGTGAGTTTGCGCAGCGTTTCCTGGCCAAGTCCTGCCGTGGTCGGATAGATGGGTGTCAGCGCCTGCGGCAGCGGCGTCGCTTCGTTGCGCAACACCTTGAAGCGCGGATGCACCATCTCGGCGCCGAAGAATCCCTGGCGGATTTCTCCCATCACGCGGACGCGGGCGCCCTCGGCCAGCGCCTTTCGCTGGCTTTCGTAGAAATTGAAGTAGCGCAGCGTGACCAGGCCGCTGCCGTCGTTCACCTCCGAGACCAGTTGCCGCCCCGGACGGAATTTCACTTCCGTCTTCACCACCGTGCCTTCGATTTGCACGGTGTCGCCGGACAATGCCTCGTGGATCGGGGTGATGCGCGTTTCGTCTTCGTAACGCAGCGGCAAATGCAGCACCAGGTCCGACAGGTGGACGATGCCCAGGAGCAGGAGTTTTTCCGCTACCGCGGGGGTGGCGAACTGGAGCGAGGAATGAGGGGCCACCGGCTTGGCATTCGCGGCCGCACCCTTGTCCGAAGGTGCCAGAGGAAGCTGGCGAGTCCGTACTGACCCCTTGGAACTGCGGCTGGCCGGTTTTCCCTCGCCCTTCACCCTAGACCCTCATGGCCGAAGGCCGGTTATGGCAAGGCCGGTATCCCATGCGGAATCCAGCGCAGCGGTCATTCCTTTACAAGCACCGCTTCGATTTCCACGAGTGCTCCGCGGGGAAGTTGCGAAACGCCGACGGCGGAACGTGCCGGATAGGGTTGCTTGAGGTATTGGGCCATGATCTCGTTGAGCCGGGCGAAACTGGCGAGATCGGTGAGGAACACGGTGAGCTTGGCCGCATCGTCGAGACTGGCGCCCGCCGCCGCTGCGACCGCTTCCAGGTTCCTGAACACCTGGTGGATCTGTGCTTCGATGCCGTCCACCAGCTTCATGGTTGCCGGATCGAGGCCGATCTGGCCGGACAAATAAATGGTCCCGCCGGCACGAATGGCCTGAGAATACGTGCCGATCGCCTGAGGGGCGTCCGGGGTCTGGATCTGGTGTTTGGTCACGGCTTGCTCCAGGGTATAGAATGTTGCGCCACAACACGGCGGTAAACTCTGATTGGCCATGTTTTTTCAGTTCACGATGATAACCGAAGGACCTTCGTTTCCTTGAACCTGGCCGTGCAGAAACAACGTCGGATTCCGGCCCGGACGATGGCAGCACGCAGCCGCGCATCCACGACGTACTCCTAGAAGACAAAATGGCTTCCACAAGCAAAGGCAAACCGGGCGCGCTGGCTCTCACAGTGTCGGCCATCGGTGTGGTGTTCGGCGACATCGGCACCAGTCCGCTGTACACCATGAAGGAAGTCTTCAGCGGTAAATACGGCATTGGGCTGACGCATGACAACGTGCTCGGCGCCCTCTCCCTGGTGTTCTGGGCGCTGATTATCGTCGTCACCATCAAATACGTGCTGTTCATGATGCGTGCCGACAACCACGGCGAAGGCGGCATCATGGCGCTGCTCGCCCTGCTGCTGCGCACGACCGGCACCAGCACGGGCACGCGCTGGCTGCTGATGTGCCTCGGCCTGTTCGGCGCGGCGCTGTTCTACGGTGACGGCATGATCACGCCGGCCATTTCGGTGCTCTCGGCAGTGGAAGGGCTGCAGGTCGCCACGCCGGCCTTCAAGCCCTACATCGTGCCGGTCACCATTGTCGTGCTGCTGATCCTGTTCATGTTGCAGCGTGGCGGCACGGCTCGCGTCGGCGCGCTGTTCGGTCCCATCATGATTGCCTGGTTCACGATCCTGGCGTTGCTGGGCATCGTCAATATAATCGACCAGCCCAGTGTCCTTGCGGCCGTCGATCCCGCCTACGCGGTGCGCTTCTTCGAGACCAACATGGTGCACGGCTTTCTTGCCCTGGGTGGCGTAGTGCTGGCGATCACCGGGGTCGAGGCGCTCTACACCGACATGGGGCATTTCGGCCGCAAGCCCATGCAATACGCCTGGCTGTATTTCGTCCTGCCGGCGCTGCTGCTGAACTATTTCGGCCAGGGCGCCCTGATCCTGCACGACGCGACAGCCATCGAGCATCCCTTCTACCGGATGGCACCTTCGTGGGCGTTGTTTCCGATGGTCGCCTTCGCAACCCTCGCTACCGTGATCGCCTCCCAGGCCGTCATATCCGGCACCTATTCGCTTACGCGGCAGGCCATCCAGCTCGGCTACTGTCCGCGGCTTGACGTCACGCACACATCGGAAAGCGCGATCGGCCAGGTCTACATGCCTTGGGTCAACTGGGTCCTGTGCGCGTGCGTGATCGGATTGGTGCTCGGCTTCCGTTCTTCCAGCAACCTGGCCGGCGCCTACGGCATTGCTGTCACCGGCACGATGGCCATCGACACGATTCTCGGCTTCGTCCTGATCCGCAAGCTGTGGCACTGGCCGATGTGGACGGCACTGCCCATGCTCATCCTCTACCTGATCATCGATTTTTCCCTGCTTGGCGCAAACGCCATCAAGCTGTTCCACGGCGGCTGGTTTCCGGTCGTGGTCGGCATCGGACTGTTTACCCTGCTGGCCACCTGGAAAAGCGGCCGCCAGTTGCTGCTCGAGCGTCTCGCACCCGGGGCTATCCCGATGGAGCCGTTCATCCAGAGCGTCACCGCGCATCCGCCGACCCGCGTTCCGGGCACGGCGGTGTTCCTGACTGCCGCCTCCGAAGGCGTGCCGCACGCACTGCTGCACAACCTGAACCACAACAAGGTGCTGCACGAACGCATCGTATTGCTCACGGTGGAAACCAGCGACATTCCGCATGTACCCGACGAGGACCAGGTGGAAATCCTGCCGCTAGGCACCGATTTCTACCGCATGGTCGTGCACTATGGGTTCAAGGATGCGCCCGACGTGCCGCGCTCGCTCGAACTGGCTGCCGCAAAGGGCATGAAGTTCGAAATGATGGAAACCTCGTTCTTCCTGAGCCGGCAGACGCTCATACCGAAAGTCGGGCCCGGCATGGCGCTGTGGCGCGAGAAACTCTTCGCGCTCATGTCGCGCAACGCTTCGAGCGCCACCACATTCTTCAAGATTCCGGCGAACCGCGTCGTGGAACTCGGCACCCGAATCGAACTTTAGGACAAGCGCGCATGGAACCCCGCTCGGTCATTCCCAGTCTCGAGAAGCTTCTGGCACAGGGCAAGGAGTCCGCGTTGCTGCGCTATAGCCTCGGAACCGAGTACTTCAAGCTGCGCGAAACCTGGGTCACGATTTTTCACCTGAAGCGCGCCGTCGAGCTGGATCCGGATTACTCCGCCGCCTGGAAACTGCTCGGCCTGGCGCTCGCCGAAAGCGGCATCCTGCACGAGGCGCTGGACACTTACCGGCGCGGCATGGAAGTCGCGCAGCGCCGCGGCGACAAGCAGGCCGCGAAGGAGATGGAAGTCTTCGCGCGCCGCATCGAGAAACAGGTCACCGCCAACAGGAAGTAACCATGCCAACGTCGGCGCCCTGGCGGATATTCGGCGTTGATTTCACCAGCAGCCCGCGTGCCCGCAAGCCCATCACGATTGCAGCCGGACACCTCCAGGGTCGCGACTTCGCCCTGCAGGGAATCGAAGAACACCGCGAATGGGAAAGTTACGAAACCTGGTTGCGGGAACCGGGCCCGTGGGTGGGCGGTTTCGATTTTCCCTTCGGTTTGCCGCGGGAAGCGGTCATCGATCTCGCCTGGCCGCAAACCTGGGCGGCATTGGTGCTGCATTGCCGTTCGCTCGGCCGGGAACGTTTTCGCGCGGAGCTCGATCTCTATCGCCAATCGCGACAGCCCGGAAACCGCTATGCGCATCGCGCCGCGGATTTCCCGGCGCGCTCGCACAGCCCGCTCAAGCTGGTGAACCCACCCGTGGGACTGATGTTCATCGAAGGCGTGCCGCGACTCATCGATGCCGGCATCTCGGTCCCGGGACTGCACGCCGCCGACCCTGCGCGGATTGCCTTCGAGGCGTATCCAGGCTTCACGGCACGGCGGATGGTGGGTGGATCCTACAAGAACGACGCTGCCGCCAAGCAGACACCCGCGCGCAAGCGCGCGCGAAAGGCCATCGTCGACGGCCTGGTTTCGACCCGCAATCCCTTCGGATTTTCCCTGATCGCCCCGCCGTCGCTCCTGGCATCCATGGTGAATGACGCCAGTGGCGACCGGCTCGATGCGGTGCTCTGCGCCATGCAGGCGGCATGGGCATGGCAACGCCGCCAGGACAACTACGGATTGCCCGCGGATATCGATCCGCTGGAAGGCTGGATCGCGACGGTGCCGGAGATAAAAGTGATCTCGGATCAACCGCAAGAATAGGAAAGCCACCAACGGCCTTGCCGTCAGCCGTACACACCTGGGTCAATTCGCACATGGACTCGTGCTGTCAGTAGCGCCTCAATGTCGCTCCTTACAAGCCGGTGCTTGTCGAGGAGCTGAGCAAGAACTGTTTGATCGACAAGGCGAACGTGGTTCAGGTCAGCGTGAAAACGGGCGTTGTCATTGAAAAATTGATTGGTCACTGCGACCTTGGCGAAGGCCACGCCGGGATGCTCGAACTTGTACTTGGCTTCGCCCGTCACAACATCCTTGATCGCTTCCCAACTTAGATGAGCCCCATCTGAGCGCGAACTTTTGCACTGGATCAACTCACCGACATTGATCGTCTTGGCGATCACGTCGATGCCTCCGTCCCCGGTGCGCGGGGTGAGCGCAACGGTCCGAAAGCCCTGCTTCTTCCAAAGCGCCGCAATCAATGCCTCGAATTCCAACGGGTTGAGCTTTGTGGATTACTAACAGATCCCCGATACCGTCAGGCTGGTTTGCGCCACGGTGAACTTGCGAATGACTTGGCCTATAGGCAAGCCCTTCAGGGAACTAGTCGCTCGCGGTAGTGCGCCGCCATTTTGCGCTCCGTCCCTTACCGGTTGACTCGATGAGGCCCTCCGACTTCATGGCCCGCAAAACCACCCGGATCATGTCACGGCTCACGCCCGGACAAGCCTGTTCGATATCCGATATCGAAAACGGCACATTGCGTTTAAGCACTTCGGCTCGTACCCGATCACCTTTGGCGCCGCGGCCACGCTCGATGGTGCCGACCCGATCCTCGAATTCTTTGTATGCGGCAAGCATCGTGCCCCAGAAATAATTGAGCCAGGGGCGCGCGTCATGTTGCGCCTCGTGCCAGCCCTGCGAGCTGGCCTCGAGGCTTTCGTAGTAGCCCTCTTTCGATTCCTCGAAAATGCGCTCCAGGCTGATGTAACGCCCTACCGCGTAGTCAAATTGGTAGAGAAGCAATAGTGTCAGCAGTCGTGCCATCCTGCCGTTCCCGTCCGGGAATGGATGGATGCACAGGAAATCCAGTATCGCCAGGGGGACCAGCACCAGGGAGTCCGCGAGATACCGGTCGACTCCAGCCCGATACTCCGACACGAGGTCGGCCATTGCCATCGGGGTCAGGTGCGCCTCCACAGGCCGAAAGCGTACCCGTACCGTGCCGCCCGGATGGCGTTCGACGATGTCGTTGTTCGCCGCCTTCCAGCGGCCGCCCGGCTGCGGGAGGTATCGATACAGCACAGAGTGGAGTTGAAGAATCACGTTTTCCGCAAATACCATGTCGTTTGCGGATTCATGGATCAAGGCGAGCGCGTCACGGTAACCGGCTACTTCCTGCTCCGACCGGTTTCTTGGCGTGGCATTTTTCGCCACCAGCGATTTGAGCCGGGCAGACGGCACAACCACTCCCTCCAACCGATTGGAGGATTCGGTCGATTCGATAACTGCTACCTGTCGAAGGCTCAGCAGCACCTCGGGAGACTGGGCGAAAAAGAGCCGTTGCTTGCCCCGGTATTCGCCCAGGGCGCGTAACGCCGCCATCTGCGACCCGTCATAACGCAGACCAGCAAGGTATTCCTCAGTAAGGGACCGCATCAGGTGTCCAAGGTCGGTTAATGGGGTAATGCTAGGCCTTAATGGGGTATTAAGGCAATTCATTGCCCCATTTAAAGCGCCATTACCCCACTCAGCAAGCCGTATGAGGATTAATCCGCATGTCCTGGTAAATCTTTCTGAGAGGGTTTCGTCGCCTAAATTCACCTGATAGGTTCTGTTCCGATCAAACAACAAAAAAGGCTTCGTCGCATTGAGTGTGGACCCTGTACCGCTCCGCCAGCAGTCGTGCGCTACTGGGGCCGTTCTGTGTTGCTAGTTACCGGCAAATACCCTCATTCCTGGCCGCTCTATGTGGGCTTAGCACTGCTGGTGAGCGGCAGCGTCTGGGATGTGATCAATGGCCGCAGCAAGACTGCCGCCTGCGAGACCCGATGCGCGATCGAACCTCCGATAACTCCCGATAACAAAGGTCGTGCGTTGAGCGGTGCCGCAATTGCTGTCGCTGCCGCAGGCGCATTCTATGGTCTTTATAAATCGGTCGAAGCGGTCAAGCCAAAGGCAGAGGCCAGCTCCATCGCCTGCTGGGGCATCAATTCCTGCAAAGGCACCACCGCCTGCTCAACGGCGTTCAATTCTTGCAACGGCATGAACAGTTGCAGAGGTCGCGGCTATGTCAACGTCGCCGCAGCAGAATGCAAGGTTAAGGGCGTCCGCCCGCTCGTTGGAGCTGAAGCCGATCCGGCGAAGGGATGATATTCGCCCAGTCTTTGCGCGAGTAAATCGTGATGGGTGACGCTTGCGCACAGCGACGCAAGGTCAGGAACCCCGATGCGATACGCCTGCTTAGGGTCGGCCGGCAGCGACCATCCTGCTGGCCTGTCGCGCAGCACTTTGGGACGCGCGAGTTCGAACTCCATTGTGCCTGGGAAGTTTTCCATCGACGCGTTGTGGGGTTTCAATGATTGCGTGTGTCTACTTGATTAGGAGTGTCGGAAAGAGGTGCGCCTCGGAAAACTTGAATCTTAGCGCGTCCGCGAATTCGACACTTCGGGAGATCGACAGACTTTCCGCGACCTAATTTTGGCCGCGCAGACGGTTGTCGATCCGCTACCAACCAATCTAATGGAGAAAATCATGCGTGTCATGCAAATGGCGATTCTGGCGGTGCTGCTCGGCGTTTCGTCTCTGCTATTGGCTGCGGAGGGGGAGTTCAACAAGGAATGCGCGATGGGTCTGGCGATGGGTCAGCACATTCCTACGGACTGCTCGGTCAACTGGACAGACCCTGCGGACGGGAAGACCTACTGTTTCAGCGGCACAAAGTCGAAGGACATGTTTCTGAACGCTCCGACGGTCACTCTGAAAAGGGCTCAAGCGGAATTCGGTCGCCGCTGAGATTCCCGAACTGAAGCTGTATTGATTGATGCCCCTCGTTTCGGCGAGGGGCGTTTTGCGCCGGGTGAGGCGGGGAATCGGCGATGGTTACCAGCTTTCCCCTGGGCCTTTTCCAGGACGATCTTGTGCGCCATGAATCCGAAGGTTGGCGCCGCGCGTATTGCTCTTTATTGACCGATCGAAAGGAAGGAGCGCGGATGGCGTCATTGAGTGCGAAGGGCTCGCTTCTGGCTGGCGTTGCCGCTGCGGTGGGCGCGTCAGTCTGCTGTGTCGGGCCGCTGCTCCTGCTGATTCTGGGTGTCAGCGGCGCGTGGATCGGAAGCCTGACCGAGTTTGAGCCTTTTCGGCCTTACCTGATTGGTCTGACTCTGGTTTTCCTGGCGTTGTCTTTTCGCAAGCTTTATCTGGTACCCCAGGCGTGTGTGCCCGGAACCTTGTGTGCCGACCCGCGGAGCATTCGTCGTCAACGGCTGGTGTTCTGGATCGTATGCCTGGTGCTCCTCGCCTTGATTGCTGTGCCGTGGGTGGCTCCGTTTCTTTATTGAAAGGAAAAAACATGATTCGCAACTTGGCTGCACTGGCTGTTGTGTCCTTGATCACATTCTCCCCGGCATTCGCCGGCGCGCCCCAAACCATCGTTCTCGACGTGGAAAAAATGACATGTCCGGTATGTCCAATCACGGTAAGAAAGTCCCTGGAGAAAATTCAAGGCGTGTCGCATACGAACGTGGATTTCGACAAGAAGACCGCGACCGTAACGTTCGACCCCGACAAGGCTTCGCCTGCACGTCTGATCGAGGCGACGACCAACGCAGGCTATCCGTCCTCCGTGCACAAGTAAATTGGCTGCGGGTGCGTTTCTCGAGTCGATGCCGATTTACCCGCTCTACGATATAGTGCGGCAGGAAACCGTGTTGATCGAGCGAGCGTCCGACTGCGGAACCTCGGGCTGAACATAATTATCGAGGTGGAAGGCGTCTGCCTCGAATTTCAGACTGCGGCGCCATCGCGCTTTGAGGCTGAACGCCCTTGAAATCTCGAAGCGATCCATCCAAGAAGCACGACCACGACGATGAGCCCCGGTGCCCAGAGCGGCAGGGTCTGCATATTGTCCCCAAGTACGGCGAGTAGAACGGTAAGCGGCAGGATTCCAAGACCAGTGGACCAGAGAAACGTCCACCAGGAAATCTCGGTCAGCGCAGCGGCAAAGTTGATCAGGTTAAAGGCGATCAAAGGAATCAGGCGGCTGATCAATAACGCAGACCCGCCATGCGTGTGGGACCAATTCGATAGTCGATGCCAGTGATGATCCGGCAGGAATCTGCGGACGAACGGCCTGCCGAGCAAGCGGACAATGCCGAAAGCTAGTGAGGCGCCCAGCATTGCACCCACCCAAGTGATTGCAGTGCCCCACACTGGTCCGTAGATCATGCCGTTCGCCAGCGCAATGATCTCTGCGGGGAAGGGCAGGAACGAATGCACAATCATCAGCCCAATCGAACCGATTACGCCCCAGGGTCCCCAAGAGCGTATCAGCGCCACCGTGTAGGTGACCGAACCGTTTAGATTGGCGATCCAGTCGCCAGGCAGCACCAGCCACGCAGTAGCGCCGCTTGCCAGGAGCAGTAACATCGCTGCGGCGAGATTGATGACGATCGAGCTGTGGCGTCGTTCCTGGTTGGTCACACAGCCATCCTTTTCTCGGGCCTTACCCCTCTGACTTTCGGATTCTGCGTCCCTCGAATATCGAAAATGCGGATGTTCAAGTCATACTACGGCGCGACGGTGGTAGTGGATGCGCGCTACGCGGTGTCGAGCCGGGTTTCCCTGGCCATCGAGTCACGTTTCTAACTGTGCCCGAAGGTAGGCGATGTTCGTGACGAGGCCGGGTAGAAGCCACTGGAACAGGCGCGACACCTGCAGTACGTCGGCGACGCTTGCGTCGCGGCCTGCCGCGGCGCGTAATGCCGCGCCACGTAGGCACCCGGGATTGGGCAGGCCATGCGCGGCCAGCTTCACTGCGCGCTCGTGAATGGCGTCACCGATTGCCCCATACGCTGGCACAGGGACGGTGCTTTTCAGATCGTTCCATGCCAGGCAGAAGTAGCTCGGCCAGCGTGCCAATGCCCGGTAGTCGGTGTTGACGAACGGGAGTCCGAGGGTGCGCTTCACGTCCTCGTAGACCGCTTGCGTCGGAGCGTCGGCGTGATGTAATTCCATCAATATCAGTGGCACTGGCACGTCCGGTGCGTGGCGTCCGTCGAAGAGCGGCGCGTCGATCCTGTCGCCCATTTCTCCACCTTCCAGCAGCATGCGCACGATGGTGGCGAGTAACAGATAGGGAAAATTGCCATGAGAGAAAATCTCGATCATCCCGCGAATTTGCGCGATCTCGCTCTGTGCGTAACCAAGGTCCTCAAGGCGTTTTACGATCGACAGCGGCCGGAGATTCGCGGCCTCTGTTTCGGCGAACTGCCGCAACGTCGCGCTTGCTTCGACGAACGGCCGGCTGCGTACGAGTGGCCGTGCTCCTTGCCAAAGTGTTTCGAAGAAGGTGGGGTAATGCGCGTAGGCCATGGTCACGACGCCCATCCACGGTACCTGCATGGCCTCTTTCATTTCTTCGTACCACAGTTTCCTCCTGCCGGTGGCGAGGATCTCCGGCAGCGGGTGGATTTGCGGCAGCGGCTTGGGGTACAGGCGGTTCATTGCGGTGGTGTCGGGACTCGAGACGTTTGGCACGGTCTTAATTACGGCGCAAAAGTCAGCCGCGCCTGCTGATGGTCCATAACGTGTCTAAATCGCGCAGCATGTAGAGCGCGAAGCAGGCAGCAAGCATGGGCCAGGCGGCGAAGTACAGCAGATTGTGTGCTTCGAACGGAGCTAAGTATTTCGCGAACGTGGCTAACGTCGAGATCGCGTGCAGAATCAGCACCGCGCCATAGGTGTAACGTTTCGCCAGCCCGAGCAGGAATCCCAGAATCAGCAGCATCTCGACGGCCCCGATCAGGTACGCGGTCTCCCGTCCGAGGCCGCCCAGGAAATAATAGCGTTCGAAAATCGACGCCGCGTGTTCGGGACGCAATAGCTTGTCGACTGTCCAGATGAAGAACACGACGAATACGCCGAGTCGCAGGAAGAATAGTGCGAGTGGCAATCGATCTTCTGGTTTCATTATGTCCTCCGGTAATAATGACGCATCGGGAATCCTTGCCGTTACTTGAATGGCGTTTCTGCCTGACACGCCGAGACGGAATGCGCTGTGCACGATCGTCGGGCAACATCGCTATTTGTTTGTCTCATCCTCGATGCATCGCGTGGCGCGACGCGCTGTAGCACGAGACGCAGAACGGGATCAGGTAATTCAGGAATAGGCTTCCCCAGAATATTTCGTTCCCGGCGAGGATTCTTTCTCCCTGGTTGATGGCGTTCAGGATCGTGCCTACAACCAGCGCGATCTTGATCGAGTTCGAAAGAATCGGTTGGGAAAAACCATGCGTAAGGATGGTCTTGGTATGTTGATACATAGTAGCCTCGGTCGATATCGTCGTTCACGGAAGAGGGAGAGGCCTCTGCGGTGACCTCCGACTGTCGCAAGCGATAGTACCGGATTCGAGGCTTGCTCATGGCGGACACTGCGCGGGCCGACGCAGGCGCGCGTGATGCTCACGGCAGAGCGTGTAGGGGATAGAATCGCGCGCCAATTCGTCGCAAACTTCGGCCGATTCGTGGGGCATTGCCTAGTCGGCCTCGACGTATTCGCGCAACGGTTCCAGGCCGCGGCGGATCCAGGTCTTCACCGTGCCGAGCGGGCGTCTGAGTTTCGCCGCAACTTCTCTGTGCGACAGTCCGTGCAAGAACGCGAGTGTAATCGAGCGCCGCTGCTCGTCGGTGAGGCGGCCCAGGCGCTCCGCGAGCCAGCGGGCGTCAGTGGCCCGGAGCAGCAGTTCCTCGGGGCCAGGATGTTCGTCGAGGATTGAGGCGAGTAGTTCTTCGTTCGAATCGTCCGCGTCGGCTTCACGCGGCCGGCGCAAACAGTCCAGCGCGCGGTTGCGCACGATCGCGGTCATCCAGGTCATCGGCGCGCTCTTCGCCCCGTCGTAGCTGCCCGCGTGATGCCAGATCTTGACGAAACTCTCCTGCAGTACTTCCTCCGCCCAGTCGTTTCGCCGGGTGATCCGTGTCGCGACGGCGAACAATCTTGGCGAGGAGATGCGATAGAGATCGGCGAAGGCCGGCTCATCCTTCAGCGCACAGCGCAACAGTAGTTCCTGAAGTCGATCGGCGGGCATACGACGGGCCGGGCTGTGGTGCTGGTGCAGCTCCACCGCCGGTGCAGGTCGGCGCGCCTGGTTGCCGCTACGGATCCGATCGTCGTTTCGGGCCGGGGCAGTCCTGACGTCCACGCTCGCCGTCATGCGGCTTTGGCTGGTGCTGTCCACGCACGCGAGGCGAAGCGCTCGTCGAGCTGCGTGTGAAAAAGGTGGTTGGAATAATTGCTCAGAGTCTTCACCGAGATCGCCAGAACGATATAGAGGATCTGGGGCTCGGTGAAACCGGCCCCCAGAAACGCGGCGACGTCGGCCTTGTTCGGGAGGCCGCGCTTGGCGACCATTACGCGTGTGAACTCTGCGAGCGCAGCAAGCTTGGCCTCGGGTATCTTCGTGCCAGCGCGAATCGCATCGGTGACCGGCGCGGGAACCCGGGACATCTTGTCAGCAATGAAGCTGTGTGCACCCATGCAGTAGCTGCACCCGTTCTCGTAACTAATCGCCAAGAACACGACTTCCTGTTCTGCGGTCGTCAATCCAGATTCTTCCCTAAACTGCTTGTAACCCAGCAGATAGGTATCAAGAACGGCGGGGGCGTTAACCATATTGGCATACATGTTCGGGATGAAACCCACCTGCTTGAGCGCTTTGTCCAGCACTTCCTTGGCGCGCGGATCTGCGGTTTCCGACGAGACGCTTGGCAGAGTCATTTTATATTCAGTATTCATGTCATTTATCCTTGATTTGTCGGCCCCGCGGCGGCCTGCCGCGAAGGTCGTTGGTGTTCTTTAACCTTGCCGGTGGGTGGGAACGTCGGTGGCAACAATTTTATCCACGACTTCCGCGAGATCCCGGCCGACAATATCGGGCTTGTCGAAGAGCGGGTCCAGAACCATGCCCGGCCGCGCCACGAACGCAGCGGCGCAGCCTGCCCGCATGGCTCCCCCGACGTCCCAGGAATGCGCCGCAACCATGCGAATATTTCTCGTTTCCACGCCGAGCGAAGCTGCGGCAGACTGGTACACGACTGCCGCCGGTTTGAACCGGCGCACAGAATCGACCGTGAGTAACTGCTCGAAATACTCCCCGATACCCGCCGCCGAAACTTGCGACTCGAGAACTTTTCGTGCGGAGTTCGTTAGCGCCGCCATGCGGAACCCTGTCGATTGCAACCGCTTCAGGCTTGCCGGCACTTCGGGATGCGCAGGCAGGGAACGGACGCCACCAAGGATCTGCATCATTCCTGCTTCGGTGAGTTCCACGCCTCTGCGTTGGGCCGTCATCTTCAGCGCGGCTTTCGCCACCGACCCGAAGTCTGAATAGATCTCCGCCACCGTGATTGCAAATGCCGATTGCAGCATTTGAGAAAAAAACTCGTGAAGGGAGGCCGCGTCGCCGAATGCCTGCTCGAACTGCGGCACGAGCGCGTTCAGGTCGAGCAGCGTTTCGATCACATCGAATACTATTACGCGTGGTGCACCCGGGTCCGTCGCCGCGACCCGCGTGCCGATTGCCGTGCCGTTGCCCGGTTCCCGCGCGAACGCGGGCATGCCCGGTCCGGCGGTGGCGAGCATGGCGGCGGGAATGCCCTGCATGAACCTGCGTCGATTCATGTTCGATGCGTCTCGATGTGGTGTCATTTGCCGGGTTTACGGAGGAAATTGGCAAGGCCGTCGATGGCTCCGGAGTAGACCTCACGGAACATGCCCTCGAGCTCGGCGCGGTGCGGCTCGTCGGCATCGAAATCCGCGCTCCAGGTCACTTCACTCTTGTTTGAGCCGGCGTCGCGGACTTCAACCGTGCCTGCAAGATTGCGGGCGGGCAGGGGATGTTCGTCGATGGTGTAACGAAAGCGCCTGCGGGCGTGATCCACCTCGACGATACGTTCCTTAAGTTGGGCGCCGTTCTCCATGGTGCAGTAGCGCGTTGCGCCCTCGCCGCTACCTTCCAGGCGGCATTGGGTGATCACTGGCAGCCATTTGTCCAGGCCGTCTCCGGCGCTGATGGTGCTCCAGACGGCTTGCGGGCTCACGTCGATGTTCTTTGTGACTTTTACAGTTGTCATGCCTTGCCTCCCAGGGGATTGTCCTTGTACCGCGTCGCGTGTTGGTCCGTGAATTACGCGTCAATCGCTCACGCTGACTTCGTATCAGGGCGTCGGATTGATCGGGCAACGATAGCGAAAGCCGTTCTTGGTGATGGTTACTTCGTGCTATGGGTCTCTCCGGGTTTGAGAGGAAACATTTCGAGTCGTTCGCCGGTGACGAGGTCTCGCAATTCGAAGCCGACCAACTTGCCGGCCTTGTTCGACACCGCGAATTCGTATTCGCCCGGTTTGAGCCCTGCGAGCGTTTCCTTCGCGGCGAAATAGCCGTTGTATTGATCGAGATGAATCGTGGTGACCGGATTGGCCGCCTCCGCAGCCAGCGGCAGCGCAAACGTGGCCAGCATCAAGATGGCTGAGATCAATCTGAAAATAGCTTTCATGAGCACCTCCAGTATCGTTTCGTCGGTGTAATCGCCCCGATGGCAAGGTGTAGGTCGGTCGGGTAATTCGCCTTGTACGACGTGTCTACACAGATGCCTGTCCGCTTTGGGGCTGGAAGTAGATTAGTCTGGGAGACTTGGACGCTATATGATGAAACGTCTCTATTTTTTGATTAAGGGTACAAACGTATGCCAGCAGATGCACTAAGCGACATTCTGCAATCCGTCCATCTTAGTGGTGGGGTTTACTTCCGATGCGAGTTCACTGCGCCTTGGGGAATGGAAGTGCCGGCGAATCCGGATGCGGAATTCCACGTGGTCGTCAGGGGGCAGTGCTGGCTGGCCCGTCCTGGTGAAAAGGACCCGATTCCCCTTCAGGCGGGAGACGTCGTGGTTTTCCTCGATGGCTCACGGCACCGGTTGCTCGATACGCCGCGTGGCAAGGCACTTTCTCCTGAGAAAATAATCGGCAACCAGAGTCTCGCGAATTTCGGGCCGGTGACTTACGGCGGAGGCGGCGCTCCGGTGACGATTCTCTGCGGCTATTTTCGTTTCAACCGCGATAGCGCTCACCCGTTGCTCGCGGCGCTGCCCGATTTCATGCACGTGCCGGGGACACAATTCGGCGACGCGGACGCCATCATCAGTCTGATGCAGCGCGAGACCAAACACGCCGCGCCGGGTATGGAAGCGGTCGTTGACCGGTTGTCCGAAGTGCTGTTCATCCAAATTCTTCGCGCGCACATCCAGCAATCGGACGACGCCACCGGCATCCTTGTGGCGCTGCGCGACCGGAAGGTGTGCGCGGCCCTGGGCTGCATGCATCAGTCTCCCGAGAAACCCTGGACGCTCGGGAGCCTCGCCGCAGAACTCGGTATGTCGCGCTCCGCGTTTACAGCGCGATTCAGTGCGCTGGTAAGGCAGACACCGATGCAATACCTGACAGCGTGGCGGATCGAACAGGCGCGGCGGATGCTGCGTGAAACCCGTCTCAGCACGGCGGTCATTGCCGACAAAGTCGGCTACGGTTCGGAAGCCGCATTCGGCAAAGTATTTAAACGGCGGGTCGGAGTCGGTCCCGGAGTCTACCGGCGAAGCGCGGGCGATACATCGGCCTAAGATTCGAGACGTCGCTTGTCCGCTGACAACCGCCGAACGCGTCCGCATGGTAGAGGTCGATCGATCCCAGTTGCGCATCGAATAATCTTATGGCGGGACGGGACCTATGCAGGTGGCTGCGTTTCACCGGATGATTCTTTGGTCCGTGGCGCTTTACTGCGAAGTTGAAGTTCCGAAACTTCGTAGGTTAGCTACGAGGCTGTTCGCCAAGTGAGGCGTGGGACTGGAATCAATGTGCGGTTTGTCTCAACTCGACACCAAAAATAAGCACTACGGAGATTGCTGGTCTGGCCGGCACGACCAGCTTCAGGCGTGTGTTGGCCGTGCCGACAGCCGCTGGGGTTTCTTCTTCTGTGCCGGGCTTCCCCGTGCCGCCGCGTCCAATTCCGTGAGGTCTTGCAAGAGAACGGCGGGACGGTCCGGAAACGGGACCACAAGCTCGAGCTGGCCACTCATACGGGCAATATAGTTGCACAAGGTCGAGATCAGCAGGTCACTTCGCTTTTCCAGACGCGAGATTCCTTCCTGACCGATGCCGAGCAATTCCGCCATGTGCTCCTGGGTCAGCTCGCGCGCCTTACGCAAGTCTTTAAGAGACATTTCTTCCGCCAGCAATTCGTTGGCCCATGCTTCAACCTTGCCACGGCGCGCGGCCTGCAGTTTGTTCAGTCTTTCTTTCAGGGTCCTTTCTCAAGGTTATTTCCTTTCCTTCACTTCCTCCTTCACGCGCTCACAGTAAGCCGTGAAGCGCTTATCTGCCCTCTTGATCAGCTCCTTGTAAAAGCGCTTTTCGCCGCCACCTGATTTGTCCCCGGCCACCAAAACAACTGCGGAGCGACGCAGATCAAAAGCAAAGGCCACGCGCCATTCACCCCCATCAGTGGCAAAACGCAGTTCTTTCATATTGGCGTGCTCTGAGCCATTGACCGTCGCCGCAACGACCATGCCTTTACGCCAATCCCAGCTAAACAGTACGCAGTTCGTAGTCGCAGTGACTTGATTGCGAGGCACGCAGGTGTAGCCGGCGGCGTTGGATAAGGTTCGATTGATTCAAGCATAACAATCCTCGTCGGCGAGTTCGTGGAAAAAGCCGCCGGTTTCCACGCGGGCGGTCCGCGGCGATCCCGGGAATCTGTCCACCACCTGGCATCGGTAGCGCAAGATCGGCGAAGTCGGGCCCTGACAGAAGGCTCGTAAATGGTCCCGGCCAGAGTTCCTGCTTCGCATCCTCGCGGAGCAGTCGAGACCCCATGATCCCAGAGATTACGACAAGCGGGATGGTTTTGGGTTGTTGCGCGACCGGCGAGTAAAGGCGCACAAGGTCCGGCTCCTGATGCGTGCTGCACCCGGTCGCGATAACGGTGATGACCGCGACCGCGAAACGCGCCCTCATTCGAGCACGAAACTCGTCATGTCCACCGCGATGCAATCGAATAGCGGACGAATCTCGCGTTCTTGAAAGCGCTACTCGGACCCCGCGCGTCCATGATTATCGCCAGCGGTACGGGTCTGCAATACAGTGTCCGCGTAGCACGTGATGAGAGAGATGCGTCACTGAGTCGCACCGGAGTTTCCCTTGATCCATAGTAGTGGTCAGGTCAGTCGGATGCTCAATCGTGACCGATCCTCGCATCCATGGGGATGCCGGGTTGGATCGCGTCGACGAAGTAGACATCCTCGCTCCATTGCATCGCCCGATAGTCAAAGCTGGCCGTCAGCGTCGGCTTTACGACCTGGAAGTAAGGAGAAACGTCGAAATCACGAGGGGCGAACAAACTGTAGTGGCGCATCGAGAACGTCTCTTGCACGCAATCGTTACAGTCATCAGTGGGGGCAGGTCGAACGTGCCTCTGAGGCAGAATCGGGTAGTGAACTGACTGGAACGCCTGCGCGATCAATGTCGAGCATATTGCTTTCGTCGGTTCGCCACTGCCAAAATATAGAAGCTTTCGGCGCCAACGCGTCGGTACCGGGGGCGTCGGCAGGAGGTAACGGGCGAGGTCGAAGACGTTCTTCAGGTCGTAATTCTTGCCAAGGCTTGCCATCGCGAAATTGACCACTCTCTGGACCTCGGAATCGGATATGCCTACGGGTCGGCAGATTCGGGTATGCATTCCTGAGTAGGCGCTCAGCGGAACCGCCCAAACGCCCTGGACGACATCGGCTTCGATCAGAACCCTTGGTTCGGTGTCCACGCCCGCATCTCCCGGAATCACGCCGACGTAAAGCGCGGCGTGCGACCAGGTCGACTGCGTAAGATATTTGATTGCAGTGGAAAGCCTCGTATTTCCCTCCACCAGCAGCACATCGCCGGGCCGCAGCACTGCGCGCAACTGCTCGGGATCAGAGGTCGCCAGCGGACGATAACGCGGATTTGGTTCGTTCAGATACCGCGCAAGTGCTTTGCCGATCGCAGAAAGCATGAAATTGACGGCAAACATCCTTCGTTCCCCCAAAAACAAGTGCCCGTTGCGGCTCTGTCCTTGTGTTAGTTACGAAGTGGAGGGCATGTTGGATGCGCAAGGAATGACGGTGCATGCGATTGTAAAAAAAAGCGCGAGCGCCCAGGGAGGGGCTGCGCGCGCGCAAGAAGGGGCAGCGGCGGACCATTTACGTCCGCCTCTGTACCGGCTTTCAGAAGTTGTAAAACAACGTGGCGCTCACACGATTGTTGTCCCCGTTCGCGCCATCGTTGTAGTCGACATCCCGGAAGTCATAACCGAGTCCGGCGTACACTTGCTTGAGCGGGTGGAACCAGAGGGTCGCGTTGACCGTCTGGGCCTTTCTGACGCCGGGCGCATCGAACGCGCTGCCCGTAAAGATCCCGGAGGCGATGCGAAACGGAGTGCCTGCACCGGTCAAATCGTCGAGATCGTTCTCCTCGTAGGAGTAGATCAACGTCAGGTTCGTCTTTTCGGTGAAGAAATATTCACCCGTGACGAAGAAACCCTTTCCTTCGATGGCATCGACCTCTCCGGAAGCTGTTTCATAGATGCCTTGTCCGTTGCCGCCGAAGTAGCTGTCGCCGTTACTGACGAACCAGGCTTGCCCCATCAGCGAAAGCGAGCCTGCGCGCTGACCGTTGCGGATGCCGATAACCGGGAGTACACCACTCACGGCAACGCCGTACGCATCCACTTCCTCGTCATCACCCGACCCAGCCAGGCGCTGTACCCGCTCCCGTCCATAGAAACCGGTCAGCGCGATCTCGGCCGGCACGTCGCCACCGTCTTCGAATTCGAAATAGGCGGCCTTGCCGAGCGCATCGGTCTGGAAAGCGATCTTGCCGTGCAGGAAAGGCGTCGCAGTCCGCTCGGCGGTATCGGTCCCCTGGTTGAACAAGCCCGAATTCGGCGCGTTGATACTCACCGCGTAGACCATGTTCGATCCCGACGACAGCGGGCTCACATAGGTATAGCGCGCCTGCCCTTCGCGGCCGAACAGAGAGCCAAGGCCCAGATTCAGGTTATCGAACATCATGTCGGGCAGCCGGTCGCCGAACAGCACGTTGGTCTGGCCGACCAGCAGCGAATGCCCGTCACCCCAGGTGGTTGCCCAATAGGCATGGCGCAGCCGTGGGCTGGCGGTGTTGGGCCGGTTGGGTGTGGAGGCGGATTCGTCCAGGAAGTCGAATTCGATGTACCCACTGTGCTCGCTTTCTCCGGGTGGCGCCTTCAGGCCGAACCCGATCTGCGTCATATTAGGGCTGAAACGAAATGTGCTTTGGTCGCCTTGTGCGCTTCCTTTCCGCGCCGGGAACAGCGGTTCGCTGTTACCCAGGTCCCGTTCGTCGTAATCCGCTCTCGCGTTCACAAACCCGCGAAGGGTCAGCCCCCATCCGTCGCTGGTAGTCATGCCGATTGCTGACGCCTGCGCGGTGCAGAGGCCGAGCATTGCGCCGGCAAGCAGTCCTGCACCAGATTTTCTTTTCATGGTAGTTCTCCTTTTTTCCTGAGTGGCACGGTTTCGTTTAATTCGCGCAAACGCGGCCTCGAATCGTCTGTCGCTACCCGATCGCGATGCGGTGCCCCGTAATGCGGCGTGCCAAACTCCAATGCACTTGCCGTGCCTACCATGAGAGGCCGCGTAATGCATTGTTTCCTCGAATATTGAGTGCCTGCTCGTGAGAACAATTGGCGACGAGATTTCGTGTCTATGCGAAAACTTGGAGACGAGATCTCGCTCCGCCGATTCGAATTTCCTTTTTTCTTTACCTCTTCAGGTGATCGGAGAAGGCGATGTATGGAGCGCCTGGTCTACTGATCATCAATCCATATTCAAGCTGTTTTTTTCCCGCGCGAACCATTGGTGTAGGGAATGCCGGTTGACGGGTGTCTGCATCGAAGGAGGCCATGTATCAAACGCCTCCGTGGGCGATCCAAGGGCGTCTGATCCGGGTGATAGGTTTGCGTCAAGAGTCGCGTTGTTTCCATCAAACAAAACAACGCAAGACTGGCCCAAAAAGCTGGCCGTGCTACTGACTTGAGTGTCTGGTTCTGACAACGAGTTCCAACATAACCGAAGGAGAAACCTAATGAACAAATCCCTCGCACTTGCACTTTCGGTCGCAAGCGTGGCATTGGTGCTTACAGGGTGTGCGTCATATCAACAGGAGTCGGTGGCAAGTGCCCCGCCGGCGGCTTCCGGAAAAGCAATCTGGGCTTATATGAATAAGGCCGGATACACGCGGAACTGGTCGATGTGGCCGGGCACTTCCGCCTACTACAAGGGTAACGAACCTCACGGGGCGCTGCTGACTACTTATGTGAACGCGCCGGCTTTGGACGCCATCAGCGGGAAGCGCGGCACGCTGCCGGACGGCGCGATGGTGATCAAGGAAAACTATATGCCCGGGAAGAACCTCGCGGCCATCACCGTCATGTACAAAGTAGCAGGCTCGAACCCCGAGGTCGGCGACTGGTATTGGGTCAAGTTCGCGCCCAGCGGTGCGGTAGAGGCCGAAGGAAAAGAACCCATGTGTATCGCCTGCCACTCCGCGAAAAAGGACAACGATTACCTTTACACAGGAAACATCCATTGAAGCGGGTTTGAGAAGAGCCGGGACGCGAGACGGGAATGTTTCTTTGCCGCTTCGCGCCCGTTTCTTCCCGGAATCGCGAGCGGCACTTTTCTTTTTGCGTCAATCCTCGGCAGAGCATTGACTTCAAAGCGCGTATTACGATGCCTGCCAAAGCCCCGCACATATCAGTATCTCCCCTTGTGCGCGTGTTCCGTCGTTCTGTCCTGTTGTAAGGATTCCCGCCGTGCACATGTCTCCTTGAAGGAGATCAACAACGATGCCCTCTGGCGGGCAGCCGTCTGGCAGCCGTCAAGCCGATGCGGGCGGCGGGGGCGGGCGCAGGCGCGAATTCAAGAGAGAGGAACCGGCGGATGACACTGGAGCAGCATTCAGCCACAGGGGGTTTCGACAGCCGGCAATTCCGGCGCGCACTGAATGGTTCGACCGAAGCCATCGTCCTGGTTGAACCGCTTCGGGACCGCATCGTCGATGCCAACTCGACCGCCTGTTCGATGCTTGGGTATATGCGCGGCGAGTTACTGAAAATGCGGGTAAGCCAGATGCACCCCAACGATATGGCATTGCTGATCGGCTTCTCCGAGTCAGTTTCAAGATTCGGGCACGGCTGGACCCAGGATCTATCCTGCTTGACCAAAAGCGGCGAATTGGTGCTTGCGGAGGTGTCGGCGTCCGCTGTAGAAGGTTCCAATCGCGACCGCATGGTGGCAATCATTCGCGGTCGCCGCGATCGGTCTTCTGGCGGGCCGTTCGCCCGGAATTCGAGCACCGACATTGATCGCGGGATTTCGGCACATTCGGGCGCTCAAAACCAACTGATCACGACCGCTCGCATGCACGCGCAGATCCTTGACGCGATCGATCATGGAGTTATCCTGATTGGCCCTGGAACCCGGATCGCTGTCGTGAATGCGGCTGCAGCCCGCGTTCTCGGCTTGAAACAGGACGCGCTGGTCGGCCAGGATGTGCGGCGATATCTGGAAATACGCGCGTCACACAATTCCCTTGCTCACCCTCGCGAGGCTGTTTTGGCCGCATTGGAAGAAGGGCGCGCCCTTCCGCTGGGCGTTGTCATCCTGTCGAGCGCCGATGGTCTCCAGGTTCCGGTGCAAATTGCGTGTTCGCCGTTGCGGGACAGCAATTGCATAGTCGGGTCGGTAATAACGTTACGTACGGTCGAGTCGAGCCAAGACGTAATTACCCCTCGCCGCCTCACTCCGCCGCCGTCTGAATCAGCGACGGGTAACCCAGAACTGGCAGCATCCACGCCTGAAGGCATAGTCGGGCGGACGGTACAGATACGCGACATCCTTGAACGCATTGCGCTGGTTGCGCCGACACAAGCCGCGGTGCTGATCACCGGGGAGTCCGGCACCGGAAAAGAACTTGCCGCCCGCGCGATCCACAGACTCAGCCGGCGCAGCGACAAGCCGTTCGTAAAGGTTAATTGTTCGACGGTGCCCAGGGAACTGTTTGAGAGCGAGTTTTTCGGACACGTCAAGGGCGCCTACACCGGTGCAATCAGTGACCGCAGGGGTCGCTTCGAGCTGGCAGACGGAGGCACCCTGTTTCTTGACGAGATCGGCGAATTGCCGATCGAGATGCAGAGCAAGCTTCTCGGCGTGCTTCAGGAGGGACGGTTCGAGCGTGTCGGCGATGCGCGATCACGCGAGGTCGACGTGCGCATTGTTGCGGCCACCAATCGCGACCTCGAGGCCGAAATCGGAGCGGGTCGATTTCGGTTGGATCTCTACTATCGCCTGCGCGTATTTCCGGTACATATTCCTCCACTTCGGGCTCGAAGAGACGATATTCCGCTGCTCGTCGAGCACCTGCTCGCGGCCGCCCTACGGCGCGCGGGTCGCGGCAAGCAGGTTCTGCCCGACGATCAGATGTCACTCCTGACCGCTTATGACTGGCCGGGCAATGTTCGGGAATTGCAGAACATCATTGAATGTGCGGTGATTTCTGCTCTCGAAGGTGAGCCGCTACGATTCGATCTGCGGACATCGACCCAAGCCCAAGACGTGGGGTCCTCCTTTGCCCCGAAGGAGGCGTCAAGAGTTCTCAACGAAACTCAGCGCAAGGAAATAGAACGGAACAGTATTGTCTCGGCGCTACAGCGTACTGGCGGCCGGGTTGGCGGCCCAGGCGGCGCGGCTGATTTGCTGGGTGTGAAACCGACGACGCTGCGCTCGCGCATGAAAGCCTTCGACATCGAGATCGCTTCAGTCGCCAGTGTGCGCGGTGGCGAGGGCCAGGCGGAGTTGGGCGCATCCAACATCGAATCGCGCGCCGGACGAATTTCATCCGCGCCAGCGTGCGTTCGAACATAACAAGACAGTCAGCCTCGCTTAGAACAACCGGTTGCGGACCGGTCTACTGTGCAGACGCCTTGCCAATCCCGTTGTTCCGTCGAGGCCCAATCAGTCTCGTGAAATAAGCTTCAATCGACTAAGGCTGATTATTGCCCTCAATGAAAAGGAGTGAATCATCAGGGTCTTGCGCAAGAATCCGGAATCCGG
>CAYODB010000026.1:0-25576 GCA_964402495.1 uncultured Bordetella sp.
GCCGTTCTCGGTGCTGCGCGAGGTGGAACTGGACGCGAGCCTCGGGCTGCCGGAGTGGAAGCGCTATGCCATCGACAACCTGGGCTACGGCACCAATTCGAAGATGATGCTGGGCTTCATGGCCCGCCCCTGGTATCAGTTGTACGGCAGTAACGGAACCTCTTACAGCGATCTGACCAACCACCAGAACACCTGGGAGACCAACGCCATCCGCGCGACGCCGAATTCGGCGATCCTCACCGATTATTCCGGCGGCAAACGCGGCGCTGCGCTCGACTCGCGGCGGCTGCAGACCGAGGTCGGCCGTTTCCTCAGCGACCTGGACAAGGTGTATCCGAACATCAGCCCCTACGCCAGCCGCGACATTAAGGGTCAGGCGCTGGCGCATCTGGAAAACTGGAGCGTGAATCCGCTGACCAAGGGCAGCTACACCTGCAACCGTCCGGGTTATTTCACCACCATCGCCGAAAACGAAGCACGCCCGGTGGACAACCTGTTCTTCGCCGGCGAGCACACCAGCTCGTTCTACGAATGGCAGGGCTTCATGGAAGGCGCGGCCCTGTCGGGCGTGCGCGCGGCGGGAGAAGTATTCAACCGCCTGCGCGGCAGGTAGTTTCGGCGCAAGAGGGCAGGACCGCGGGGGGTATAGGGCTCTAGGCCTGACCCCGCGCTGCGCTTTGCCGCGGGCCGTCGCATTTCCTTAATCTTGCTGTAAAGCACCCCGCCTAGCATTGCCTTCGTGATGTCGCCGGTTTTACGCCGAGTGACCCGTCACAAGCCATGAAAACTTTTTCTGAAATACCCTCGGAGGCCTTAATGGACGATTCCAACGCCAAGAACATGCATCGCCGCAATTTTCTCAAACGCTCGACGCTGGTAGCGGGAGGCGTGGTGACCGCAGCCACGTTGCAGACGCTCACCGCACACACCGCTTATGCCAAGGAATGCAAATCCGATGGCCGCGGGAGGGGCAAGGGCCCGAAAGGCAAAGGCTACGGCGAACTCAAGCCGGTGCCCGACCAAAATGGCGCGCTGATCCTGGCGCTGCCCGAGGGCTTTCATTACACCACCTTCGGCAAGATCGGCGACATGATGAGCGACGGCTACATTACGCCGCGCAACCATGACGGCATGACCGCGCTGCCCGGCCCCGACGGCACCATCCGCCTGATCCGCAATCACGAAGTGCGCAATGCCGCAGGTGATTTCAATCTTGGCGTGGTCGGCCCCGCGTCCACCCGCTGGGATATCAAAGGCATGGGCGGCTGCGTGACCACCGACTACGACCCGAAACACAAGCGCGTGGCGCGGGATTTCATCAGCATCAACGGCACCATCGTCAACTGCTCCGGCGGACTGGCTTATCGGGACGCGGGCTGGTTGACGTGCGAGGAAACCACGGCATTGCCCAGCGCGACAAGCTGGGCTCGAAAGCACGGCTACACCTTTCTGGTGCCGGCTGACGCTGAATCCATCGTCCTCGCGCAGCCTATCGTCGCGATGGGCCGGTTTGCCAAGGAAGCGGCCGTCGCCGACAACGAGAGCGGCATCATTTATCAGACAGAAGACGCGGGCAACGCCAGCGGCTTCTACCGCTTCCTGCCCAACGATCCGGTGAACCCGCTCGCCGGGGGTGTCCTGCAGATGGCCCGGATCAAGGGCATGAGCAACTACGATACCCGCAAGGGACAAACAGTGGGAATCGAGTTGCCGGTCGAGTGGGTCACGATCGGCACCCCGGATCCCGATGTCAACTCCTTCGCAACGTCCTGCTTCGGTCAAGGCTACAACCAGGGTGGAGCACGCTTCAACCGTCTCGAGGGGATTTTTCGCGGCGACGACAGCAGCATGTATTTCATTTCGACCAGCGGCGGCAACGCGGAGAACGGCGATGTGAACAACCCCAGCGCCGACAGTCTTACCAACCCTGCCGCGTATAGGGAAGGTTTTGGCCAGCTCTGGCAGTACATTCCGAGCCTCACTGGCGGCGGCACGCTGGTGCTGGTGTTCGAGTCGCCCAGCGGCAGCGTGCTGGATTCGCCGGATAACCTCTGCGTCACCCCGAGCGGCGGCATCCTGTTCTGCGAAGACGACGCGAGCGGCACCGACAACGACACGCACCCGCTTGCTCCCGGCTTGACCGACATCAACCGCCTGATCGGCATGGGGCGCAGCGGTGAGCCGTTCGAGTTCGCGGTGAACATCCTCAATGACAGCGAGTTCGCGGGCGCCTGCTTCAGCCCGGATGGAGACATCCTCTTCGTCAACGTGTTCGGTACCGGCGCAATCGGCAGCGGCATGACCTGTGCAATCACGGGTCCATGGCGAAAGGGTGCGCTTTAGAGTAAGGAGGGCCTCCATGGCCCGCAATCGACGCGACCCTCCAGTCGCCTTACGGCCCCGCTCTTGCGGGGCCTTTTTTCTTCTGCTTCCAAGCCGTTACGGGTTATAGTTGCGGCATGAACCTGGAACGCATCACCGTCGAGTTCCATGCCGGTGAAGACCGGCTGCTGGTGCGGGTGTTTTTCAATGCCCGTGCGGAAATCCAGTTCTGGCTGACGCGCCGGCTGCTCAAGCGCATCTGGCCGGTGCTGCTGCAAATGGCGCAAGCCAAGCCGGATATCCAGGTACAGCCGAATCCCGAAGCGCGCAAGGCCATGCTGGGCATGCAGCACGAGAAGGCGCTGCAGGAAGTCAAATTCAGCAAGGCGAAGGAAGAACCCGAGGGACGGGAACGCCCGTTGGGCAATGCGCCGATGCTGGTCAGCAAGGTCCGCGCCGGCCGCAACCAGAAAGGCCAGACGGTGCTTTCCCTGCTGCCGGCCGAGGGCAACGGCGTCGACCTTGCCCTCGGCGATACGCTTCTGCACGGCCTGATCAAATTGATGCAGGATACGGCAGTCAAAGCCGAGTGGGATCTGACCATGAGCGTGCCTGCGCTCGGGCCGGTGGCGACCGAAGATGAAACGCCACGCACCGTAAACTGAAATCCTGCAGCGGCGTTGTCGCATTGGGAACCTACGCCGTGACCGCATTTCCGAATCTCCCGTCCGCAAGATCGTGCCTGCTTCTGGTGCTGCTGCTGTTCGCCCTGTCGGGCTGCGCGGCCTTCCGCAGCTATAACGCGGAACTCACGGAAACGATCAATCTCGCCGCATCCGGGAATCCCGGCGCCGCGGCAGCAGCCCTGCAGAAAAGTCATCGCCGCAAGCGCGATCTGCTTTATTACCTTGAATTGGGTGAACTCCAGCGCCTGGATGGCCGTTTCGAGGACAGCCAGAAAGCCTGGCTGGACGCGGACAAGGCGGTACAGGCCTGGGAGGAAACGGCGAAGGTGAATCCGGGAAAACTTCTGGGAGGCGCAGCGGGTTTCGTCCTAAACGAAAAGCTTGGCACCTACGAAGGCCATGATTACGAGAAAGTGATGCTGACCACCCGCATGGCGCTCAACCACCTTGCCCGCGGCGACTGGGACACCGCCCGCGTCGACATCAAGCGGACCCACGAGCGCGAGACGGTGATCGAGAACCTGCGCGCACTAGAAATCGAGAAGACCGAACAGGAAGCGACAAAGCGCGGCGCCAAAACCGCATTCAAGGACCTCAACGGCTATCCGGTGCAGACCATCGACAACCCGGAGGTCAACGCGTTGCGCAACAGCTACCAGAGCGCGTTCAGCCACTATCTTTCCGGTTTCGTCTATGAAGCTTTGGGCGAACCCAGCCTTGCTGCGCCCGGCTACCGCAAGGCCATCGAACTTCACCCCGATAATCCGATTCTCGAGGAAGCGCTGTCGGGGCTGGACGCCCGGGGGGGTGGGGGCGACGGCAAGACCGACGTGCTGTTCGTGATCGAAAGCGGCACCGCGCCGGCGCGTGTCTCGCAGCAGATCAATCTGCCCATTCCCTACAACAACAAGCTGCTGTTCGTGCCGGTCTCGTTCCCGGTGATCCGCCAGGAGGACCCCGGCACCCTGCCCTCAGCCATACGCATGGGCGGCAGCACCGCCACGCCGACCGTCGTCACCAGCGTCGACGCGATGGCGCGCCGTTCGCTGCAGGAAGAGATGCCGCGCATCATGCTCCGGGGTATCATTCGCTCGACAGCCAAGGCGGCCCTGCAGTACGAAGCCTTCAGGCAGGATGAAACCGGACTGGCGGGGATCGCCGTGATACTCGGTTCCATCCTGACGGAATCGGCGGACGAACGCGGCTGGCGGACCCTTCCGGCGCAGATCGCGATAGCCCGGGCGCGCGTTACGACCGGCACCCCCTACCTGGAAGTGGATACGCCATCCGGCACGCAGCGTATCGCCCTGACGGCAACGGGGCGCTACCAGGTTATTGCGCTGCGCATGCTGCGCGGGCGCCTGTTCGTCATGCCGCCGCCAGGTCCGCCGGGCGACAAACCGGAGCAGCAGGCGTCAACGCCGTCAACACCGCAAACGTTTTTGGCAGCAACCCGATAAGGAGTTCGACATGACCGCACGCCTGCTCACCGTTTCATCGCTCATGATATTTCTCGCCGCCGGCTGCGGCGGCAACAAGTACGAACGCGACGGCTACGCCTTCGGCTGCCCGACCGGCATGGAGAAAAAGATCCAGGACAAGGAAGCGCTGATAAAGGCCAAGCTGGAGGAATCCGGCGACATCCCTTATATCGAGGTGACCGACCTGCGTTGCAGCGACCGCAGCCAGTTGATGCGCATCGAGGTCGACCTGCTCAACGAAGGCGAGGATGCACATCGCGTCGCCTATCGCTTCCGCTGGCTCGACCGGGAGGGCATGCGCGCCTGGGAGGAAGAAGCCTGGAAACCCGTCATGATTTACGGCAAGACCCGCCATACGATCGCCACCTCGTCGCCGAGCCAGGACGCGGTGGACTTCCGCGTGATGCTGCGCAGCCTCGACAAACCATGAACCCACCCGCCAGGAGAACGACCATGAAGAATGTGACCACCGCCCGCCTGAATACCCGGGCCCTGCTCTGCACCGCGCTGCTTGGCACGGTGCTCGGCATCTCCGGCTGCGCCAAGGACACGGTGCGTTACGGCGACCCCCGTGGCGTCGAAACCGTGACCAACGAGTTCGGATCGACCGACCTGCAACTGATCGCGGAATCGATGACGCGCTCCATGCTGAACTCGCCGGTGATCGGCTCGAGCAACCTGCCCATCGTCACCGTGCAGGACGTGAAGAACAAGACCAGCGAGTACATCGACACCCGCGCGATCACCGATTCGATCCGCTCCGAACTGCAGAAAAGCGGCCGGGTGAAATTCGCCGTCGACGCCGCCGAAATGCGCCAGCAGATCGAGGAACTGCAGCGGCAGCAGAGCGAATACTACGATCCGAAGAAATCAGCCGAGATCGGCAAGATGACCGGCGCCGCCTACCGCCTGGAAGGGAACATCACCTCCATCGTCAAGCAGGCCAAAGACGTCAAGGACGTGTACTACAAGGTCAACCTGCAGCTCTGGAACATCCAAAACGGTTTGCTGGAATGGACGGACGAAAAGGAAATAAGGAAGACCACGACGAAGGGCTAGTGGGTTAGCCCTGTGCGCCTTTGCGGTGAAAGGGTTTGAAGTTTTACTGATTCAATCCCGCATGCCGAGCGCTTCGGCCATGACGTGGTAAATCACGTTCTGCTCCATGACCCCGCGGATCAGGTGCGCCTGCGGGCCGCGGGCGTATATCGCCACATCTTCCCCGCCGTGCGTTTCGCTGGGTATGGGCATCGCCGATTCCTGCAGGTAGTCCGGCGCTGTCGTATCGACGCCGCCCAGGTCCGGACGGCCGGAGCGCACGCCCATGTAGCCGGTCCCGGGATGCGGATACTTCTTCGGACCCGACGCTTGCGCGCCTGATTCGCCCGGATATCCCGGGCCATTGGCGTAGCCCAGCGTGGTATAGGGCAGACCCAATCCGTCGTGCGCATAGTCGCCGTCCGCGTGTCCGGCTTCCACCACCTTGCCCAGGATCGGATTGCCGCGTTTGGGATAGCCGGCGATGTTCATCGTGTGGCTGTGGTCCGCAGTGACGATGATCAGGGTGTCGCGCGGATCGGTGCGGCGCATCGCGGTTTCGACGGCACGCGCGAACGCGATGGTATCGGTCAAGGCACGATAGGCGTTGCCCGCGTGATGGCCATGGTCGATGCGGCCGCCTTCCACCATCAGGAAATAGCCTTTCGGATTCTGCGCCAGAATATCTAGCGCCTTGCCGGTCATCTCCTCCAGCGACGGTTCGCCCGCCGCATCCGCGGGCCGGTCGTGCTCGTAGCGCATGTGCGAGGGCTCGAACAAGCCAAGCGCATGCTTCACATTCTTCGGATCCAGCGCGTCTAACTGCGCGCGATTCCAGGCGTATGCGGAATCCGCCCTGCGCTTGATCCATTCCGCGACCAGGTTGCGCCCGTCGCTGCGCTCGCCGGATTTTTCAGGATACTCCGGGTCCTTCTCCGTCTTCGGCAGGAACTTCGTGCGTCCGCCACCGAATGCCACTTCGAGTCCGTCCCCCAGGGGAAACTCGATCAACTGCCGTGCGATGTCAGGAAAGCCAGCCGCATTCGCGGCCGCCGATTGGTCGCTGTCCGCCTCCCAGTCACGGTCCGGCGAGTGCGCATAGCACGCGGCGGGCGTGGCATGAGTAAGCCGGGCGGTCGTCACCACGCCGGTTGCCATGCCCCTCTGTTCGGCGCGCTCCAGGATCGTTCGCGTCGAATTGGCGGCAACGGCACGAAAGTCCTCGCGCGCCACGCGTGAACTGACCGAGATGAGTCCGTCGTTGGTCTTGATGCCGCTGACGATGGCGCTCATGGTCGGCGCCGAATCCGAAGTCTGCTGGTTGGCGCTGTAAGTCTTGGAAAGGGCCAAATAAGGCAGCCGTTCGAAGGCGAGCTGGTTCTCCTCGCCGGACATGCCGCGTTGCTGGCCCTCCAGGATGCGGGCGGCCGTGACGGTGGCGATGCCCATGCCGTCGCCGAGGAACAGGATCACGTTCTTCGCCCTGCCCCCGATCGGCTTCTCGAAGCGGGCCTTTTCCACTGCCGCGCGGCCATTGCCGAACCATTCCTCGGGCGTCTGCGCGCCGACCGGCAGTATCGATAACAAGACAAGAACAACGCTCACCGCGGACAAGGGCACACTTGAAGCGTAGCAGGACGCAAAGGACGCGAAGGAGAAACAAGAGGGGGGTTCCGGAGATAGTCTCATATCGGTCCGATCCAATGTCCGGCGAAAGTTGGCCAGCAAACCATCTCTTACTTCGATCATGCTTTTCCTCTGCGTCCTCCGCGTCCTACGACGCTTCAAGTGTGCCCTTATCTGCGGTGAACGATTTGCGCTAGGTAAGAGGCCCCAACGCCTCGGCAAAGCGGCGCGTGCACGCCAGCCCGAACTTTTCCGGTATCAGCCCCGGCTGGCGGTCATGTACCTCGCCGATTCCCAGCCTGGCCGCGGCCAGCCGTTTGCCGTAGCAATGCAGGGTATCGAGCGATTGCATGACGAAAACGATGGCAGGCAGCGTTTCGCCGTACACCTGTTCGGCTTCCCGCTCCCGGCCCGCCGCGAACAGCTCGAAGATCCTGGCCTGGCGGTCAAAGGTATCGGTCGCCGGGATCATGCCCGCGCAGCCCGCCCGCAGGTTGTCGATGAGTTCCAATCCGCCGCGGCCATTGAACACGGTCACGCGCCCCTCGGTCTGCTCGATGAAGCGGCGGATACTGATGACCGGGCCCTCGCCCTTGAGGATGCGGAAATTGGGATGGTTGCGCGCCAGGGTATTCACGCCCTCTGGCGTCAGGCCAACGCCGAGGTACTCCGGCGCATTCTGGACCGCCACCGGCAGTTCGACCCGGTCGGCCACCGCGCCGAAGAATCGAACCAGGAAATCGTCGCCGACGTTGCGTTCGGGGGGCGGCTGCAGAATCACCCATGAAGCGCCCACGGACCCGGCATAACGGGCGAACTCGACTTGGGCGTCGACACTGGGGGCATTCACCGTCACCACCAGCGGCAGCCTGCCATCCAGGTCTTCCGCGACCCACTCGACCAACTGGCGGCGCTCAGCGTCCGCCAGCTTGTTCACTTCGGTGCCCAGTCCGAGCACCGCCATGCCGTGCGCGCCGTTGCGGACATAGGCCTGGACCTGCTTGCGAGTAGCCTCCCGATCCAGCTTTCCCTGGCTGGTAAAAAAAGCATAGAGCATCGGATAGATGCCGCGCGGTGTTTGGTTTCCGTTCATTGACGTTATTTCCCCTCCAGAGGGCCCAATTCTAGCCGCTCGTGAAAACACGGGTGGCCACCCAAAACGGTGTACCATTTTTGCGCCCTGACTTCGAGAAAAGAAAATGCGAGCCAATGCGCTGCTGATCCTCGTTTCCCTTGCCACCATTCCTGCCGGGCCCGTCCATGCCGGAGCCATGACGCCGGACGAAATCATCGCTGCGCTGATGCGCCCGGAAAACAGCACCGGCAATATAGCCGATGCGGTGGAAGAAGCGACGGGGGCGCGCGGCTGGATGTCCGCGGACATGAAGCCGATATTCGATGCCCGGATCGCGGGCCGTGCCGCCACGGCGATGATGCGACCCGTTCTGAGGACGGACACCCGCAAGTACCAGAACCACCTGCTGGAAATCCTCGACCAGGCGGAGCCGGGCAGCGTACTGGTCTATGTGATGGAAGACGGCCTCGAGATCGCGGCCATGGGCAACCTGATGGCAACCACCGCCAAGGTACGCGGGCTCGCGGGAGCCGTGATCGACGGCGCGGTGCGCGATGTCACGGAACTCCGGCGCCTGCAGTTTCCCGTCTGGTCGCGGCGCGTCAGTCCCGCGACTTCGGTCGGGCGCATGATCAGCGTGGACAAGCAGATCCCGGTGAGGTGCGCCGGCATCCTTGTGAATCCCGGCGACTACATCGTCGGCGATCCCGACGGGGTTATCGTGGTGCCCGCCGGCGCCGCGGAGAAAGTGGTGGCGTTGCTGAAACAGTACAACGAGAAAGAGTCGAAAATGATCCCGATCATCGAGCGCGAGAAGTCGATGCTCAAAGCTCTCGAGATTTATAATCGGTATTGATTTCAACGGTTCACAATTAACCCAAGTTTCACCGCAAAGACGCAAAGGTCGCAAAGGAATGCAAAGTACGAGAGGAAGTACGCTACAGGCTGCTTCCACGCACTCGCGCAGGAGCTGACTTCCTGTCGAAAAATGCGAATCATGGTTTTCCTTTGTGAGCCCTTCTTTGCGACCTTTGCGCCTTTGCGGTGAAAGAGTTCGAGTGAGGGCCATATGAATAGTCAACGCAGGAAACTTCTACAAGCCTCCGCTGGATTGGCTGCCGGTGCGGCACTGCCTGCCTGGGCGGCGGAGCTGGTGCCGACGCCGGCGCAGATGCCCGGGCCGTTCTATCCGTTGAGCTTTCCGCTCGACCAGGACAACGACCTGGTCACGGTGAAGGGACGCAACGGCATTGCTCATGGCGAAATCACTAACGTGGGTGGCCGGATCCTCGACCCTTCTGGCAAGCCCCAGGCCGGCGTGCGCATCGAAATCTGGCAGGTCAACGGCTATGGCCGCTATCACCACGAAGGCGATGACAGCGACAGGCCGGTCGATCCCAATTTCCAGGGCTATGGCACGGCCGTCAGCGATGCCAATGGCGTCTATCGCTTCCGCACAGTGAAGCCGCTGCCTTATCCGGGCCGCGCGCCGCATATCCATTTCGCGCTGACGCGGCCGGACTTCGGCACGTTTACGACCCAGATGTATGTAGCCGGCGCGCCGGAAAACGAACGCGACTTCCTGCTATCCCGCATCCGCGACCGCAAGGCCAGGAACAGCCTGATCGTCCCCCTCTCCACAGCCTCGGGAACCGGCGGAGAACTGGCGGGAGAATTCAATATCGTACTGGCGCACGAGGGCCTCACGCGGCACGGCGCCCGCCCTTCTTCCTCTCATTGGGCCATCTTGCACTATAGTTAGGAAAAGACGGACAGGCGGCCACGGGAACAATGATGGAACTTACGACGGAAGAGACGGAAGCCGTCCGCAGGAAAATCGAGATCCTCAAGGTCGAACACCGCGATCTTGACGAGGTCATCGATCGCCTGGCGCATGACCCGGAGCTCGACGAGTTGCAGCTACGGCGCCTGAAGCGCCGCAAACTCCTGCTCAAGGATCAGATTACCCTCCTTCAGAAACAACTGGTCCCCGACATCTCAGCCTGACCCTTCCGCGGTTCAGCATTTGGACGGGCATTCGAAGCGGTAGTAACGGGACGCAATGTAGTCGGTGACGAGGTCGGTATCAGCATCCTTCCAGTTCAGCGAGACGTTTTTCTGCCAGCGGTCGACCTCGGCGCGGACCTGCTGATAGTCGCCCGCCACCCGGTCAGGGCGGGTATATACGCGGGTGGCGTGACAGGAAACGCAGTGGGCGTCATGCAGCATGCGCCCACGGTCGTCTTCCTGCGCATGGACATCGATCGTTACGAAAACAAGTGCTGCGAATGCAAACACGTACAGGCGCATGATTGCCCCTCGATGGAAGATATGCCGGGACTCTAGCCCCCGGATCCGGCAATCGACTTGACGCCGGTCAAATGAACCGCACGCGGCAATGGACGGTCTATACCGTAACTGTCAGGAAAGAACCAAAATGCATGGACTTGAGCGCCTTTGGGGCCTACTGGCGGGTTTGCTGATCCTGGTCCTGGCAGGATGTGCCGGGATGGACCGCCGGCCGCCGCCCTCGCTCGAACAGGTTGTCGACATGAGCAGGGCCGGCACGCCACCGGAGGAAATCATCCGCGAATTGCAGGAGACACGGGCGGTCTACCCGCTCACGGGTTCGCAGATTGCCAGGCTGCACGAGCAAGGGGTGCCGGATACGGTGCTGGACTACATGCAGAACGTGTACATGGACCGGATCCGCCGGGAAAGCCGCATGAGCTACGACAGTCCTTTCTGGTGGAACTGCCTCTATTGCCACCATCGGCCCATGATCATCGCCCCCTACTGAAGCCGCGACCTGTCAGAACCGGCGCGCCATGGAAAACCTGGAGGAGATTTCAATGCAACCCCGTAACAGCCGCCCCTTCACAAGCCTGGCCCGCGCGTTAGCGGTCAGCAGCGCGCTGTTGATGCTCGGCGCCTGTTCGGTGATGAAGCCGCGGCCGCTGACGCCGATATCCGAAGTCGTGAATGCGTGCAAGTCCGGGGCGCAGCGTGCCGTCCAGCTTTCACGCAAATCGAAAACTTCGTACGCGCTGCGCGGCTCGGATTTCGGCAAGCTCGCTGACGCAGGTTGCGCGCCGGAAGTCCTCGATCAATTGCAACAGTCCTTTTACAACGACGTCGACCTGCTGACGCGCTACTGGGTGACTGGAGAATCGCTGGGCGGATGCAGCAGTTGCTATCCGCAACCGGTGGATCTGTCCTCGCTGGGCACGGGCGGCAATGGAATGGGCAACGGCAGCAACCTCGACCGTACCTCGGATTTTTCCAGGCCGGCCGGCCTTCCCGCATGGATCACCGCGTATCCCGGATCTCCCGGCGGCACAGCGATTACGGTCGACCAAGCCGCGCAAATGCTGAAGGACGGCAAGTCAGCGGACGAAGTTGCAGCGACCATCGAGAATTCCCGCGTTCACGATTACCTCGACCTCTCCGGCATCACCAATATCAGCACCCACTTCAAGCCAGCCCTCACCGGCTCGGAACTGGCGAACCGGCAAAAGGAAGGCATGCCTGACGCGGTGCTCGATGCGCTGCAGAGAAAACACCTCGCCGAATTCATCGATTTTCTCAGGGTGCGCTACCAGAGCTGGGGCAAGGGCCCCAATCCGAACTGACGGGTTTCAGCGCCGGCTGCGCAATCCGCTCATCAGCGCATTCCAGTTCGCCAGCGTGATGCCGGCGATGATCGCGGCAAGCCCCACCAGCAGCCGCCACGTCGCCGGCTCCCCCAGAATGAATGTGCCGAGGATCACGGCGGCTACCGGATTCATGGTCACCGTGATCGCCACGCGCGACGGCGTCGTGTGCTCCAGCGCCCAGATCCACAGGAAGAAGGTCACCGCGCCGCCGATGGTCATCAGGTAGGCGATCGCCAGCCAGCCCTGCCAGGAAAAACTGGAGAAACCCGACCAGTCGCCATCCACAACGATCGCCGAGAGCAGCGCCAGCGCGCCGATAGGCAGCATCACGGAGCGAAGCACTGAAGAACCAGGCAAACAGCGCGAACTGGACCAGGCCCAGCGCGGCGACTGGCGGAAGATCACGCCAGTCGATGCGGATTTTCGTGCGCGGCAGCGTGAAAGCGAGCATGACCAGGCTCGCCCCCAGGAAACGCAGGAAGGTCACCGTCAGCGCGTTGCTTTCGGGCACCGCGAGCCGTGTCGCCACGACAGCAGAACCGCCGATGGTCGCGGAGAAGGCCGCGGCAAGGACGGCAAGAAAAGGAAGCGGCAGCCCCTTCATCGCGGGACTGCCGCCGTTTGATGCGTTTCCAGAAAGTTACTTCTTCGCGTCGTCGAACGAATCCGTAATCGCACCCTTGGTGGCGGTCGATACCAGATACGCATACTTCGCCAGCAATCCACGGGTAAAGCGCGGCTTGGGTTGCTTCCACGCGGCGCGCCGCTTCGCCAGTTCATCGTCGGGCACGTTCAACTGGATCAACTGTTTGTGCGCGTCGATGGTGATCGAGTCACCTTCCTTCACCAGTGCAATGGTGCCGCCGACGAAAGCTTCGGGTGCCACGTGGCCGACCACCATGCCCCAGGTCGCCCCGGAAAAGCGGCCATCGGTGAGCAGGCCGACTGAGTCGCCGAGCCCCTGGCCTGTCAACGCCGAAGTCGGCGCCAGCATTTCCTGCATGCCAGGCCCGCCCTTCGGTCCCTCGTAGCGGATCACCACCACGTCTCCGGCCTTGATCTTGCGCTCCATGATCGCCGCCATGACTTCGGGCTCGGAATCGAACACCCGCGCCGGGCCGGTGATCGACGGATTCTTGAGTCCCGTGATCTTGGCCACGCAACCTTCGGTCGCCAGGTTGCCCTTCAGGATCGCCAGATGCCCCTGCTTGTACATCGGGTTGTTGAAGGGACGGATGACATCCTGATCCTTGCGCGGCTCCGCCGGGATGTTCTCCAGTTCCTCGGCAATGGTGCGGCCGGTGATGGTCATGCAGTCACCGTGCAGCAGGCCGTTGGCGAGCAGCATCTTCAGAACCTGCGGGGCGCCACCGGCCTTGTGGAAGTCGGTGGCGACGTAGCGGCCGGAGGGCTTCAGGTCGCACAACACCGGCACCTTGCGGCGCACACGCTCGAAATCATCGATGGTCCACTCGACTTCGGCCGCAGAGGCGATTGCAAGGTAGTGCAGCACCGCATTGGTAGAGCCGCCGGTGGCCATCACCAGGCTCACCACGTTCTCGATGGATTTTCGTGTGATGATGTCGCGCGGACGGATATTCTTCTTGATCGCATTGACCAGCACTTTGGCCGACTCACCCGCGGAATCGGCCTTCTCGGCGTCGGGAGAGGCCATCGTCGAGGAATGCATCAGGCTCATGCCCAGCGCCTCGAACGAGGTCGACATGGTGTTGGCGGTAAACATGCCGCCGCAGGCGCCGACCGTCGGACAGGCGCTCTTCTCGATGCCGTCGTAGTCTTCCTTGCTGATCTTGCCCGCACTGAACGCGCCCACCGCCTCGAACACGCTGGCGATGGTCAGGTCCTGCCCCTTCCAGTGGCCCGGCTTGATGGTGCCGGCGTAGACGTAGATCGCCGGAACGTTGATGCGCGCAATCGCCATCATGCCGCCGGGCATGTTCTTGTCGCAGCCGCCGACTACCAGCGCGCCGTCCATCATCTGGCCGTTGACCGACGTCTCGATCGCATCGGCGATGACCTCGCGCGACACCAGCGAATACTTCATGCCGTCGGTGCCCATGCCGATGCCGTCAGTAACGGTCGGCGTGCCGAATACCTGGGGCATTGCGCCGGCCTTGCGCAAGGCTTCCATGGCGCGATCGACCAGCGGCTGGATCCCGGCGTTGCAGGGATTCATGTTGGAGTGCCCGTTGGCCACGCCCACGATTGGCTTGTCGAAATCGCCGTCCTTGAAATCGACCGCCCGCAGCATCGCGCGGTTGGGGGAGCGGGCGATGCCCGCCGTGATCAGTTTGCTGCGCCAGTTGTCTGCCATGTCCCTCTCCTTAGCTTTTTGTCGTCCGCACCCTTGACTTTCACCACGTGGGGCCGCGTTGGCCCGGGGGTTGGCCCCAGGGGATGTTTCCAGGCTGCGCAGTTTGGCGGCGCCTTTACCGGGCGTCTAATATATTATTAAACGGCTATTAATACTCTACCGATATCAAATGGAACTGCGCCACCTGCGTTATTTCGTGACCCTTGCGGAAGAGCTGCATTTTGGCCGCGCCGCAGCGAAGCTGCACATTTCCCAGCCGCCCCTGTCGATGCAGATTCGCGCGCTGGAAGAGGAGCTGGGCGTCATGCTGTTCAACCGCACGCAGCGCCACGTTGCGCTCACCCAGGCCGGGCACGCCCTGCTGCAGGAAGCCCGCCAGATCCTGACCCGCGTCGAGCAGGCCGTGCTGACCACACGGCGGGCGGGCCGCGGCGAAATCGGCGAACTGGCAGTGGGGTTCATCAGCGTTGCCGATTACAACGTGCTGCCGGTGGTACTGCGCGCGTTCCGGCGCAAGTTCCCGCTGGTGAACCTGACCCTGCGCGAGGCCACGACCGATGCCCAGATCCGCGACCTGATCGCCGGCGGCCTCGACGTCGGATTCCTGCTGCCGCCGGTCACCGAGGCCGCGCTCGAATCGGTGTCGATCCTGCGCGAGCCCCTTATAGCGGCACTGCCGGAGAAACACCCGCTGGCGAAGAAGCCCGGCAAGCTGGCCCTGGAAAAACTCAAGGACGAACCGTTCATCCTGTTTCCCCGGCACATTGGGCCGGGGCTGTACGACGACGTCGTCAGCTACTGTAAGGCGGCCGGTTTCAGTCCGAGGGTCGAACAGGAGGCGATCCAGATGCAGACCATCATCAGCCTCGTGTCGGCGGAACTGGGAGTGGCGCTCATCCCGGCCTCGCTCACAAACCTGCGGCGGACCGGCGTGATCTACAAACCGCTCAAGCAGCAGACCCCGCTCACCGAAATTCACCTCGCCTGGAGGCGCGGCGACGAATTGCCGGCATTGCGCGTGTTCGTGAACCTGGCGGTCGGACTGGCGCGCCAAAGGTCAACCCGGTGAGCCCGTCTCCCGTTGAGTTTTCGGCGTTCCTTGCGGACGAGGCCGCCACGCTCGCACTGGGCGAAAACCTGGCCATGGCTCTCGAACCCGGAATGTTTGTATCGCTCTCGGGAGAGCTTGGCAGCGGCAAGACCACCATGGCTCGGGGCATCCTGCGCGGGCTGGGATATCAGGGAAAAGTGAAAAGTCCGACCTATACATTGGTTGAACTTTATAAACTTTCTAGGTTAGACTTATATCACTTTGATTTATATCGCTTCAACGACCCACAGGAATGGCTGGACGCAGGGTTCCGGGATAATTTCGGCAACGGCAACATCTGTCTCGTGGAATGGCCGGAACGCGCCGCCGGTCTGCTCCCGCAGGCGGACGTCGAAATTGCACTGGCCGCGGAGGGCGCAGGGCGGCGACTGAGGATCAAAGTGGAAACGGAGCCTGGAAGGCATTGCTTGAAGAAGTTGCAAATATGAACTGCCCGAATCAACGTTTGCGAAAACGCGCGGGACGCTTCGGCCGCGCGTTGCCTGCCGCAATCCTTCTCGTTCTGGCCGGCGCAATTCTTCTCGGCCCGCTTGCCTTCGCTGGCACCGAAATCGTTTCGGCGCGGCTGTGGCCGGCGCAGGAATACACGCGGCTCACACTCGAATCGCAGTCGCCGATCACGCACAACGTCTTCACCATCGGCGGGCCGGACCGGCTGGTGCTCGATCTCGAGGACACCGATTCGAATGCGGCCGTGGAAAGCCTGCCGTCTAAAATTTCGCCTGACGACCCCTACGTCAGCGGCATCCGCATCGGCCGCTTCAAGCCGGGCACGGTGCGACTGGTCCTGGACCTGAAAACCCAGGTCAAACCGCAAACCTTCATGCTGCAGCCCATCGGTGAATACGGTTATCGCCTGGTGCTGGACATCTACCCGGCCGAACCGGTGGATCCGATCACCGCTCTACTCGAAAACAACAAGCCCGCCACGGTGCCCGCGCCTCCACGCACAGGGCCGCCAGCGGCGACCGATAAATCCGCAACCGGTCCCAACACGACACCGGCCGATCCGAAAGCCCCGAAAAAACCAGCACTGGCGCAGCCCGAAGTCATACGGCTCGTCACCGTTGCAATCGATGCCGGCCACGGTGGCGAAGATCCGGGGGCGAAGGGCCGCAGCGGCACTTACGAGAAACACGTGACACTGGCGATGGCCAGGAAACTCAAGGCGCTGGTGGATTTGGAACCGAACATGCGCGGCATCCTGATCCGCGACGGCGACTACTACGTGCCGCTCGCCAATCGCGTGATCAAGGCCCGCAAGGTGCAAGCCGATCTGTTCGTCTCGATTCACGCGGACGCGTTCATCAAGCCGCATGCACGCGGCTCGTCGGTGTTCGCGCTGTCGGAACGCGGCGCCTCGTCGGCGGCGGCAGGCTGGCTCGCGAAAAAGGAGAATGAGGCCGACCTGATTGGCGGCGTCAACATCGACGTCGACGATCCGACGCTGAAGCAGGTGCTGCTCGACCTGTCGCAGACCGCGACGATCAACGACAGCCTCAAGCTCGCGCGCTCGGTACTGGGCGAAATCGGCGGCATCAACGAACTGCATAAGGCCCATGTCGAACAGGCGGGATTCGCCGTTCTCAAAGCGCCCGACATTCCCTCCATCCTGGTGGAAACCGCCTTCCTCACCAACCCCGACGAGGAAAGGCGGCTGAAGGACGAGAAGTACCAGGACAAGATGGCGCAGGCGATCCTCGCCGGCATTCGCAAGTATTTCGCTGCGAACCCGCCTTTGGCCAGATCTAAGTTGGCGCAGAATGACGCAGCCAGGTTCCGTTGAGTTAGCCGGATGTGGCATTAAGGCATCGTTCCCGCAAACGGGCTGCATGCCGCTAACGAGTCACGGCGCCACCCGCCTCTTGCTCGCAGCAAGCTCGCGCAGAACCAGCGCGACTGGTGAGATAAGGTCGAGCCTCGGTCTGTCCGGGAACGAGCACGAGCCACTAACCACCAGCCACTAGCCACTGTCTTTGCGAATCACGGGAATCCTCCTCGCCGCTGGCAGCGGCAGCCGCTTTGGCGGCGGCAAGCTGCTGCACAAGCTGGCTGACGGCACGCCACTCGGCATCGCATCGCTGCGAAACCTGAAGTCGGCGCTGCCCGACGTACTCGTAGTTGTGCGTGCGGGCGACGACACGCTCCGCGACATGATGCAGCGCGAAGGTGTGGCGGTGCATGTCTGCGACGATGCACACCTGGGCATGGCGCGCAGCCTGGTCTGCGGCGTTCGCGCGGCAGCAGATGCGGACGGCTGGGTAATCGCGCTGGGCGACATGCCTTATCTTTCCCCCATGACCATATCCGCGGTCGCGCAAAAAATCGCGCAGGGTGCCGCAATTGCCATTCCCGAATATCGCGGTGAACGCGGCCATCCGGTCGGATTCGGCAGCCGCCATGGGAAGGAATTACTCGAACTTCAGGGAGACGAAGGCGCGCGCGCGCTGGTCAGGCGGCACGCCGGAGAAGTCGGGACCATCGCCTGCGAAGACCCGGGCATCCTGCGCGACATCGATCGCCAGGAAGATGTGATCTAGAAAACAACAGCCCGGCCTGAGTCATGGCCGGGCCGTGCAGGTACCGCCAGCGGCGCTAGTTCGGTTTGAGGACGATGGCCTTCAGCGATCCACCTACGTCGAAATTGCCCCGGATCTGCGCGGCCTGCGATCTGAGCTCGACGAAGGCTTTCCCGCTGACATCGTTGTTCGGCGTGACGTCGAACCCTCCCGTCGCCGACAGCAGCCCCGATCCGAGCTTCAGGCTGCGGAACTGGTAACGGTCGCTGGACAATGCAAGCGTGCCCGTGATCTCCTCGAATCGCGTCGCGCCGCCCTGCACGTTTTCGCGGCCTCCGACCTGCAATGCCCGCACCAGGTCCACGCCGTCGAGGTCGCCCTTGCGGATCGCGAAGGAACCATCCACCTTCGGCTGATTGAACAGGGACGGCAGGTCGGGCGCCACCATCGAATAACGGAATCGCGACTCCAACTGGCCGCTCGACTTGGCCTCGCGCGTGAACACCGGCATCAGTTCCTGCAGGTTGATGCGCTCCGTGCTCAGATCACCCTCGATCGACCAGGGGCCGCCCCAGTTGAGCACCGCCGTGCCGCTTGCCGCTCCTCCATAAAGTAACGCCTTGAACTCGGAAACCCGTATCCGGCTGTTGGACGCGACCGCCTTCGCCGAAAAATCCGTGAACTCGAGTTTCGGACCGATCGGCGACACCCAGCCCTTGTTCGCGGCAACCTCAATGTCAATTTCGTTGTTGCGCGGCGTCAATTCAACTTCCAGCTTACCGTCGCTCAGCCTTGCGCGCTCGATCGAACCTTCGGGACTCATCTGCAGATCGGCATCGAAAGGCGGCAGCTGCAGGTACGTCGACTCGATCTTGATGTTCTTCATGACGATGCGCCCGACCTGCACGCCCTTGTCGGCAAGCGCCGCCTCCATCCATTTCGACAGGCGAGGCAGGACCTCCTGCGCCACGCTCATCGACTCGACGTCGATCCTGCGGACCACCTTGACGTCACCGAATATCGATCCCAGCTCGGGAGACAATGTAACCCGGTCGATCTTCACGTCCTGCGTGGTGCCGAGCTTGACGTTGTCCAGGTTCATGGCGAACCCCCCGAGGATCGAAATCTTCATGGAGCCGATGGTCACCGGCTCCTTGATGTGGTCCGCTGCCAGCTTTTCCACGGCCGGAATGTAGGCGTTCATCGGCAACAGTTGCACACCGCCGAACAGCAGCGCCACGACTACGGCGATGCCGATGAGAAACGGCTTGGCCTTCTCCAGCGGCGAACGGATCGCCTTCGATTTCTTTAGCGACTGGACTTCCGCGCGCTTGCGGTCGCGTTCTTCCTGCTCCTTGCGCCGACCCACCAACGCCTCTTCGCGCGAGCGCCGCTCGGATTCGACCTTCATCTCCTCCTGCCGCTGGCGCTCGTGGGCGGCGGCAATCTTGCGCTCCTCCGCTTCGCGGCCGCGCGCCTCCTTCTCTTCCTGGCGCTTGCGTTCGCGGGAGTCGCGTTCGGCGCGCTCCTGCTCCATGCGCTCCCGCCGCTCCCGATCCTCGGATTCGCGGCGTTCCGCCTCCTGGCGCGCCTCCTCCTCACGTTCCGCGCGCTCGATGGACAACCTGGCCTGCTCGTCCTGGTTGCGGCGGCGCTCCTCTTCCTCTTCACGCTTGCGCAGCTCGTCCTGCTGCTTCTCGAACTCCACCGCTATCCGGTCCTCCATCGACTTGAGGCCGGACAAGTCGAATTCGGCAGGAACGTCGGCTTTTGCCGCAACCGGCGCCCTCGCCCGCTCCTCTTCCTCGCGCCGACGGCGATCTTCGTCCTCACGCCGCATACTCTCTTCTTTCTCGTCCCGCGCACGCCGGTCATCCTCCCGGGCGCGACGGGCGGATGCTTCGGCCTCGCTGCCGCGGCGCTCTGCGTCTTCCTTCTGGCGGCGCTCGTTTTCCTCGGTGCGCAGACGGTCTTCCTCCGTCCTGCGGCGATCGTTCTCTTCCTTTTCCTTCTCCTCGAGTGCTTCGTCTTCCTTGCGGCGCCGCTGGTCCTCTTCCTGGCGGCGGCGATCCTCCTCTTCACGGCGCTGGCGCCGTTCCTCTTCCTCGCGCTTGAGGCGGTCTTCCTCTGCATCGCGTTTCAGCTCCTCTTCCTCGCGACGCTTGCGTTCTTCCTCTTCCCTGCGCTTGAGTTCCTCTGCTTCGATGCGCTTGCGCTCTTCCTCTTCCTTGCGCTTGCGTTCCTCTTCCTCCTTGCGCTTGCGCGCTTCCTCCTCCTGGCGTTTGCGCTCTTCCTGCTCGCGCAGCCTGCGGTCCTCCTCTTCCTTGCGCTTGCGTTCTTCTTCCTCTTTGCGCTTGCGTGCTTCCTCTTCCTGGCGTTTGCGCTCCTCCTGCTCGCGACGCTTGCGCTCTTCCTCTTCCTCGCGGCGTTTGAGCTCCTCGGCTTCCTTGCGCTTGCGTGCTTCCTCTTCCTGGCGTTTGCGCTCCTCCTGCTCGCGACGCTTGCGCTCTTCCTCTTCCTCGCGGCGTTTGATCTCCTCGGCTGCCTTGCGCTTGCGCTCCTCTTCTTCCCTGTGCTTGCGATCCTCGGCTTCCTTACGCTGCCGCTCTTCGTCTTCCCTGCGCTTGCGTTCCGCTTCGTCGCGACTGCGGGCTTCTGCCTCTTGCGCGCCCCTGCGGGCCGCTTCTTCCTGCTTTTTCTTCTCGCTTTCCTCCAGCGCCTTGCGCTCGGCCTCGAGGATCTTCTGCAGGTCGCGCGTGGTCTGGGCCATTGCCTCGGCCTCGATCTTCGCCTTGCGCTCGGTCTCCTCTCGCGACTTCATGGCGGCCGCTTCCTTGAGCTTGCGCTCGGCCTCTACCTTACCCAGCCGGCCCGCCTCCTCGCGCGCCAGTTTCGAGGCCTGTTCCTTCTTCAAATGATCTTCTTCTTCGCGTTTTTTCTTGGCATCAACCTCGGCCTTGACGCGATCAGCGGATTCCCGCTGCCGCCATTCGGTCTGGGCGGACTGGTAGGGGTTTTTTGACTTGGAGGACGTGAGCGAAGAGGTGAAGTCGAGGTCGTCGACGTAGGAGCCGCCTCCGGAGCCGCTACCGCCGGAAGACACGCCCGTGGAGGTATTGGAGAATTCCTTGATATAGCCGCCCGCCGCCAACTGCGTGATCGCCTTGTCCATCTCGGCGTCATCGAACTTGGCCTTAGCCAACAGGTCGGCCATGTTGGACTTGCCGTCGATGAGCGTCAGGACCTTGACCAGGTCCTTGGAGAGCTTTCCGGCCTTGTTCTTGATCTCCAGGACACCCTTGCCGGTCTTGGAGTAGATCGTCTTCTTGTCCAATTTGCTCTTTCTCAGTCCCCGTAAACCAGGAAATGCGACAACGGACTTTCGACTTGCGGAAAAACAACTTAGGCCTCTCCCAGGGGAGAAGCCTCATCTGCCGCCGCGGCTTGGCTACCGCATCAAGTACTTAGCGCAATTATTAGGCCTGAAGGGGCCCGCGTCTAGGCCTGACGGGCGTCAAATGGCCTTTACGATGCCTTCCACCACCTTCTTGGCATCGCCGAACACCATCATGGTCTTGTCCATGTAGAAGAGGTCATTGTCCAGGCCCGCGTAGCCGGAGGCCATGCTGCGCTTGACCACCAGCACCGTACGGGCCTTGTGGACCTCCAGGATGGGCATGCCATAGATCGGGCTCCCCGGAACGTTCGCGGCCGGGTTCACCACGTCGTTGGCACCCAGTACCAGCACCACGTCGGTCGTCGAGAACTCGTTGTTGATTTCGTCCATTTCGAACACCTGGTCGTAGGGAATTTCCGCTTCCGCCAGCAGCACGTTCATGTGGCCCGGCATGCGACCGGCGACCGGATGGATCGCATAACGGACATTGACCCCCTTGGCATGCAGTTTTTCGGCCATTTCCTTGACCGCGTGCTGGGCGCGCGCCACGGCGAGGCCGTAACCCGGCACGATAATGACCGACTCGGCATTACCCATCAGGAATGCGGCGTCCTCGGGACTGCCGCTGCGATGGTTCTTCTGTGTTCCATCCGTTACCGCCGCCGTGCCGGCCTCGGCACCAAAGCCACCGAGGATAACGCTGAAGAACGAGCGGTTCATCGCTTTGCACATGATGTACGAAAGGATGGCGCCGGAACTGCCCACCAGTGATCCGGAAATGATCAGCATCGGATTGTTGAGCGAAAAACCGATGCCCGCCGCCGCCCAGCCCGAATAGCTGTTCAGCATGGAAATCACCACGGGCATGTCGGCGCCGCCGATGGGAATGATGATCAGCACGCCCAGGATGAAGGCGACCGCGGTCATGACGGCGAATGGCGTCCAGCTCTGGTTGAACATGAAGGCAAGGCCGAAGCCGACCATCACGATCGCCAGCAGCAGATTGACCCAATGCTGGCCGCCGAACACGACCGGTGCGCTGCGGATCTTCCCTGACAGCTTGCCAAAAGCGATCACCGAGCCGCTGAAGGTAAGCGCGCCCACGAAGGTGCCGATGAACAGTTCGAGGCGATTGCCGCGCGGAATCACGCCATCGGCGGTCAGGATGCCGTAGGCGCCCGGGTTATGGACTGCTGCAATCGCGATCAGCACCGCGGCGAGTCCGACCAGCGAGTGCATCGCCGCCACCAGTTCCGGCATGGCCGTCATCTGGATGCGCCGTGCGATCACCGCGCCTATGGTGCCGCCAACGGCGATGCCCAGAACTATCAGCATCCAGTTCTTCGTGACCGAAAGCGTGGTGAGAACCGCGATGGCCATGCCGATCATGCCGAACAGGTTGCCCCGACGCGAGGTCGTCGGCGAGGATAGTCCCTTCAGAGAAAGTACGAAGAACACCGACGCGATCAGGTACGCCAGTGCCACTTGGTTAGCAGACATTCGTTTCTCCGGGACAGGTTCGATTCAGCGAAGCGGCACCGACTCAGTGGCCGGCCTTCTTCTCTTTTTTCTTGAACATCTCCAGCATGCGCTGGGTCACCATGAAGCCTCCAAACACGTTGATGCTGGCCAGCACCACGGCAATGAACCCCATGACGGTGCCCCAGTCGATCGGCTGCGGGCCGGCGGCCAGCATCGCGCCGACGATGATGATCCCGGAGATGGCATTGGTGACGGACATCAACGGCGTATGCAGCGCCGGAGTGACGGTCCAGACCACGTGGTAGCCGACGAAAATGGCAAGGACGAACACGGTGAGGTGACTGACGATCGGATCAACGGCTTCCATTCAGTTCTCCAAATTTGAGGCACGAGGCGCGAGGCGGGAGGCGGGAGGCACGAGGATTTCCCCTCACTGCTCACGCATTACGTTTTCTTTGCCAGTTCTCCGCCGATACAGACCAGCGATCCGGCGATGATCTCGTCTTCGCGGTTCAGCTTCAGTTCCCCGGTCTTGGGGTCCACCAGCAGGTTAAGGAAATTAAGCAAGTTGCGCGAATACAGCGCGCTGGCGTCGAAGGGCACCAGGGCCGGCAGGTTGGCAATGCCGACGATCTGCACGCCATGCTTCACCACCGTCTTGTCCAGTTCGGACAGCGGGCAGTTGCCGCCCTGCTCCACCGCCATGTCGACAATGACCGAACCGGGTTTCATGCTTTTGACCATTTCCTCAGTCACCAGCACCGGAGCGGGGCGGCCGGGAATAAGCGCCGTGGTAATGACGATGTCGGCCTGCCTGATGCGATCGGCGACCAGCGCGGCCTGGCGTCCCTTGTAGTCCTCGCCCATATCGCGCGCGTAGCCGCCCTGGCCCTTGGCCAGTTCCTTTTCCGCATCGGTCAGCGGCACATCGATGAATTTCCCGCCGAGGGACTCCACCTGTTCCTTGGTTTCGGGCCGCACATCGGTCGCCTCCACGATCGCGCCGAGGCGCTTGGCGGTTGCTATCGCCTGCAGGCCCGCCACGCCGACGCCCATGATCACCACGCGCGCCGCCTTCACGGTGCCAGCCGCCGTCATCAGCATTGGCATCATGCGCTGGTAGGCGTTGGCAGCCACCAGCACCGCCTTGTAGCCACCGATGTTGGCCTGGGAAGACAGCACATCCATGCTCTGGGCGCGGGAGATCCGCGGCAGGGCTTCCATCGCAAATCCGGTGACACCGGTACGGGCGATGGCTTCGATCCCTTCCTTTTTGTAAGGGCTCAGCATGCCGACCAGGATGGCGCCGGACCTGAGTAACGGCAGTTCCGCGGCCTCGGGGCCACGCACCTTGAGCACGATGTCTGACCGGAAGACATCGGCCGCATTCTGGACGATGGACGCTCCGGCAGCCGCGAACTCGGCGTCGGGAATCGAGCAGGACGCGCCAGCACCGCTCTGTACCACGAGCTTGTGGTGACCGCCTGCGGCCAGCTTCTTTACGGTTTCCGGGATTGCAGCAACCCGGGATTCACCCGCGTGGATTTCCGCCGGTATGCCGATCTGCATGATATCGAATAGCCTCCCTGTGGAACCGCCCTCCGGAGAAACGATGTGCTCGTCATGGAGACCGGTATGGGGTTCAAAAAAGTTTGGCAATTATAGAGAAAGCGCGGCCCTGAAGCGAGGCGCGGAGGGCAAAGTCTGCCCGCTGCGGCCAGCGGCTATAATCCGGGGTCTGCCTCCGAGCCACTCGATGCCCTCCATCCGCGTATTGCCCGACCTGCTGATCAGCCAGATTGCGGCGGGGGAAGTCGTTGACCGGCCCGCGTCGGCGCTCAAGGAACTGCTGGAGAACAGCCTGGATGCCGGCGCTACCGAAATTTCGGTTCAGCTCGGCGAAGGCGGCGTGAAACAGATCAGGGTCGCCGACAACGGCGGCGGTATCGATCAGCCGGAACTGGCCCTGGCCCTCGCCCGTCATGCCACCAGCAAGATCGGCTCCCTCGAAGACCTGGAGCGCGTGGCCAGCCTCGGCTTTCGCGGCGAGGCGCTGGCCAGCATCGCCGCCGTGTCCCATCTGACGCTTTCGAGCCGCATGGCGGCCAGCCCCCATGCCTGGAAGCTCGAGGCCAGCGGCGGAGCAGTTTCCGCGCCGGAGCCCGCAGCGGCGGCGGCTGGCACGACCATAGAAGTCCGCGATCTTTATTTCAACACGCCCGCGCGCCGCAAATTCCTGCGCAGCGCGCAGACCGAGTTCGCGCACAGCGAGGAGACCTTCCGGCGCGTCGCCCTCTCGCGGCCCGGCGCCCAGTTCACCCTCACCCACAACGGCCGTGCGCAATGGCTGCTGCAGCCGGGCAGCGCCGAGGAGCGCGTGCATGCCGTCCTCGGCGAGGCCTTCCGCGAAGCCGCGCTCGGCATCGCGGAGCAAAGCGGAGGCTTCAGGCTGCACGGCCTGGTGGCACAGCCCGCCTATTCGCGCGCGGCGCGCGACGCCCAGTATTTTTTCGTCAATGGCCGCTTCGTACGCGACAAGATGCTGTCGCATGCCGTGCGCGAGGCTTATCACGACGTCCTCCATCACGACCGCCATCCGGCTTACGTGCTGTTCCTTGAACTGGATCCGTCCCTGGTCGATGCCAACGTGCATCCGACCAAGATCGAGGTGAGGTTCCGGGATTCGCGCGGCGTGCACCAGTTCGTCTTCCATGCCCTGGAAAAATCGCTCGCCACCACACGGGCCGGTGCCGCGTCCGTCATGGCGCCGGCTGCCGGATCTCCCATGCCGTTTTCGCAACCCTCCTACTTCCGCCAGCCGGCGATGGATTTCAGCACAGCCAATTTC
>CAYODB010000026.1:25586-26453 GCA_964402495.1 uncultured Bordetella sp.
TGCTTGCAGCGAGTAAGAAGCTTCTTGTGTCCATGCTGCTGGACCGTGTGCTGCTGCTTCTGGTGCTGGTTGGGTTAGTGATTAGGGTGCTGCGGAACCCGGTTCCTTCTACGCAACGTTGTTCGGCAACCGGGAACCGATGGGCGCAATGCCCGTTCGCGAACAACCGCCGATGGCGCAGGCGGACGACGAACCACACCCGCTCGGTTTCGCGCTGGCGCAACTTGCCGGCATCTACATCCTGGCGCAGAACGAAAAGGGATTGATCGTGGTGGACATGCACGCCGCGCACGAACGCATCGTCTACGAGCATCTCAAGTCGGCGCTCGCCGATGACCGCATCCCCACGCAAAAGCTGCTGATTCCGGCGACCATGATCGCGAGCGCATTGGAGGTTGCAACGGTGGAGGAAAACGGCGACACGCTGGCAAAGCTCGGATTCGAAATCGCCGCCCTGGGGCCCACCGCAATCGCGGTCCGCTCGGTGCCGATGACGCTCGCCCAGGCCGACGCCGCGCAGCTCGCCCGCGACGTGCTGGCGGAAATCACCGAGTTCGGCGGTAGCCGGGCGCTCGCCGAGCGTCAGAACGAAATGCTGGCGACAATGGCCTGCCATGCTGCGGTTCGCGCCAACCGCCAGCTTACGGTGCAGGAAATGAACGCCCTGCTGCGGGAAATGGAAACCACGGAACGCTCCGGCCAGTGCAACCACGGCCGCCCGACCTGGTTCCAGGTAACGATCGGCGAGCTGGACCGCATGTTCATGAGGGGGAAATGAAAGGGACGAGGGGCGAGGAAAGAGGGAAGAGGGAAGAAAAGATCCCCAGGTCTTAGAGTCCTGCCGTGCCTCGCCCCTCACCCCTCGCC
>CAYODB010000027.1:0-1082 GCA_964402495.1 uncultured Bordetella sp.
GAGCTGGCCGAGCACGGTGTCGGGCACGTCCAGCGGGTTCTGCGTCACGAAATAGACGCCGACACCCTTGGAGCGGATGAGGCGCACCACCTGCTCGATCTTATCCAAGAGTGCTGCCGGCGCGTCGTTGAACAGCAGGTGCGCTTCGTCGAAGAAGAACACGAGTTTGGGCTTGTCCGGGTCGCCGACCTCGGGGAGTTGCTCGAACATTTCCGACAGCAGCCACAGCAGCAGCGTGGCGTAGATCTTCGGCGCGTTCATCAGCTTGTCCGCGGCGAGGATGTTGATGACGCCCTGGCCTTTTTCGGTCTGCAGGAGGTCGGCCACGTTCAGCGCCGGTTCACCGAAAAACTGCTCGCCGCCCTGGCTTTCCAGTTCGAGCAGGCCGCGCTGGATGGTGCCGATGGAGGCGGTGGAGATGTTGCCGTATTTGGTGGTGAAGTCCTTGGCGTTGTCGCCGACGAACTGCAGCATCGCGCGCAGGTCCTTCAGGTCGAGTAACAGCAGGCCGTTGTCATCGGCGGCCTTGAACACCAGCGTCAGCACGCCCTGCTGGGTGTCGTTGAGGTTGAGCATGCGCGCGAGCAGCAGCGGCCCCAGTTCGGAGATCGTCGCGCGCACCGGATGGCCCTGCTCGCCGAAGCAGTCCCAGAACACGGTGGGGCAGGCGGCCGGCGTGAACTCGGCCTTGAGGCTTTCCAGGCGCTCCTTCACCTTGCCGGTGAGCGTGCCCGCCTGCGACAAGCCGGACAGGTCGCCCTTCACGTCGGCCATGAAGACGGGTACGCCGATGCGGCTGAAGCCTTCCGCGAGGCGTTGCAGCGTGACCGTCTTGCCGGTGCCGGTGGCGCCCGCGATCAGGCCGTGGCGGTTCGCCAGCTGTGGGAGCAGGAAAAGGTCCTGGTCAGCCTTGGCGATGAGGATGGGGTCGGCCATGTGACGCTCCTATGGAAGGCGGCGTAATGCTAAAATTTCAATTGTATCAGCGCATTATCGCAACTCATTTCATTCCCAGCTTTTTTGGCGCAGCAATCGGAGAGGGTTTCATGGCCGGTCACAGCAAGTGGGCCAACATCCAGCAC
>CAYODB010000027.1:1092-25939 GCA_964402495.1 uncultured Bordetella sp.
CACCGCAAGGGCCGCCAGGACGCCAAGCGCGGCAAGATCTTCACCAAGCTGATCAAAGAGATCACGGTCGCTGCGCGCAGCGGCGGCGGCGACCCGAACTTCAACCCGCGGCTGCGCCTGGTCGTCGACAAGGCGAAGGCGGAGAACGTCCCGGGCGACAACATCGAGCGCGCCATCAAGCGCGGCACCGGCGAACTCGAAGGCGTGAACTACGAGGAAATCCGCTACGAGGGTTACGGCATCAGCGGCGCCGCGCTCATCATCGACTGCATGACGGACAACCGCACGCGCACCGTTGCCGACGTGCGCTTCGCGCTCAACAAGCATGGCGGCAACCTCGGCACCGACGGTTCGGTGGCCTTTTTGTTCAAGCACTGCGGCCAGTTCTTGTTCGCGCCGGGCACGAGCGAGGACAAGGTCATGGAGGCGGCGCTGGATGCTGGCGCGGAGGACATCATGACCAACGAGGATGGTTCGGTGGAGGTCATCTGCGCGCCGGGCGATTTTGCGGCGGTGAAGACGGCGCTTGAAAAGGCGGGCCTCAAACCGGACGTGGCGGAGATCACCATGAAGCCCTCCGCCGAGACCGAGCTCGCTGGTGATGACGGCGTGAAGATGCAGAAGCTGCTGGATGCGCTGGAGGAGCTGGATGATGTACAGGTTGTTTATACGACTGCGGTGCTGGATGGGTGATTGACGAGAGACGAGAGAAAATGCGGGCGGTGCCTTGGAGCGTAAGCATCACGACTTGGTCGTTTGGCAACAGGCCATCGCCTTGGTCAAGAAGGTGTACGCTTTGACCCGGGATTTCCCACCTGAAGAAATGTATGGATTGACCAGCCAGATGCGACGTGCAGCCATATCGGGTCCGGCCAACATCGCTGAAGGCGTCGGTCGGGCTGGGCACAAGGATCGGCTGCATTTCCTGAATATCGCTCGCACATCTCTGAACGAGCTGGATACTTTTATCGTCCTGGCTCAGGAATTGGATTACGCGAAAGACGTCGGGGAGTCCCAGGAATTGGTCGATCGGGTATTCGCTTTGTTGAGTAGATTGACGGAAGCCGAACGCCGAAAAAGCAATACATGATGATTTCTGTCCTCGACCCCTCATCTTTCGTCTATCCTCTTTCGTCTATCGCTCTTGGCAGCGTACGATGCGCATCCTAGGCATCGATCCCGGCTTGCGGGCGACCGGCTACGGCGTGGTCGAGAAGCACGGCAATCATCTGAAATACCTCGCCAGCGGCTGCATCCGCACCGTGCAGGGCGAACTCGCCGACCGCCTCAAGACCATCCTGGACGGACTCGAATCGGTGATCGCGGAATTCGCCCCGCAGCACGTCGTCATCGAAAAAGTCTTCGTCAACGTGAACCCGCAGTCCACGCTGCTGCTCGGCCAGGCGCGGGGCGCGGCCATCTGCGCGGCGGTGCTGGCGCGGCTGCCCGTCGCGGAATACACGGCGCTGCAGGTCAAGCAGGCGGTGGTCGGCAACGGCCACGCCGAGAAAACGCAGGTGCAGGAGATGGTCAAGCGCCTGCTCGCGCTCAAGGGTCGCCCGGGGAGCGATGCCGCCGACGCGCTGGCCTGCGCGATCTGCCACGCGCACGCCGGACAGGGCTACGGCGGCGTGCTGGCCGCGGCGGGGCTGCGCGTGCGCGGCGGTCGGTTTGTCCGTGGTGGCACTTCCGGGCGGCGCTGGACGCAACTGCCATGATCGGACGGTTGCGCGGCCTGCTCGTCGCCAAGCATCCGCCGCAGATCATGGTGGAGGTGCAGGGCGTGGGCTACGAACTCGACGTGCCCATGAGCACCTTCTACCTTCTGCCCGCGACCGGCCAGGAGGTGACGTTGCACACGCACCTCGCCGTGCGTGAAGACGCGCACCTGCTGTTCGGCTTCGGCACGGAACAGGAACGTCAGGCCTTCCGCCAACTGCTGAAGATTTCCGGCGTGGGCGCGCGTACCGCGCTGTCGGTGCTGTCCGGCATGTCGGTGGCGGAGTTGCACGCCGCCGTCGCCGCGCAGGATGGCGCGCGCTTCACCAAGGTCCCCGGCATCGGCAAGAAGACCGCCGAACGCCTGCTGCTGGAGCTCAAGGACAAGCTGGACATCGGCGCAGTGATGACGACCGCGGCCGAAGGCGGCCGGTCCGGCAACGACGTGCAGAACGCCCTGCTGGCGCTGGGCTACAACGAGAAGGAAGCGGCGTGGGCGATCAAGCAGTCAGCACCCGGGGCGACGGTGGCTGAAGGCATCCGCCAGGCGCTGCGTTTCCTCTCCAAGGGCTGACGATGGCCGCCGCCCCGATCCGCGACTGGAAGGATTTGCTGCCCGATGACGTGCGTCGCGTGTGCTCCGACGCGATTTTCCGGAAGGTGGAGCAGGCCTACGCCTCGCGCGGCCGCCGCTACCACAGCTTCCAGCACATCCGCGCCTGCCTGGAGCTCGCGCGCCAGATTCCCCTCGACCGGCCGGAGCGCGCGCTGCTCGCGCTGCTGCTGCACGACGCCATCTACGTGCCGGGGCGCAGGGACAACGAGGAGTTGAGTGCGCAGTTTGCCGGGGAACTGCTGGGTTCGGAGTCGCACCTGGAGTCCGCCGACATCGCGGCCGTGCAGCGCATGATCCGGCTCACTGGCGACCACAGGCCCGACGGCAGCGGCATGAGCGCGGACGAGCAACGGGTGATCGACATCGATATGAGCGTGCTGGGGGGCTCGTGGCAGGAATATCTCGCCTACTGCGGCGGCGTGTTCGGCGAGTTCTGTCCGGCCGTGGTGGACGAGGCGCGGTTCCGCGCGGGACGCCGCGCCTTCCTGGAGCGGCAGCTCGCCCGCCCGCGCATCTTCCTGCTGCCCGAGTTCCGCGCGACCTTCGAGGCGGCGGCGCGCGCGAACATCCGCCGCGAACTCGACGAACTCCTGCCGGCGCCCGGCCCCCTCGGCGCGGTGATCGCGATGGCGCTTGGGGGTCTGCTCGGGCTCACGCGATAATCAGGCGCCCATGACTGTCGAACCCGATCGCCTGATCTCCGCCGCGCCGGCCTCCGTGCAGGAAGAGGCCTTCGAACGCGCGCTGCGCCCGAAGCAGCTCACGGAATACATCGGCCAGGAAAAGATCCGCGCGCAGCTGTCGATCTTCATCGAGGCCGCGCGCCGCCGCAAGGAGTCGCTCGACCACGTGTTGCTGTTCGGGCCGCCGGGGCTGGGCAAGACGACACTGGCGCACATCATCTCGCGCGAGATGGGCGTGAACCTGCGCCACACCTCGGGGCCGGTGCTGGAGCGCGCGGGCGACCTCGCCGCGATGCTGACCAACCTCGAACCGAACGACGTGCTGTTCATCGACGAGATTCACCGGCTGTCGCCGGTCGTTGAGGAGATCCTCTATCCCGCGCTTGAAGATTTCCAGATCGACATCATGATCGGCGAGGGCCCGGCGGCGCGCTCGGTCAAGCTCGACCTGCCGCCTTTCACCCTGGTCGGAGCCACCACCCGCGCAGGGATGCTGACTAATCCGCTGCGAGACCGCTTCGGCATCGTTTCCCGCCTGGAATTCTATTCGGCCGCAGAGCTGACCCGCATCGTAGAGCGCTCGGCAAAGCTGCTGAAAGTAGACATCTCCGCGGAGGGCGCGCTGGAAATCGCGTCGCGCTCGCGCGGCACGCCACGCATCTCCAACCGGCTGCTGCGCCGGGTGCGCGACTTTGCGGAAGTCAAGGCGCAGGGCCACGTCAGCGGCGCCGTTGCGGATGCCGCGCTGAAAATGCTGGACGTGGACAAGATCGGCCTCGACGTTATGGACCGCAAGCTGCTGCTGGCGGTGATGGAGAAGTTCGGGGGCGGACCGGTGGGCGTGGACAACCTCGCTGCGGCGATCGGCGAGGAGCGGGACACTATCGAGGACGTGCTCGAGCCCTTCCTGATCCAGCAGGGCTATCTCCAGCGCACGCCGCGCGGGCGCATGGCGACGGTCTCGACCTATCGGCATTTCGGCCTCGCCGTCCCCTCCGGATCCGGCAACGGCCAACTCTGGCGGGAGAATTGAGATCGGCTACGCGCTGCCCGTGCGGGTTTATTTCCAGGACACCGATGCCGGCGGCGTGGTATTCCATGCGACTTATCTCGATTTCCTGGAGCGCGCGCGCGTCGAGTGGCTGCGCGCAAAAGGGTTCGGCCAGACGGAACTTGCGCGTCGTTTCAAACTCGTATTCATGGTCCGCCAGTTGGAGATCGCCTATGTCAAACCGGCCTTGCTCGACGACCTGGTGATGGTGACCGCCGAAGTCGGGAAAATGGGACGCGCGCAACTGACCTTCTTGCAGGAAGTACGCCGTGGGGAGCAAACTCTGCTGCGCGCTTCGGTCAACGTGGCCTGCGTGGCCACGGAGAGCTTCAAGCCGATGGCGATTCCGGCGGCATTGCTGGCGTCGCTGGCTGGCGACAGGAGCCGCCCAGCGGCGCAAGTCGCATGAAACCGTCAACCCCGTTCGCGGCAGCGCCGCGTTAACAAAACAGTTTTAAAACGGACATGAACCCAACCCAAGACCTTTCGTTGTTGAGGCTGATCGGTGATGCCAGCGTGCTCGTGCAGCTGGTGATGGCCTTGCTGCTGCTGGTTTCGATGATTTCCTGGTGGTTCATTTTCCGCAAGATGTTCGTGGTCCGCGATGCGATACGCCGGACCGACCAGTTCGAGCGCAGCTTCTGGAGCGGGGCCGACCTCGGCACGCTGTACCAGGCGGCGGCCAGCTCCCGCACCAATGCGGGCAGCATGGAGCGTATTTTCGAATCAGGCTTCCGCGAATTCGTCAAACTGCGCAAGCAGACCGGCACCAACCTCGCCGTGCTGATGGATGGCACGCGCCGCGCCATGCGCGCCACCTACCAGCGTGAAATGGACCACCTGGAATCGCACCTGTCATTCCTCGCCACGGTGGGCTCGGTGAGTCCTTACGTCGGCCTGTTCGGCACGGTGTGGGGGATCATGAACGCCTTCCGCGGGCTGGCGAACGTGGGCCAGGCCACCCTGGCGCACGTGGCGCCCGGCATTGCCGAAGCCCTGGTCGCCACGGCCATGGGCCTGTTCGCCGCGATTCCCGCGGTCATTGCCTTCAACCATTTCGTGCGCCATATCGAACGGCTGTCGATCCGTTTCGACAGCTTCATGGAAGAATTCTCCAACATCCTGCAGCGCCAGGCCAACGCTGCGGTGCAGCCGGCCCCGGGACAGGCTCCGGCGACGGGATTCTGAGGCCATGCACAAGCGTCGCCATCCGCGGCTGATGAACCAGATCAACGTCGTGCCTTACATCGACGTGATGCTGGTCCTTCTGGTGATCTTCATGGTCACCGCACCGCTGATGAATCCCGGCAGCATCGACCTGCCTTCGATCGGCAAGACCTCGGCGCCGCCGGCGGCGCCGATCGAGATCTCGATTCGTGTCGGCGGCGGGCTTTCGATCACGGACCGCGATATCTCCGGCGCCGAACGCCCGGTCAGCCGGGATGAATTGATCAAGATGATCAAGAACAAGCAGGCGAAGAAACCGAATCAGCCGGTGGTGATATCCGCCGACAAGGACGTGAAGTACGAGGCCGTGATCCAGGTGATGGACCTGTTGCAGCAGAACCAGGTCAAGAAAGTGGGCTTGCTGGCAAAACCGCGCTCAGGCTGACATGCAGACGGCAAACGAGCCCGGCCGCGTCGCCTCCGGCGTCCTCGCATTCGTGGTGCATCTGCTGTTCTTCGGTTTTCTGATCTTCGGCATCAGTTGGCAGAAGAAGGTGAACCTGCCGGTGGAAGTGGAGATCTGGCAGGATTTGACGCCGGCGCCGCAGAAAGCGCCGCCGCCTGAGCCCCAGCCGCCGAAGCCGGCGCCGGAAGTGAAGAAGGTGCCGCTGCCGCCACCCCCGCCCGCGCCGAAAGTGGTGGAGCCGCCGAAACCCTCGCCGGCCGAGATCGAGCTCAAGGAAAGGCAGCGCAAGCAAAAGGAAGAGGAACTCGAGCAGGCGCAGGAACAGAAGAAACTGGAACTGGAGCAGAAGAAGCTCGAGCAGGAGCAGAAGAAGCTCGAGAAGGAAGAGGAAGCCACGCGCCTGCAGGAGCAGAAAAAGCTCGAGGGCGAGAAGCGCCGGCTGCAGGAAGAACAGAACAAGCTGGAACAGGAGCATAAGCGCGTCGAGGCCGAAAAGCTGAAGCGCGAGGAGGATGTGCGCAAGGCCGAGGAGCGCAAGCGGTTGGAGGAGGAGCGCCAGGCCGAGGAACTGAAGCGCGAAGAAGAGCGCAAGCAGCGCGCGGCCACCGCTGAGCGTGAGCGCCAGCAGCAGGAGGTGGTCCGCAAGCAGCGTGAAGCCACGGAGGCCAGACAGCGGGTCGAAGCCGCCGCGCGGGCCGCCCAGGACAAGCTGGTGGCGGATGCCGTCGCTCGGATCCGGGCGAAAGTGCAGAGCCGTGTGGTGCTGCCGCCGAACATTGAGGGTAATCCGGCCGCGGAGTTCGAGGTGGTGTTGATCCCGGGCGGGGAAGTGCTCAGCGCCACGCTCCGCAAATCGAGCGGAAACTCTGCCTACGATGCTGCGGTCGAACGGGCGATCCTGGCGGCGCAGCCGTTGCCGGTGCCCGCCGATCCGGATCTGTTCCAGGACCGTTTTCGCGAACTTGTATTGAGATTTCGACCGAAGGAGTGACCAATGACCGACGCTGTGGACTGCGTACATGCAAAGAGTTGACTCGAGCGGCCTGAACCGGCTGCGTGGCTGGCTGCTGATGGCGGTGGCGCTGATCGTTTGGGCCGGGTCGCCTGCCCGCGCCCAGCCGCTGACCATCGAGATCATCGGCGGCGGCGCAAACCAGATCCCGATCACGGTGCTGCCCCTCGCGGGCGAGGAACGCTTTGCGCAGCGCCTTAGCCAGATCATCTCGGCCGACCTGCAGCGCAGCGGCTTGTTCCGTCTCGGCTCGCCCGGCAGCGTGCGGCCCTTTCCCGCCGAACCCGTGGACATCAACTATCGCTACTGGAAGAACGAGGGTGCGGAAACCCTCGTGATAGGCAGCGTGATCGAAAAAGGTGACGGCCGCGCGGAAGTGCGCTTCCGCATGATGGACGTGGCCAAGCAATCGCAGATATTCGGTTTCTCGTACCTGGTGAGCACGCAGCAGTTGCGGCTCACCGCGCATCGCATCGCAGATGCCATTTACGAGAAGCTGACCGGCGACGCCGGCGTGTTTGCCACCAAGATCTGCTACGTGACCAAGAGCGATGCGCGCTTCGAACTGCAGGTCTCCGATGCGGACGGCTACAACGCCGACTTCATCCTGGCGCACAAGGAGCCGATCATTTCACCGCAATGGTCGCCGGACGGCAGCCGTATCGCCTATGTCTCGTTCGAGCGGCGCAAGCCCATCGTGTTCATCCACAACCTGGCGGACGGCACGCGCAGCGTCCTGGCCAACTACGAGGGCTCGAATTCTGCCCCGGCCTGGGCGCCCGACGGCAAACGCCTGGCGGTGGTGCTGACCAAGGACGGCACGTCGAACATCTACGGCATCAACGCCGACGGATCGGGGCTGGTGCGGCTGACCAACACGCCCCATATCGACACGGAGCCGAATTTTTCTCCCGACGGCAAGTACATTCTTTTCACTTCCGATCGTGCCGGCAGCCCGCAGATCTACCGCATGCGCGCCGACGGCGAAGGCGACGCCGAGCGCATGACCTACGAAGGCAGCTACAACGTCACGCCGCGCCACGGTCCGGACGGGAAATCCTTCATCTTCATCCACCGCAACGAAGGCCGCTTCAATGTGGCCCTGCAGGATATTGGTTCGCGCCAGATGCAGATTCTCACCAGCGGCGGATTCGACCAATCGCCCACATTCGCGCCCAACGGCAAGATGGTGCTCTACGCGTCCGAGGTAAAGTCGCGTGGTATATTAGCCGCGGTGTCGAGCGATGGGCGGATCAAGCAAAGAATTACCGCGCAGTCCGGTGACATTCGCGAACCTGCGTGGGGACCGCTTTCGAACAATCGCCGAAAGGAGTAGTAGTGATGAGAAATATCATTCTTGCAATAACGCTGGCGTACTTTCTCGCGGCTTGCGCGGCGCAGGGACAGAAGGGTGCGGACATCGAGCAGCGCGACCTGTTCGACCAGCAGAAGGCCGCGCAGCAAAGCGCCACCCAGGATTCAGCCAGGCAGGCGCAGATCGCCAGGGAGCAGGAGGAGCTCAAGCGCCAGCTCGAGGAACAGCAAAAGCGCCAGCAGGCCGCGGGTCAGGGCGACCAGGCCATCGTCAGGCCGCTGTCCGACGGAACGGTCGGCGGGTCGCAGTTGAAAGGCGACGCCTGGGAGCAGCTCAAGGAAGCAGGCAGCACCCTGGCCAAACGCAGCATCTATTACGACTACAACAGCTACAGCATCAAGGAAGAGTTCGTGCCCGTGGTCGATGCGCACGCGAAACTGCTGATGCAGAACGGCGACCTGAAAGTTGGAGTACAGGGCAACTGCGACGATCGCGGCAGCCGCGAATACAATCTGGCGCTTGGACAGCGCCGCGCTGACAGCGTGAAGCGCGCGATGGTGCTGCTTGGCGTCGGCGACAAGCAGATCGAGACGGTGAGCTTCGGTGCGGAGAAGCCCGTTGCTTTCGGGCAGGACGAGGAAAGCTGGGCCAAGAACCGCCGCAGTGACATCGTCTATCCCGGCGAACCCAAGTAGAGGGCGGGATCATCCGCGGCTTCGGCGACTCGCCGCCGCCGCGGTGGACTTAGCGGTGGACTTAACTGCATGGCAACCGGGGGATCCGACATGCTGACCGGCGTTTCATCCAGATCCGCCAGCGGCGCAGCACGCTGTTCCTCGAGGCGGCGAGGTCTGCCCGTTCTCGCATTTGCCGTTTTTCTTGCCCAGCCTGCCATTGCGCCGGCGCAGGCCGAGGCGCCTCCCAACAGGGGGGTCGTGCAACTGCTAAACCAGGTCGAGGCACTCAACGGCGACATCAGCCGGTTGCGCGGCCAGATCGAAGTGCTGACCAACGAGATCGCCAACGCGCAAAAGCGCCAGCGCGATATGTACGTCGACCTGGATACGCGGCTGCGCCGCATCGAACAGCAGGGCGCCGGGGCCGGCAAGAAGGATCCGGAAGGCATCTCAAATCTCGAGGAGCGGGTGCGCAAACTCGAACAGGCTGCGGGAACGCCCGCCGGTTCTATCCCCGCACCGGTCCCCAGCACAGTGGCGCCGGTGGTGCCGCCCGCATCCACGGCTACAGCACCTGCATCGACCGCGCCGGCGCCGACCACCGCGGGCCAACCTGGCGGCGTCGTCGCAGCCACGGCTCCCGCGGCAACAGGCACGTCGGCAGCGTCGTTGCCGCCCGCGAGCCTGTCGAACCCGGACCATGCGGCGATTCAGCGTGCCTACGACACGGCTTACAGCAACTACCGGATCAATGACTACCAGGGCGCCATCCGCGGTTTCGACGGATTCCTGAAGACGTATCCGAAGCATCAGCTGGCGTCGAATGCCCAGTACTGGATTGGTGAGTCTTATTTCCATCTGCGTGACTTTCGGGCCGCCATCGAAGCGCAACGCCGGCTGCTGGGGACCTACCCTGACAGCGCGAAGGTGCCGGATGCAATGCTCATCATCGGCACTGCGGAGTCGACCTTGGGGGACAGTACGGCCGCGAAGAAAACCTTCGAGGACCTGATCGCGAAGTATCCGGCCACCGAATCCGCAGAAAAGGCGAAAGGGCGCCTCGCCCGCATCAAGTAAGCGCCAAGCCTCGGTGGGTTTGTAACCGCCTGCGGACCTGACACCGTGGAAACTACCACCCACATCGTTTCGCTCGTCGTACTGTCCGGTTTCCTGCTCGCCTTGATATTCGGCGCGGTCGCGCAAAGAACGGATTTCTGCACCATGGGCGCCGTCTCCGACATCGTCAACATGGGCGACTGGAGCCGGATGCGCATGTGGCTGCTCGCGATAGCGGTGGCCGTCGCCGGCGCCAATGCGCTGGATCTTGCCGGGCTGGTCGATCTGTCCCGTTCCGCCTATCCCGGAGCCCGCTGGCCCTGGCTCGCCTATCTTTCAGGCGGCTTCCTGTTCGGCGTGGGCATGACTCTGGGATCGGGTTGCGGCAGCCGCAGCCTGGTACGCCTCGGCGGCGGCAACCTCAAATCTCTGGTCGTGCTCCTGTTCCTCGCTTTGTCCGCGCAAATGACCCTGCGTGGCCTGTTCTCGCCGGCACGCGAGTTCCTGAGCACGCTGGCGGTCCAGTTCGACCAGGGGCAGGACCTGTCATGGCTGCTGGCCGTGCCGCTGGGCATCGGCAAGCGCAGTGTGCAGCCGTGGATCGCGGCTGCCGTCGCACTCGGCCTCGCGGTCTTCGTGCTCCGGGACCGCGGATTCCGTACCGACTACGAGCGCGTGTTCGCGGGCACGGTCATCGGATTGGTCATCGTCGGTGGCTGGTACGTGACCGGCCACATCGGGTTTGTTGCAGAAGACCCGGAGACTCTGCAGGAGGCCTGGCTCGGCACCCGCACCGCGCGGCCGGAGTCCTTTACCTTCATCGGTCCAGCCGCGAATACGCTCGAGCTGCTGCAGTTCTGGGCCGATAAGTCGATGAGCCTGACCTTTGGCGTCGCGGTCGTGCTCGGCACGCTGGCCGGGTCGTTCGCCCTCGCCGCCGCCACGCGCCGGTTCCGCTGGGAAAGCTTTGCTTCCGGCTCCGATACGCGTAACCACATCCTCGGCGGAGTCTTGATGGGCTTCGGCGGCGTGACGGCCATGGGTTGCACCATCGGCCAGGGCATTACTGGTATTTCCACGCTGGCGCTGGGTTCGATCCTGGTGTTCTTTTCCATCATTGCCGGCGCCGCCGTGACCATGAAGCTGCAATATCGCCGGATGCTGCACGAAACCTGATCAGGAGCGGCTGTTTCGAGAGTATTTTGGTTTGACGCTCCCTGCCGCCCGCCGGTAAAATTCGCCTCTTTTTTGGGCGGTTAGCTCAGTCGGTAGAGCAGCGGACTTTTAATCCGTTGGTCGCGAGTTCGAATCTCGCACCGCCTACCAACGGACTCATAGGGTTAGCGTTCAGCTGGCTCTTCAAACTCTTTACTGCCGAACCCGGGGCCAGTGTAAAGCCGGCTTGTGCATGGTTGGGCCGCAGAACCGTCGCAGTCGGCAGCCATGGGAACCGGCGCGTACCTTCATCCGTGGGTCGGGTCAGTGCCGCAGCGACTTGAAGACCTTGTCGAAGTTGTCGTTGCGCACCATGAAGTGAACCGGCAGGGACTGGGTCGAGGCGCGTTCCACAATGCCCAGGATCACCACCGACAGGTCCTTGTCGTCCTTCTTCTCCATCAGGTCGTCGGTGAAGTCCACCACGTGACGCATGCCGCCCAGCCTGACGCTGAATTCATGGATGCCCTGGCCCGCCTGGTAGTCGATGTCCGCGTCGGACAGGGATTTACCCAGGCGCTTGAGTACTGAGGCAGCTTTAAAATCTGTTTTCACTTGCACGCTCCTTTTCCCCGGCTGTTGCCGGGTTGCATTGCCTGACGCAAATGGTTTGTGACTGCCGCGCAATGGACCGCCTGGGGTGCTGGCGGTCTTCGACGGTCCGAGTCTGTCCCATAGGCAGCACGAACCGTTCCCACCCGTCCGGGATGACGCCGGGGGGGGCAGATTCGGGCGCAAATGGCGACCCATAGTTCCCACAGGGTTCCCATGGCGCTTTCTGCGGGCGTGGGCACAGCCGAATCGGCCGTTTTGCGCCAGTCCGAAGCTGAACGGGTGCTGCAGTCTGTCGCCATAGGCACACAGAATCCCGATTTTCAAGTTGGCCGGTACAACCGGCTTGCGACGCCTCTACCGTTTTTTGTTAGAATGCGCCCCTCGCGAAAAGGGCTGTTAGCTCAGCTGGTAGAGCAGTGGACTCTTAATCCAACGGTCGCAAGTTCGAATCTTGCACGGCCCACCAATTTTCTGCGTTTTCAATTAGTCGTCGTCGTAATTCGACGTACCCCCCCGGCCTGCCGCGCGACCCGGGGCCGGCAGTTGAGCGCCTAAAGGCTGGTCAGGTACTGCGCCAGCGCTTCGATCTGAGCGTCGGTCAGGTCTTTTAACGTGGGCAGCATCACGCCGTTGTCGTTGGTGCGCACGCCATCGCGGAAATCTTTCAGCTGTTTCACCAGATAGGGATACTTCTGGCGCGACAGGCGCGGAAACTCGTTAAGGCCCTTGTAGCCGGGCTGATGGCAGGCGACACATTGCGCCGCGTCGGCAATCTTCTTGCCTTCGGCGATGACCGCGGGATCCGTCTTCGCCGTGCTGCGGCTCAGGGACTGCGAGGAAAAGTATTCCGCGGCCTCCTGCATGTCCTGGTCGGTGAGCACGCCGACCGAAGGCGACATCATGGAATTCTTGCGCTCGCCGTCCTTGAAGGCCTTGATCTGCTTGTAGAGGTATTGCTTGGTCTGGCCAGCAAGGCTGGGGTAAGCGCTCGAAGTCGAATTCCCGTCGGTTCCGTGGCAGTGCGCACAGGAATCGGTCTTCGCCGCGAATGCGGCGGGCACGAGAGCGGAAGCGGGCAGCAGTAATGCGAGCGCACAGGCGAGCAGCTTGGGTTTCATTTCCCTTCCGAACCTTGTTGTTTTTTGAGACCAGACCGTAACAGGCAGAATTATAGGATATCGGTTATGGTCTGTGATCGTGCCGTGAAACCGGAGTTCGTGGAAGCGGCGCCCCCGGCGGGCATGGACATGAGATGACGCAGGAAAGCTTCTCGAAGGCACACGTGCTGGCATTCTACAGCCGGCACCCGATCTCGCATGTCCAGATCCTTGCCCGCCTGTGGGCACAGCGCGGCAACCTCGACGCGCTCGCACCGGAGGACCTGTTCCCGCACGATCAGGATCATTACGGCGGTCTCGAGGTCGTGGATACGCTGGCACAGCGCGCCTTGATCGGACCGGGACGGCAGGTGGCGGATTTCTGCGCTGGCCTCGGCGGTCCGGCTCGCTATCTCGCCCACAAATACGGCGCCGTTGTCACCTGCATCGAGCTGAATCCCGATCGTGCGCCGGGGGCCTGGGACCTGACGCGGCGGGTGGGGCTCACCAGCCGGGTGCGCGTCGTCCGTGGCGATGTTATGCGGGTGCCGCTTGCCGGGGACAGCATGGATGCCGTCATCAGCCAGGAGGCGCTGCTGCATGTCCCGGACAAACGGGCGGCGCTGGCCGAGGCCTTCCGGATTTTAAAGCCGGGCGGCCGCCTGGCATTTACCGACTGGGCCGAGCATCGCCCGCTTGATGCGGCCGACTATGAGTCGATGTGGCAGGGCATCGCGGCGCAATCCATCCAGAGCTTCGACCGCTACCGGCTGCTGCTGGAACAAGCCGGCTTCCGCGACATTGGGATTGAGGACCTGACCGGCGTCTGGGGCGAGATCCTGGCGCAGCGCTTTGCCATGTACGGCAAGCTGCGCGAGGAAACAACCCGCGAAGGAGCGCCGTCCGGTGACGATGCGTTCTACAGTTCCTATGCACGGCTGGTGGCGCTGGTGCAGTCGCGTGCGCTTGGTGGCGGCCGCTTCGTTGCAACCAAGTAGATCTCCCGGCAACGGGGCTCGGCAGTTTTGAGAACGCGCCGGTTCGCGCCGTATAATCCGAAACCTAAATAGACGGGCCCGCTCAGCGGAGTCATTCGCCATGAGGCTTTGCACCATCAAACTGGACGGCGTGGAGCAAGCGGCCGTCGTCACCCGCGCCGGCATCGTGCCGGTCGCGGCGATCAATGCACACCTGGGCAAAGCCTGGCCGCAACATCTGTTCACGCTGATCGAACGCGGCCTCAATCGCAGCATCCTCGCTGATGCGGAGCAGACGCCGTTCAAACTGGATGCGGGCTCGGTCCGATATGGTCCGCTGTACCGACATCCGCGCAAGATCCTGGGCATCGGCCTGAATTATCGCGACCACGCTGCGGACCTGAATGCGCCCTATCCCACAGAGCCGGCGTCGTTCATGAAATGCGATAACACGATTATCGGCCCAGCCGACCCTATCGTTTTGCCGTCCCAGTCGGAACGCGTGACGGCGGAAGCCGAGATCGGCGTAATTATCGGACGCACCTGCCGCTTCGTTTCGGAATCCGACGCGCCGGCTTACATCGCCGGCTATTGCCTGATTCTCGACATGACGGCGGAGGACATCCTGCAGAAGAATCCGCGTTTCCTCACGCGCTCGAAGAATTTCGACACATTCTTCTCCTTCGGGCCGGAACTGATCACGCCCGACGAGGTGGCGGACGTGCTGAAGGTGAAGGTCGGCACCTGGAACAACGGCAAGCTGCATAGGGAGAACGAGGTTGCCAACATGGCGTTCCCTCCGCTTTACCTGGTTTCCTTCCATTCACACGTTGCAACCATGTATCCCGGCGACATCATCAGCACCGGTACCCCGGGTGCGGTCGTGATCAGGGACGGAGATGTCGCCGAATGCCGGATCGAGGGTCTGGGCAGGCTTGCCAACCCGGTTCGCAAGCAAGCCTGACATTCCGCCGCTGGTAAACCCGCTTGCCGCTGGGGCGTTAAGGACGCGGTGCAGGCTGGGTTAGAATGAGGTCATGCGCCAAAAATAGCTGCGGACTACAGCGGTGCCCGCACCCTAGACGATGGAGGAGTAAAGCACATGCGATTCAAAGAACTTTGCCGCGGCCTTCTTGGGCTGCTGTTGGTTGTGCAGGTTGGCGGTGAGGCCCTCGCGGCCGACACGCTCAAGATCGGTTACATGGATCCCCTGTCGGGACCGTTTGCCAATGTCGGCGAACACGGTGCGCGAGAGATGCTTCTGATCGTCGAAGGCGTCAATGCTGGCGGCGGCGTACTCGGCGGCACCAAGCTCGAAATCGAGACTTTCGATTCCAAGAGCAGCCCGCAGGAAGCGCTGATTTCCCTGAAGCAGATGATTGACAAGGGGGTGCGTTTTTTCTTCATGGGCAACGGCTCCAACGTGGCTATTGCCCTGTCGGATGCCGTGAGCAAGCATAACGCCCGCAATCCGGATCAGACCGTCCTGTTCCTCAACTACGGTGCGGTCGATCCCAGCCTGACCAACGAAAAATGCAGTTTCTGGCATTTCCGTTTCGATGCGGACACGGACATGAAGATGCACGCCCTGACCACCTATATCTCCGGACAGAAACAGATAAAGAAGGTCTACCTGATCAACCAGGACTACGCTTTTGGGCAGGGCGTTTCCAAGGCGGCCCGGGCGATGCTGGCGCAGAAGCGGCCCGATGTGGAAATCGTCGGCGACGACCTGCACCCGATCGGCAAGGTGAAGGATTTCGCGCCGTATGTGTCGAAGATCAAGGCGGCAGGCGCGGACAGCGTCATCACCGGCAACTGGGGCGTGGACCTGTCGCTGCTGGTCAAGGCAGCCAAGGAGTCGGGCCTGAAGGCGGATCTGTTCACCTATTACTCCGGCATTGTTGGCGGTCCGACTGCGATCGGCCAGGCCGGCGAGGACATCCGCCAGGTCAGCATGTGGCACACCAACTACGGCGGCAAGGAGTCCGATGCGCTGACCGAGGGTTACCGCAAGCGTTTTTCCGATGCCAAGGACGATTTCTTTTTCCTGTCGCTGAAGAATGGCGTGGAAATGCTGGCCAAGGCCATGAATCAGGCCAAGTCCACCGAGCCGGCCAAAGTGGCCAGGGCGTTGGAAGGCATGAAGCACCAGGGCATTACGGGTGAGGTAGAAATGCGGGCCGACAACCACCAACTGGTGCAGCCGCTGTTCATTTCGAGCTTCGTCAAGGTGGGAACCAAGGGCGCCAAGTACGACGTCGAACGCACCGGCATGGGATTCAGGACCGAAGCCCGCATTGAAGCCAAGGACACTGCACTGCCGACCACCTGCAAAATGGAGCGGCCGGGCACCTGAGCCTGTCGAAATTGAAAAAAGGCCGCGATCTCGCGGCCTTTTTTTATTTAAGGCTTACATGCGCGTCGGCGCCGGGATGGTGTAGCGCACGCGCTTCGGTTTTCGTGGTGCCGTTGCTCCGGTTGCGGATATGGCTGCCTTCGCGGATGCCGTTCCGAACTGGGGAGTGGAAGGACGCTCGGCCTCGCGCTTGGCCGCATCGGCGGACCACGCGGGACTTGCGGCCAAGGCTGCGGCTAACAGGAGGGATGCACGCATCTGCATTCGAGTTTCCTCTTCACCAGGACTCGTTGATGGCACGGACCAGGGTCCGCGTTGCGGGCGACGGCAGAAGCACGTGGCAAAAATTGTTCTCGCAACGCGTATGCCAGATGCGCTCACATGCGAAAACAACCGCTTGGCGGCGATTCCTGCGGTGCGCAAGTCGTTGGCCGGCGACATCGCCGCATGCCGTTACGCTAACTCGATGATGTATCTGACGAATTTCTGTAGCTGCCGGACGACAGCCAACAGAATGGGTCATCGCCCTGATCCCGCCTGTGGGGGAGGGTCCGCAGGCGGGGGGCGATGAGGTAGAACCCTATCTAGAGAGACCCGGTGACGACCAGCTTGAAGGCGAAAAACAGTCCCAAAGCGAGGCAGCAATAGACCAGTATGTCGCCGCGCTTGCCGAACAACGGCAGACGCTCGAAAAAACGGGTAGCCCACATGGCCCCACACACCGCAGCAATGCTGAGCAGGATCGCCGCCACGGGGTGCTGGCCCCAGACCTGCCCCACCACACCGGTCATCCAGCCCTCGGGCCGCAAGGCCTTGTAAACCAGGCCGCTGAAACCGAGCACCAGGAGCGAGAACAGCATCAGGTGGAACAGCGTCTGTATGCCTTCCTGAATCAGCTGCAGTACCGTTCTTCCGGGCCGTGCTGTCAGGTTGGACATCGGGTCGAGCAACATGGTGCACCTCGCGTTGAGAGAAGATTGACCAGCCGCACAGCGGCTGACCCCTGTATCTGGGCTTAACATGGCAACCGCCGTGCCACGCGTAAATTCACAAATCTGATCAGGGGTTTAACGCGATTGTGGGAAGGTGCCGGAGCGCCCGCACCGGTTTTGAAGGCAAAAGCGTCGCCGGCGGGCGACCGGGTGGCTTACGGGTCAGAAGCCAGGGGATTCCGGCGTGAATTCAGGCTCAATCCGTCCCGCAACGCAGGAAGTGGCATTCGCGCTGGCAGTCCTGGGAAAAGCCACATTCGAACAGGCCCACCCTGACGGCACCGGAGTCCTCAATGCCGCACTGGTCCGAGGCGGGCATCTGGTTGAGCTTCGGGCGCCATTCGCAGACGTGGCAACCGGCGGTGAGTCCGGGAAGTTCCAGGGACTCGCTGCGCATCGTTTGCGGCAGCCGGCTTTGGTCCGCAGCGTAAACCAGGGCGGAGCTGCCCAGGATGACAACCATCACCGCGGAATAGAAACGCCCCATCATGTGCTTTCTCAAGACCAGCCTGAACCCGGAGTATAGAACATGGTTGCTACGCGGATCGATCCGGATCCGATGCGGTTATCCCGGCACGCCGCGCGGACAGGTATCCCGACAGCAACACGCCACCGATCACCAGCGCGTACGTGACGCCGCGGACCGGGTTGTCGACATACGGGGCCAGCAGGGGTTCGTGCAGCATCATCTGCGCAGCGGTCCAGGCCAGAACACCGGCGCCGACGTAGACGATCACCGGGAAACGGTCCACCCATTTCAAGATCAGTGTGCTGCCCCAGACCACGATCGGCACGCTGATCAGCAGCCCCAGCACGACCAGCAGGAAGCTGCCTTTTGCCGCGCCGGCAACCGCGAGCACGTTGTCGAGTCCCATGATCGCATCGGCAATGACAATCGTTTTCATCGCGGCCCAGAAGCTATCCACGGGTTTCGCGTGCACTTCGCCGGTGTCTTGTTTGGGCACCAGGAGTTTCCACGCGATCCAGACCAGGGCCAGGCCACCGATGAAACGCAGACCCGGGATCATCAGCAGCCACACCACGATGATTGTCATTGCCGAGCGCATTACGATCGCGCCCACGGTGCCCCAGAGTATCGCTTTGTTGCGCAGGTCCGCAGGCAGGGAGCGCGCGGCAAGGGCAATAACTATGGCATTGTCGCCAGCAAGCACGAGGTCGATGATGATGATGGCCAGCAGCGCGGAAAAAAACTCGGCAGAGAGGAATTCCATTTTTCGCCTGTACCCCGCAAATGAAATACCGGGCGGAAAAGTCGGGGCGAAAAAAACCTTTACCGACCGGTAAAGGTCTCGCGACAGCTTGCGCTGCCAGCGGCACCGGGGTTCGCACCCGTCTTGACGGCCACCGCTGTGAAGCTACTCCCCTTTTCAGGAGTGCGAACCTTAATTCACCCCGGCTTGCGGGTCAACCCTTCAGGCGCCATATGCGCAGCACTTCGGGCACCCGCCGCAGGCTGCGCATGATCCGAGCGAGATGCAGGCGGTTATGCACCTGGAGCGTGAAATGAATGATGGTGTAGGCGCTCGAATCGCCAGGTTCGAGGCTGACGTTGTCGATGTTGGAATCGGTTTCGGCAATACCAGCGGCGATCTTCGCGAGCACGCCACGCTGGTTGGAAGCGACCATCTTGATGTTCACCGTGAACAGCTTCTTGGTGTCCGGCGCCCATTCCACGTCCAGCCATTTTTCCGGATCGCCGCGCGTCTTGCGCGCCACCGGGCAATCATGGGTGTGGATCACCAGGCCGTGGCCCTTCTTCAGAAAGCCTATGATCGGATCGCCCGGGATCGGGTGGCAGCACTTGGCGAACTGCAATGCCATGCCCTCCGAGCCGCGGATAATCAGGCTGCCGGGCAGTTTCTCGCTCTTGCTGCCCTTGGGTTCCGCGATTGAGAGCAACTCGCGCGCGATGACGATGGCGAGCTGCTTTCCGAGCCCGATTTCCGCCAGCACCTCCTGGCGCGACTTGGCGCTGTTCTCCTTGAGCAGCCGCTCCCACTCTGCGTCGGTGACCTTTTCGGCACCGGATTTCAGCGCGGCGAGTGCCTGATTGAGTAGATTCTTACCTAACTGAGCGGATTCCTCGTACTGCATGGTCTTCAGGAAATGGCGGATGTGCGAACGCGCCTTGCCGGTGACCACGTAGTTCAGCCAGGCCGGATTGGGCTTGGCGTGCACTGCCGTGATGATCTCGACGCGATCCCCGTTCTTGAGTTCCGTGCGCAGCGGCACCAGTTCGTGGTTGATCTTGGCCGCCACGCAGCGATTGCCGATATCGGTGTGCACGGCATAGGCGAAGTCCACGCAGGTCGTGCCACGCGGCAGCGCCATGATCCTCCCCTTGGGGGTGAACACGTAGACCTCGTCCGGGAAAAGATCGATCTTGAGGTGCTCAAGGAATTCGATCGAATCGCCGGATTCCGACTGCATTTCCAGCAGGCTCTGCAGCCACTGGTGAGTCTTGCGGTGCAGGTCGTTGATCTGAGCGTCGTTCTCCTTGTAAAGCCAGTGCGAGGCGACGCCGGCCTCGGCGATCTTGTGCATTTCCAAAGTGCGGATCTGCACTTCGATCGGCGTTCCGAATGGGCCAAACAGCGTGGTGTGGAGGGACTGGTAGCCATTGGCCTTCGGGATGGCGACGTAGTCCTTGAACTTGCCCGGGATCGGCTTGTAAAGCTGGTGCAGCGCGCCCAGTCCGAGGTAGCAGGCCGGCGTGTCGCGCACGATGACGCGAAAGCCGTAGATATCGAAGACCTCGGCGAAGGAGAGGTTCTTCTCGAGCATCTTTTTGTAGATGCTGTAGAGATTTTTCTCGCGGCCGGTCACCGTGGCATCGAGATGGCTGTCGGCAAGCTTTTGCTTGATCGATTCGAGGATCTTGTCGACCACTTCGCGACGGTTGCCGCGCGCGCGCAGCAACGCCTTGGACAGCACGTTGTAACGGTTCGGGTAGAGATGGCGGAACGAGAGTTCCTGCAGTTCGGTGTACAGCTGGTTGAGGCCAAGGCGGTGTGCGATTGGCGCGTAAATTTCCAGCGTCTCCCTGGCAATGCGGGCGCGCTTCTTCGCGTGCATGACCTGCAGGGTGCGCATGTTGTGAAGGCGGTCGGCGAGCTTGATCAGGATCACGCGGACGTCGCGCGCCATGGCGAGCAGCATCTTGCGGAAATTCTCCGCCTGAGCCTGCTCCTGGGTCTGGAACTCGATGCGGTCGAGCTTGGAGACGCCGTCCACCAGGTCGGCGACATGCTTGCCGAACTTTTCACTGATCTCGTTCTTGGTGACGGCGGTGTCTTCCATCACGTCATGCAGCAGCGCTGCGGTAAGCGCCTGGCTGTCGAGGTGCCACTGCATGAGGATCTTGGCGACGGCGATCGGGTGGGAAATATACGGATCGCCGGACTTGCGGAACTGGCCCTGATGGGCGGATTCACTGAACAGATACGCGCTTTGAAGCTGAGCAATGTCCTCCGGCTTGAGGTAGCCGGCTGCGTCCTTGAACAGTAGCTCGGCCTCGGACATTGTCGGTGGTGTAGCGGCGTTTTGACCGCCCGTCACGAGGCGGTCGGGCTAATCGGGATGACCTCCAGAAGTTCGCAGTGCGTGGGCGTCGTTCAGGTCTTGGTCTTGAGGATATCGACCCCGATCTTCTGCGCGGCGATTTCGCGCAGGGCGATGACGGTGGGCTTGTCCTTGTTGGTGTCCACCATCGGCGTGCCGCCGGTTGCAAGCTGGCGCGCACGATAAGTCGCGGCGAGCGTGAGCTCGAAACGATTCGGGATGTGTTTCAGGCAATCGTCTACGGTGATGCGCGCCATTATGTTGTCGTTTACTTAAGGCTGTTGATCAGGTCGCGATGGCGGGCAAGCTGCCGGATCACCGGCAGGCGTGCGCTGCGCACGATGCCGACCAGGTCCTCAACCGCCGCCTTGAAATCGCTGTTAATAATAACATAGTCGAATTCCTCCACATGGGCGATCTCGCCCCGGGCGGCACGCAGGCGCTTGTCGATCACCTCCGCGCTGTCCTGGCGCCGGTCGGTCAGCCTTTGCCGCAGCACCTCCAGGGAGGGCGGCAGGATGAAAACGCCGATGGCGTCCGGGATGAGCCGGCGCACCTGCTGCGCACCCTGCCAATCGATTTCGAGCACGAGGTCGCGGCCTCTGGCGCGCTGCGTCTCGATCCAGGTCTGCGAAGTGCCATACAGGTTGCCATGCACCTCGGCACTTTCCAGAAAATCGCCGTGTTCGATCATTTTCTCGAACACTGGCCGCGCGACGAAATGATAGTCGCGTCCCTCCTGTTCGCCAGGCCGGATGGCGCGGGTGGTATGGGAGATCGACAGGCTGACCGAGGGCTCGCGTTCAAGCATGGCCCTGACCAACGAGGTCTTGCCGGCGCCGGACGGGGCGCACACGATGAAGATGTTGCCGGTCACGGAATTCAGGGCCGGGGGCCGGGGGCCGGGGGCCGCGTCCTCAGTGGCAAACTGAAATCGAGAATTCTACGAACCAGCGAAAGATTCCCTGTCACAGCTTCCCACGACAGGGTTCGAACTTCACTCGACCCTCGCACCTCGAACCTCGTGGCTGGCTTCATTCGATGTTCTGGATCTGCTCCCGCATCTGCTCGATCAGCACCTTGAGGTCCATCGAAGTCTGGGTGACCTCGAGGTCCACCGACTTCGAACCCAGGGTGTTGGCTTCGCGGTTCAGTTCCTGCATGAGGAAATCCAGGCGCTTGCCCACCGCGCCGCCCTTTTCCAGGATGTGGCGGATTTCGCCAAAATGCGTGGTCAGCCGGGACAATTCCTCGTCGACGTCGATTTTCGAGGAAAACAGCACCAGTTCCTGCTTCAGCCGGTCGTCGTCCATGTTCACCATGGCGTCCTTGAGGCGCGACGAAAGCTTGTCCTTGTAGGAGGCGAGCAACTGTGGCATCCGTGGCGCGACCTTGCGCACCAGCGCGTCCATGGATTCGATGCGCTCGATCAGGATCTGCCTGAGCTTGTCGCCTTCCCGCGCGCGCATGGCCGTGAGGTCGTTGAGGGCGCGGCCAATCAGCCGGTTGCAGGACTCTTGTAGCAGTTCGCCTTCAAGTTCGTCGTTGCCGAGCATGCCGGGCCAGCGCAACACGTCGTTTACCGTCAACGGCGGGCTCTCCGGCATCGCCGCTTTCACGCGCTGGTTCAGTTGCTGTAGCTGCCCCAGCAGCTTTTCGTCGAGTTGCAGGCTGGATGGGGACGCTGGGGCCTTGTTGACGGCCACGCGCACTTCCACCTTGCCGCGGCTGATGCGCGCGGTCGCCATTTCCCGCATGCCGGCTTCCAGCGTGCGCAGTTCGTCGGGAATGCGGAACTGGATGTCCAGGTAGCGATGGTTGACCGAGCGCAATTCGAGGTTGAGCGTGCCGAAAGGCAACTCCGCCGATGCGACGGCATAACCGGTCATGCTGTAGATCATGGGAAGGGGAAGCTTTACAAGGTGAAGGGAGTTCACCAAAATTGGTGAGCCGAAAAGATAGCACAGAACGTACCGGCACCTGCCCCGGCTTTCCCGCACCACCCGTAGCCGCCGGACTTCCATACCGTCGTCATTGAGGAACCGCCATGCGCCCAAGTGGACGCACCCCCGATCAGTTGAGAAAGCTTGTCATCACGCGCCGCTATACGCGCCACGCCGAAGGTTCGGTGCTGATCGAGTGCGGTGACACCCGCGTGATCTGCACCGCCAGTGTCGAGGAAAAAGTGCCGCCCTTTCTCAAGGGCAAAGGGCAGGGCTGGCTGACGGCCGAGTACGGCATGCTGCCGCGCGCGACCAATACCCGCAGCGACCGCGAAGCGGCCCGCGGCAAGCAGTCCGGCCGCACCCAGGAAATCCAGCGCCTGATCGGGCGCAGCCTGCGGGCGGTGACGTCCCTGGAGCGCCTCGGCGAGCGTACCATCCAGATCGACTGCGACGTGATTCAAGCGGACGGCGGCACGCGCACCGCCAGCATTACCGGCGCGTTCGCGGCGCTGCATGACGCTGTGAGTCATCTGCAGAAAAGCGGCCTGGTCGCCGAATCACCCATTCTCGATTTCGTCGCCGCAGTTTCGGTGGGCATCTACCAGGGCGTGCCGGTGCTGGACCTGGACTATCCCGAGGACTCGGCCTGCGATACCGACATGAACGTCGTGATGACCGGCAGCGGCGGCATGGTGGAGGTGCAGGGCACGGCCGAGGGCGCGCCGTTCTCACGCAAGGAACTGGACGCCATGCTGGCGCTCGCGGATAGCGGCATCCGCCAGCTTGTCGCTGCGCAGAAAGCGGCTCTCGACTACAACAATTAACCGCAGATACTCCGGGCTACGCCAGGGTATCTGCGGTAAGGATCTAAATGTTCGAGAAACTCGTCATAGCGAGCAACAATTCAGGCAAGCTGAGGGAAATCAGTGAGATCCTGGCGCCGCTGGGCATCGAAGTCCTGCCGCAGTCCGACTTCAGAATTGTGGAAGCCGAAGAGCCTTATTCGACTTTCGTGGAGAACGCGCTGGCCAAGGCGCGCCACGCCGCGCGACTGACGGGAGTGGCGGCGCTGGCGGATGACTCTGGCATTTGCGTCGATGCGCTGGGTGGCGCGCCCGGCGTGCAATCGGCGCGCTTCGCGGGCGAGCCGAAATCGGATCAGCGCAACAATGAACGCCTGCTGCAACTGCTGCACCACGAGACCGACCGCAAGGCGCATTATTGCTGCGTCATGGTGCTGATGCGGCATGGCGAGGATCCGCAGCCCCTGATCGCGCAGGCAGAATGGCAGGGCGAAATCCTGCGCGTAGCCCGCGGCAATGACGGATTTGGCTATGACCCGCTGTTCCTCGATCCAGAATCGGGAAAGACCGGTGCGGAACTGACGCCAGTGGAAAAGAACAGGATCAGCCATCGCGGCAAGGCGCTCGGGGCGCTGGTCAATATGCTGAAAGCAAGTTGAGTGGGCCGGAACCTAATGTATCCAGGACCGCTCTCAAGGGTGTGGCGCGGTAGATCCACGCGATACCGGCTCCGCGCGATACCGGCGTGATTGGCGCCGTCCGAGAAACCCAGGCATGGAGACAGACAATGGCAAAGCAGCAGGTATCGACTGAAAAATTGATGAAGGATCTGCGGTTGGTGATGATGGACGCCGAGGAATTGCTCAAGGCGACCGCGGGTCAGGCCGGCGAAAAAGTCGCGTCGGCCCGGGCGCGCGCGGAGGATTCGATCCGCGCGGCCCGGGAAGCCCTCGCCGAAGCGGGCGAGGCGGCCGTCGAGCGTGGCCGCGAAGCGGCAGAGAGCGCCGACGAATACGTGCACGAGCATCCGTGGACTGCGATCGGCATCGCTGCGGGTGTCGGACTCGTGGTTGGCCTGATGTTGAGCCGCAAGTGATCGCGGCATGATCGATCACGATGTCGACGACGAACGGGCGGCGAGGCCCCGCGGCTTGTTCGATTCGCTGAAGGGTCTGCTGGTCACGCTCGTCGGGCTCGCCCATACCCGGCTTGAACTGCTCGGCACCGAACTCGAGGAGCAGGTCGCGAGGCTGGCCACTCTCCTGGTTTGGAGCATCGTCGCGTTGTTCCTGATGTTCACTGCGGTGATCCTGTCTGCGGTGGCGATCATCATTGTGTTCTGGGATTCGAACCGGGTGCTGGTCGCCGCGGGCCTCGCGGGTACAGTGGCGGTGCTCGCGGTGGGTGCCTGGTTCCACGTGCTGTCGCAACTGAAAGCGCGGCCGCGTATGTTCCAGGCCACGCTGGACGAACTGGCCAAGGACAGGGAGCGGCTCGGCAATTGAGCGCCCGCATCCGCCAGATCATCAGCCGCCGGCGCATGCTGGTAGCCCTCGCTG
>CAYODB010000028.1:0-25747 GCA_964402495.1 uncultured Bordetella sp.
AGCTCAGGCTGGATTTTCCCGACGTCGAGCAGTTGCACCTGATCATCGACCGCACCACCCGCGAGAAGGAACCGGCTGTGAGGCGCGTGCTGCAGCAGGGCCAGATCCTGGAAATGCGCGAGACCGCACGGGCCATTCCCGTTGCCCGGCCGGTGCAGGAGTATGCGATCAAGATCACGCTGGCCACCCATCCGGAATCAGCCCAGGGGCACGAAATGACAAAGAAGTACGTGCGCTTCGGTTCCAGCCCGCGCGGTTCCCAGGCGCTGATCCTGGGCGCCAAGGTGCATGCGCTCATGAACGACCGCGTCCATGTGTCCTGCGAGGATGTGCGCGCGGTGACGCTGCCGGCGCTGCGGCACCGCATCCTGCTGAACTTCGAAGCCGAAGCGGGGCGCGTCGATGCCGACACGATCCTGCAACGGATTCTCGACTGGGTACCCGAGCCGAAAGAATAGTTGCAGCAACGCGCGGCCCGCGAGGTAGCCCCTTGACCCAGGAAAGCCTGCTGTTCAGCGAAGAGTTCCTTCGCCAGCTCGAACACTTGACCATGCTAACGCGCGGGCCGGTGGCCGGGCACCTGCGTGGCCACCACCGCTCGCGCCGCACCGGCACGGGCATGATCTTCACGGACTATCGCCCGTATTCCGTCGGCGACGATACCCGCAACCTCGACTGGGGCACCTACCTGCGCCTCGACCGCCTGATCCTGCGCCTGTTCGAGGAAGAGGCGGATCTTCCGGTCTACATATTCCTCGACGTCAGCCGCTCGATGGATTTCGGCTCGCCGTCCAAATTCGATTTCGCGCGCAAATTCGCCGCCGCGCTGTCCTACATCGGGCTCATCAACCACGACCGGGTGAGCATTGTCGCCTTCGCCGACGGGGTCGTGGAGGAGATGCCGGCGCGGCGCGGCAAGAACCAGGTCTGGCGCTCGCTGCACTTCCTCGAGCGCGTCAAGCCGCAGGGCGGCACCAGCCTGCAGGCGGCATTCCGCGCTTTCTTCGGCGGCAAGCGCACGCGTGGCCTGGTCATCGTAATTTCCGATTTCCTCGACCGCGAGGGCTACGAACAGAGCTTCCAGGTCATCCGCCAGTTCCGCCATGACGTGTTCGCGCTCCATGTCACCAGCCCCGAGGAAGCCGATCCGGCGCCTGGCGAGGAAGTGCTGCTGGTCGATTCCGAGATCGGCGGCGCCACGCAGCTGCGCGTGACGCCGGAAGTCGTGCGCGCTTACCGCGAAACCTTCCAGAGTTATTGCGCCGAGATCGAGGGCTTCTGCCGCAGCCACGGCTGGGGCTATCTGCGCACCCTGACGAGCGTGCCGTTCGAGGAACTGATGCTCAAGGCCTTGCGCGAGCAGGGCCTGCTGCGATGAATCCGCTGGCGCTCTCCGCAAGCGGGGCCGCCGCCGCGGCGCTCCTGGGCGTGGCCCTGGTCGTCCTGCTGTATTTGCTCAAGCCGCCGCTGCGCCGCTTCATCGTGCCTTCCAGCCTGATCTGGGACCGCGTGCTGAAGCAGACCCATGCGGGCAAGGACCGTCTGCGCTGGTGGCTGTCGGTTCTGCTTGCCGCCGTGATCGCGGCGGCGACCATCCTGGCGATCACGCGGCCGCAACTGATTCAGACGGGCGCCGCCGGCGGAAAAATGGTCCTGGTGCTCGACAATTCCTCGACCATGGCGACGCGTACCACCGACGGCATCAGCCGCTGGGATCATGCCGTAGCCCGCGCCCAAGAGATCCTGCAATCGCAGTCCGCGGGCACGCGGGTCTGGCTGGCCGACACCATGCGGCGGATTTCGACGCCGGGCTTCGAAGACCGCGACGCCGCAATCGAACGACTTGCCACGCTGCGGATTGCCCATGGCGGCGCGCCCCGCGTGCCGCTGCCGCCCCCTGGGGGCCAGGAGGGTGCCGGCGAGCCTGAAATCGTGGTCATCAGCGACGGCGTACAGATCACCGGGGTGCCACGCAAAGCGCGGATCGAGTCGGTATTTGATCCCGTGCAGAACGCCGGCATCACCGCGTTCGAGTTGCGCCCGCTGCCGGCCGACCCGCGGCGCGTCCAGGCCTACGTCGAAATCACGAACGGCGGCGGCACCACCAAGGAAATGGCGCTTGCGCTGACGGGCATGGGCGGGCGCAGCGTAGCCAGAAAGTTCGAGGTTCCCGCGGGCGGCGCGCGAGCCGAACTGATCGAGGTTTCCGATTTCGACGGCGGTCCGGTGCGCGCGTCGCTGGTCATGGCCGGCGACGGCCTTGCCGATGACGATGTTGCTTATGCATGGCTGCCGATGCGCAGGGTGATCCGGGTCAACCTGGTCAGCGAGGGCAGCCCTTGGCTGGAGAAAGCGCTGCGCGCTCAGCCGCGAGTGCTCCTCAAGGTGATGAGGCCGGCGCGCTACGCTGACAGCCGCGACGCGGATGCCTGGGTCTTCGATCGCTATGCGCCACGCACGCCTCCCGCTGCGCCCGCGCTGCTGTTTCATCCTGGCAAGGCGGAATGGCTGCCTGCGCAGGCCGGCGAACTGGCCAATCCTGTCGTCACCGCCTGGGATGCCGCGCATCCGCTGCTGGAAAACATCTCCCTGAGCGACCTGTTCGTGGAGCGCGCGCAGAAGACCGTTGCGCGCAAGGACGGCGGGGAAACGATCCTGATTGCGGCCGCCGGCAATGTGCCGCTGGCCTGGGTGCATGAGCAGGGCACGCGCCGCGTGTCGTTCGGTTTTTCGCTGGAACAATCCAATTTTGCGCTGCACGCGGCCTTCCCCGTGTTCCTGAACAACGCGCTCAACTGGATGGTGAGCGAACCGACGCTGATCAAGTCCGGCCTGGGCACGATGGAACTGCCGCTGGCCGGGGCGCGGGTCATCGCGGCGGACGGCGCGGAACTTACCGCGCGGTCGATTCCGGGCGGCAGCCTGGTGGAGATGACTGAACCCGGTTTCTATACCGCAGTCTCGGCGCAGCAGCGCCTGCGCATCGCCGTCAACGTCCTCAACCGCAAGACCACGGAGGTGAACAAGTCCACGCTCAAACCCATGGTGGTCGAGGCATCCGCCGCGCTGCCGGTACCGGCCCCAATGCGCCTCGATCCCTGGCTGCTGCTGTTGCTGGCCGCTGTGCTGCTGCTCGCTTTTGAATGGTGGAGCTGGAACCGGCGGGTCACGCTATGAGCCTGCCGATCGCGATTCGGAGCGCCTGGCCGCTGTTCCTGTTGCTGCTGATACCCCTGCTGTGGTGGCTGAGCGCGCGCACACGCACCAGCCTGAGCCGCCGCCATCTGTTCATCACAACGGCTTTGCGCAGCCTGGCTGTGATCATGCTGGCCCTGGCATTGACCCGCCCGCAATGGAACAGCGGCGCCAGCGATGTCTCTGTGGTGTACGCGCTGGATGTATCGCGCAGCGTGTCCTCCTCATTCATCGAAGCGGCGCTGAAATGGATCGGCGACGCGGATCGCGAGGCGCGCCCGGCACAGTCCCGCTACCTGGCGTTCGCGGACCGTGCAGTGCTGGTGGACGGCATCGAAGGCCTGTCGAAAATTCTGGTGACCCAGGACGGTTCGGTGCCGGGCACACTGAACCAGTCGCAGACCAATCTCGAGCGGGCGCTCGACGAAGCGTTGCTCGGGCTGGCCCGCGATCGCGTCAAGCGACTGGTGCTGCTCACGGACGGCAACCAGACTGCGGGCGACGTCTGGCGCGTGCTGCCCCGCCTCAAGGAAGCCAATGTTCGCGTCTATCCGGTCCCGGCAAAGCCCCGCGACGACGGCGACGCATGGGTCGACGGCATCGAATTGCCGGGCGGATTGCGTGCGCAGGAGCCCGTCAAGGTGGCGGTTCGCGTTTTCTCGCCGCGCGCGATGCAGGCGCGCGTTGTGTTGAAGAACGGCAAGGCCGCGATCGGCAGCCGCGCGGTCCAGTTGCGGCCGGGACTGAATCGCGTGCCCTTCGAAGCCAGGCTGAACCGTCCCGGCATGGTCACGCTAAGCGCCGAGCTCGCGGCCGCGGGCGACGGCAGCATCGAGAACAACGTCGTCCAGCAGTCCGCTTGGGTGGGAAGCCGCTCGCGCGTCCTCTACGTCGAGGGGCAATCCGGCAGTGCGGGCTACCTGCGCGACGCGCTGGCCGCTGAAGGCATCGACGTCGGCTTGGCGACGCCGGCGGACCTTCCCGGCAGCGCGGCTGGCCTTGCGGCCTACGATGCGCTGATCCTCAGCGACGTTCCCGCGAAAGCGTTGGCGCTGGAGCAAATGCAGGCGATCGAAGCCTACGTGCGCGATCAGGGCGGCGGACTGCTGTTCGCGTCGGGAGAAAACGTATTCGGCGAAAAGGGTTATAGCGACACGGCTGTCGAGAAAATCCTGCCGGTGCAGTTCCGCGCCCAGGAAAAGCGCAAGGACCTCGCGCTGGTGATCGCACTCGACCGCTCCTATTCGATGAAGGGCCGCAAGATGGAGCTCGCCAAGGAGGCGACGCGCGCCTCGCTCGACCTGCTGGAGGAACAGCACCAGTTCGCCGTGGTCGCCTTCGATTCGCAGACTTACATTTCGGTACCCATGCAGTTCGTGCGCTCGAAAAGGAAAGCCGAAGACCAGATCAGCCGCATCCAGGCGAGCGGGCAGACCAACATCTATCCCGCCATCGGCATCGTCTACCGCATGCTGCAAAAGGCCGAGGCCAAGACCAAGCACGTGATCCTGCTGTCCGACGGCGACACCCATCCGGCCGATTTCGAGGGACTGCTCATGCGCATGACTGCCGACAAGATCGTGGTCTCCACGGTTGCGATCGGCGAGGCCGCCGACCGCAACCTGATGGGCAACATCGCCAAGTGGGGAAACGGGCGCGCCTACGCCACCGTCAGCGCCGAGGCGATTCCCCAGATATTCATCGAGGAAACGCAGCGCGCCGTGCGCGCGAACCTGCTCGAAGAGGCTTTCAAGCCCGTGCTCAAGCGGCGCATGGCCGCTTTCGAGGGCATCGACATCGCGCAGGCGCCGGAGCTGAAGGGATTTGTCGCCTCCAAGGCGCGAGACAACGCCGAGGTGCTGCTGACCACGCCTTCCGAATCGCCGCTGCTGGCGCGCTGGCAGTATGGCCTGGGCAAGACCGTGGTGTTCACGTCCGACGTGAAAAACCGCTGGGCGGCGAATTGGCTGGAGTGGCCGGGCTACGGAAAACTGTGGGCGCAGGTCACGCGCGAAGTCATGCGCCGTGACTCCGGCGAGCAGCTCGACTTCCGGGTGGATCGCGAAGGCGCGGATGCGGTCGTCACGCTGTCGGCGCTCACGCCGGACGGGCGTTTCCGCGGCGATCTCGCACCGCTCGTGCGCATGACCGGTCCCGATGGCGGCACGACCACGCTGCAACTGCCGCGCACCGGCGCCGGCAATTATCAGCTGCGTGTGGCGCTGCAGGCAGGCGCTGCCCCTGCGCGCTTCGAACTGCTCAATTCGCCGGGCCTGTCAAGGCAGGCGGCGGCCCGCGCCGGGACGCGCGAGCTGCATTATTCGAGATCGGACGAATACCGCGCGTTTCCGCCCAACATGGAGTTGTTGCGCACCCTGGCCGAACAGACCGGCGGCAAGGTCGCGCCGGACATCGGCGAGGTGTTCGCGCGCAACGGCGACGAAAGCCGCAGATCGCGCGCCTTGTGGCCCTGGCTGGCGCTGCTGGGATTGCTGTTTTACCTGGCGGACCTCGTCGTACGACGCGCGCCGTGGGCGTGGCGCCGGCTCGGATCCTGAACTCAGTCCTGGGTTTTTTGGGTGAGGTAGGTCATCGTCACCCGGTTGCGTCCGTTGACGTAGGCATAGTTCGCGTCCTGCGTCAGGCCCAGAGCGATGGCGACACCGAGGCCGCCGACCTGGCGCAGGTTCACCGTTGCATCGATGTCAGTGCGCAGGCCGGTGGCAATGGGATCATGCTGGGGCGCGGAATCTTCGTAGGTAAGCCGCGCGCCGCCGTCGGTCTGTTCCAGAGTGAACTGGACGGGTGAATCGCTATCGCCGCGGAACCCGTGCGTCACCGTATTGGTGAACAGCTCTTCGACAATTAACGTCAGTTTGTGGCGATCCTCGCGGCCAAGGCCGGCCATTGCGCCGAATTCCTCGATCAGCGTCCGGACCTGCTCAAACGCCCGCAGGCGGGCAGGAAAGCTGCGGCTCAACCGGATCACAAAATTCCTTGGATCGACAGCGATTTGCTTGTCATTGCAAGGTGCAGGCCCGCTGCTATGATAGCAATGTGCATGGATCTTGCTGATACAAGCTGTGAGCCGGCAGTTGCCGGTCCCGACACCCTTAAGGGGCAAAAAATGAACAAAGTGCTGTCATTCCAACGCGATACTCTGATCCTGGGTTTCCTGACGCTGATGTGCGTTTTCCTGGCGACGCCGCGAGCCATGGCGGCCGATGAGGAAGCCGGCCGCGTCAAGGTTTCCAAGGGTGAAGTATTCATCGAACGCGCCGGCAAACGCATTGCGGCGCCGGTGGGCGCCTCTGTCCAGGCCAGCGACACGGTCCTCACCGGAGCCAATGGTTCCGTGGGCATCACCTTCCAGGACAACAGCCTGTTGTCGGCCGGCCCGAACAGCGAACTGGTCATTGACAAATTCGTGTTCGACAGCACCACCCACAAGGGCGAGTTCAACACTTCCCTGAAGAAGGGCACGCTGGCGGTAGTCTCCGGCAAGATCGTCAAGCAGTCGCCCGAAGCCATGCGCATTCGCACGCCGGCTGCGATCATGGGTGTGCGCGGCACGGAATTCGTCGTGAAGGTGGACGAACAGGCTACGAACTGAAGATGCGTTTTCATGCACCGGCAATTATTGCCGCTTCGTTGATTCTTGGGGCCTGCGCCGCGTCGACGGAACGGAATTCCGGATCCATCGCCTCGGCAGGGCCCAAGCCGGTGCCGACCGCCCCGCAACCGATCGAACCGGAAGCGGTGCAACCAAGGACTTCGCACATCGACATGGTCGTTCTGCTGCCAAAGCCCAACGGCCAGATCGGTGGTGTGATGGTCCGCAGCATCGACGGCTTGGGCGACCAACTGCTGCTCAACAGGGCTTACGCCGGCGCGTATATCGAGGGTCCCGGCCAGGTTCGGGCCGTGACCTACGATGCTGAACGCACGAAGCAGGAATTCGGCACGGCAATCAAGGCTCTTCCCAGTCGCCCGGCGACGTTTACGGTGTACTTCCTCGAAGCGAAGGATGAGCTGACTCCCAAGTCCGAGGGAGAGGTGACGCGGATTTTTGTCGATCTCAAGTCGCGCCCCGATCCGGAGATCTGGGTAATCGGCCACACCGATGCGGTTGGCACCATGCAGTACAACGACCAGTTGTCCCTGCAGCGCGCCGAACGCGTGCGCGACGAACTGGTCAGCCGAGGCATTCCGGCCGGCAGCATCGAAGTCTTCGGTCGCGGCAAGCGCGAACCCCTCATTCCCACCTCGGAAGGCATTCCCGAACCGAAGAACCGGCGCGTCGAAATCAGCGTGCGCTAGCACTGATTTGATGACCTGGCCCGGACCTCTCGGGTACCGGCCCGCCGGCGAATGCGCGATCACGCAGCACTCCCGTTCCACCGCAATGCCAGGATCGTAAGGTCGTCTGATTTCTCGATCTCGCCGACGAACAGGCGCACGTCGTCGCGCACCGTGTTGACCGTTTCCGATGTCTCCTTTGTGTCCCGCACGGACTTCAGCGCCAGGAACAGGCGCTGCTTGCCGTACAGTTCTTCCGCTGCGTTCATCGCTTCCGTCACCCCGTCGGTGAAAACGAACAGCGTTTCGCCCGGGCTCATCCGGTACGCCTGGGACTTGTAGGCATACTCTTCGATCACGCATAGCGGCGGGCCAGCATCGCCCTCGAGGCGTTCCGGGGTTTTGTGGTCGGCGCCCAGCATGTAGGGGGCATCGTGGCCGGCGTTGCAGAAATGCAGCTCGCCGCTCCTGAGGTCGAGGATTCCGGCGAACACCGTCACGAACAGCATTTCCGGATTGTCGCGGGCGATTTCCCGGTTCGCCGCCTGCATGACTTCGTCGATGGCCGCGCCCGCCTGCAGGCGGGCGCGCAGCGCGGCGCTCTTGTACAAGGCCTTGCTCACCGCCATGAAAATGCTCGCGGGCAGGCCCTTGCCGGCGACGTCGCCCACCATGAAAAACAGGCGATCGTCGTCGAGCTTGAAGAAATCGTAGAGGTCGCCGCCGACGGATTTCGCGGTCTCGATCAGCGCCTGCAGGGAAAAACGGGCGTCGTCGTAAAACTTGGCGGAAGAGGGCGGCAACATGCCCATCTGGATGCGCCGGGCGGCCTCCAGTTCGCCCGCGGCGCGGGCGGCCGCCTCGCGTTCCGCCTCGAGCGCGCGCCGCAGCGCGCGGCGCTGCGCGTCCGCCTCGGCCAGCGTGCCGCTCAACATGACGCCGAACAGGAGGGTGCAGGCCAGGGCCGGCCAGGCCACATCGACGAGTTGCTGCTGCCAGTAGTAGAGGCCGAAACCCAGCGCCAGCAGCCCGGCGAACAGCGCCGCGAACAGGAGCGCCGACATCCTCGGCTTCACAGCGGGAACGGCGAAAATCAGCAACCCGCCCAGCGCCGCGAGCAGCACGGCTTCCACGTATTCGAGGTAACCCGGGCGGTGCAACAGGTTGTCGTCGAAAATGCCTTCGAGGATCTGCGCATGGATTTCGATCCCCGGGATGCGTTCGCCGATGGGTGTGGTCTGGTAGTCGAGCAGGCCCAGGCCGGTCGCGCCGATGAGCGCGATTTTTCCGCGCATCAGTTCCGGATCCGCCTCGCCCCTGAGCACGTCCACGGCGGAAACGAAACGATCCTCATCGTGATGGCCGAAGTGCACCCAGATCGTGCCGTCGGAATTGGTGGGTACGAACAGGTCGCCCACGCCGATGCCGCGCACGCCCTTGCGATCGGAAGTGATGAGGAAGGAGGCGTTGCCGCTGGCCAGACGCAAGGTTTCCATCGACAGCGCCGGCGTCAGTACGCCGTTGACCGCGGCCGTCATCGGCACGCGACGCACCACGCCGCCGCGCGGATCCACGCTCAGCAGGCCATGGCCTCGCGCCGCGGCGTCGAGCTCGTCGAGGCTGCGCAAGCCGCCAGCGAACTGGCGCAGATGCGGCTTGGGATCCTCGCCCTTGATGCGAAACGGCGCGGCCCTGCCGGCCTGGCGCGAATCTGGGTCGCGCTGTTCCACGCCGGCCACGCCCAGCGCAACCGGGTAGCGCCGCAGGGTCTCGGCCAGGATCGAATCGTTGCTGGGCAGCTTCGCCAGGCGCGCGGCAAGCTTTGGATCGACACGGTCAATCAGGCGTGCAATGTTGGCCGGAGACAGGCGGTCTGGTTCCGGCATCAGCACGTCCACGCCGATCGCCGCCGGACCAGCCCGCGCCACGGCCTGGATCAGGTCGGCGGTTACAGTGCGCGGCCACGGCCACTGGCCGAGTTGCTCCAGGCTTTTTTCGTCGATGGCGACGATGACCGCGGGAGCGGACTGGCGGCTGCGCGGTGCGAGCTTCTGGTAGGTGTCGAACAACGCCATGCGCAGTTCGGTAACGGCCTCCATGCCGGGCAGCAGGAACAGCGCCAGCATTGCGGCGAGGACGGCTACGCCCAGGGGGCGGCCGTGCGCGCCGGTCAGCAGGCGCAGCCAGACGCGGTCCTTTCCCTGCGCAGGCGCGGCGGATAGCGGGCTGACGGCGCTCACACGTCCAGTTCCATGCCGTCGTAAGCTGCCGTTATTTTTAGGGGTTGGTCGCCGCGGGTAAGTTCTTCGAAGCGCACGGTCTCGTTGAGAACGGACTGGATGCGCTCGTCGTTGAATGCCGGTTCATGGTGGAACATGCAGAGGTGCTTCACGCCCGCCATCTGAGCGAGCTCGACGCCGACGATATTGCTGGAATGTCCCCAGTCTTCCTTCACCGACACCGCATCGAGCAGGGAATACATCGCATCGAAAATCACCACGTCGGCATTGCGGAAGAACTCGACGAAGCTGGCGGTCTCCGCCGGGTCCTCGAGCTTGTGCTCGGAGTCCGTGGAATACACCAGGCTTTTGCCGTCACGTTCGAAACGATAACCGTATGAGTTCCCGGTGTGGCGCTGCAGTTTGGGCGTCAGCCTGAACCCGGCGATGTCGGCGGTCTGGCCCGCCTGTAACTTGATGAACTCTATCTTTGCCGCCAAGCGCGAGAAATCGACCGGGAAGCAGGGCGCGGACTGCTGCAGGCGCAGCGCCTGTTCGATCACGTCGTGGCAGCCATAGATGCGCAGCGTCGCGCCGGGGACATAGGCGGGGGCGAAAAACGGGAAGCCCATGATGTGGTCCCAGTGCACATGGGACATCACGATGTTCACGACTGGCGCGACCCCGGCCATGGTGCGCGCCATAATGCGGGCACCGAATGCGCGCGCGCCGCTGCCCATGTCGCAGGCCAGGAACTCGTCGGTACCGGTTTCGATTTCGACGCAAGGAGAATGGCCGCCGTAGGTCTGCAGGACGGAGAAGTCGAGGTCGTTTTCGATGAACGTCTGCAGCTTCTCGGGCGTGTTGACGCCTTTTTCCAGGGCGAGCGCCAAGGCACGTTCGATCTTGCGCCGGATGTCGGCGGAGGTCAGCGCGACCGGAATGGAGCCGCGGGTTCCCCAGAAGCGCACGCGCATGTCTGCCTCCCGCCCCGGCTATTTGCCCGCCTCGAGGGCTTTGAGCGCCGCCGGCGACAGCTGGGCGAGGGCTTCGCGCACGGTGGCAAAGGTCGCGAACACCAGCGTGAAGCGGCTGATCTCGAAGATCTCCTTGACCACGGGCTGCATGGCCGCGACCACGATGGTGCCGCCCTGGGATCTCGTCTGTTTTTCCGCGAGCATGAAGCAACGCAAGCCTGCGCTGCTGATGTAGTCCACGCCGGCAAGGTCGAGGACCAGCTTTTCGCCCTTCGATGTGCAGCGCTCGACGAAGGGAGTGAGGCCGTTGCGGAAGTTTTCGCTGTTTGCGTGGTCGATCCTGCCCTCCGGAGAGAGCACGAGCACGTCGCCATACGTTTGGTTTCGGATTTCCATGCTCTTTTCCGGTTGCGACGGGGCAATGCCGGGAACTGTCGATTCAGGCAGGCATGTCATGCAAGCCGCGTGCCGGTTGGGCGGGGGGACGCCCGTGACCGTGCTCCCTGTTCACGGTCAGCCGGATTGCGCAGGCGCTAGTGTAAACCGGAATCGGCGTCGCACGGCACCCTGACTGACGGGAACGCATCAAGGGAAAGGCGAATGCAGGGAAATGGCGTGCCAGGATCAGGGAATCGCAAGCCAGGATGCGCCAGAACCCATTTCCCTTTTTTGTCCTGGCTTTTCCTTGCGTCTCTTTGTGCCCTTGCGTATCCCGCAAGGGTACTGTGAAGAGCCTTTGCGGTGAAAAGGGTTACCCCGTCAGGCGAAGACCGGGAAAGTCTCGAACCGCTGGGAGAAGAGCCGCTGGCTGTCGCTGTAGCCCAGCCAGCCCTCGATGACGGTGGCGTAGACGCGGCGGAAGTCGGTGGTGAACTGCAGGTTGTCGCCCTCGTCGAGCGCGGAAAGGTTCGATGGAGTGCCGAAATGGCCGCCGCGGACGTTTTTGCCGATCAGGTACATGTGGTTCGCAGTGCCGTGGTCGGTGCCCAGGCTGGTGTTTTCCGGCACGCGGCGGCCGAATTCCGAGAACACCATCACCACGACGTCGTCGGCGTGGCCGATGCGTTCCATGTCCTTCATAAACCCCGCGACCGCATCGGACGTGTAAGTCAGCAGGCGCTGGTGCAGGTCGGACTGCTGCACGTGGGTGTCGAAGGCGTTGTGCCGAAACGAGGTGTAGTACAGGCGCGTTGGCATGCCGGCGGCGATCAGCGATGCAACCTTGGGCAGGTCGACGGCGGCGATGCCGTAATCCACCGGCGTCTTGTATTTGGTCCATGCGTCGCGCACAAGCTGCGAGGCTTCCCTGGCGCTCTTGGCGATGTCGAGCAGGTAGCGCTGCGACGCATTGGCGGTTTCGGGGACTTCATCGACGTGATCCAGGAGCGACCGCGTCTGATACATGCCCTTGCGCCCGAACGTGTTGGGATCATCGAATACAACGGGAACGTGGTCTTTCGCGCGAACCGCCAGCGACTGCACTTCGTCGATGTTGACAATGAAATTGGGCGTCAGTTTCGGATCGATGGCATCGGCCAGCCTGCCCACCCACCCGTATTCCTCGCCGCTGTTTGGCGCGCCCGTATGCCAGTACGCCATCGAGGTGAAATGCGAGAACGATGGCTGGGCGTAGCCGCATCCGTGCACCACGGCCATCTTGCCGTCCTTGTACAGCCGCTCGAATCCGGCCATTCCCGGATTGAAGCCAAAGCGGTCGTCGATTTTGCGCAGCTTTTCCGGACGGATGCCGATGTGCGGGCGATGGCGGTAGTAGGCGTCATCGGCGTAGGGGACCAGGGTGTTGAGGCCGTCGTTGCCGCCGGACATTTCCAGCACCACCAGGATGCGGTTTGATGCGGCTGCTTCGGCAGCGGCGGCCGTGCGCGAAAAAACCAGCGGTATGGCAGCCGTGCCGAAACCGGCCAGGCCGGCTCGCAGGATCTCGCGCCGTGTCCACGTTTTGAGCTTGGGAGATGAAATCATGTTTTTCGCCTTTCAGCACCCTCTCCGTCTCAGGGGGAGAGGGTGGGGGGTGAGGTGATCTTTATCCAAGTTGGTATTCCGGCAGCGACAAGATCAGGTGCAACGTCAGCCGGAGGGGTTCTTCAAGGAAGGTCTCGGTGCCCGCGAGTTCCGACGTGCCGAGTTCGCGCGACAGGAATTCGGCGATGCGCTGGCGCGTGTCGCTGTTGAGCTCCACGGAGTGGAAACGCGCGGTCAGATAATCCACCGCTTCACGGGTATTGCGGCTTCCGGCGGCCAGAACCATTTTCGACAGGTCGAGCTGGGCGGTGGCGCGCGGGATCGGCTTTACTTTTTGCAGCGCCGTCTGCCAGCCGCGATAGCTTGCGAGCCGGGTGTTGAAATCCTCGTCGCGGTCGGCCTGCATGGACATGGAGGTGACTTCCTTCGCATCGGGCTTGGTCGCCGTGGTTACGTCGTAACCCTGGGCCAGCTTGTCGTTCACGAGGGCGATCTGGTAATCGCCGCCCGGATAGCGGTCCGGCGGCAGGAAATTGATGTCGGGAAACACGATGTCGTAAACGAAATTGCCGCGCGTCAGGAGCAGGCCTGGCGTGATCCAGCTCTTGCCATTGGCCCAGCCCGCGACTGTTGGCGGGAAGAACAACTTCTGGCCCAGGGACTCCGTGACATCGTTGAAATCCGGCACGCCCGGCACTTCCTTCAGGCCCATCTTGCGATAGGTGCCGACCACCATTTCCACGGGCGGCTTGATGCGCGTGCCGGTGCTGGCGGCGCTGTAAAAGTCCTTCGACAGGAATATCGTCTCCAGGAGCGGCGCGAGTTCATAGTTCGAGTCGCGCAGCACAGCGCCGACCTGTTTCCTGAGTTCAGGCGTGATTTCCTGGCGCACGAAATAGCGGTATATCTTGCTGCCGAGGTAATCGGCGGTGACCGGCTGCGCGAGGATGACGTCGATCACTTCCACGCCATCGTAGTTGCCGCTTTGCCCCAGCACATGCTTGACGGAATCGTCGTGGCGGTCCGGATTGATGACGAACGTCAGGTCATTGAAGTTCCAGCCGGTGAACGCCCGCGCGGCTTCGCGGATGTCCTTCTCCGTGTAGTTGCCCACGCCCATGGTGAACAGTTCCATGATCTCGCGCGCGAAGTTTTCGTTGGGCGCGCCCTTTACGTTCACGCCCGCATCGAGGAAGGCCAGCATTGCGGGATCCTGGGCCACGCTGACCATCAGGTCGCGGAAATTGCCCGTGCCCTTGTCCTGGAACAGCTGGATTTGCTTGAGCAGTTTGCGGTAGTCGCGGATCTTTTCCTCGCTGTTGGCGAAATGGCCATGCCAGAACAGCGCCATTTTTTCTTCCAGCGGCCGCTCTGTGACCAACATGCGGTTGGCCCACCAGTAGGCCATGCGGTGTGTTTCGAGGCGGCTTGCGCGAAGCCAGTAGAAGAACTTGTCGGCGACCGGCTGCAGGCGGCGGTTGCCTGCCGGCTTGACTTTGACGCCCATCGATTCGCCGGTTTCCTTGGCGCGGTCCGTGGCTGCCGGTCGGGAAACCGGAAAGGGTTCGAGGCCTGGTTCGTGTACATCCGATTCGTCGAATGCGGGCAGCGGATTGGGAACGTCCTTGTTGCGAACGAGATGACGGACCGCCGCTTCCGGGGTCATGGCGGCATAGCGCGTCACTTCCTCCGGTGTGCCGCCGAAGCCGGCGCGTTCGAGCAGGTGCGCGGCTTTGGCGTAGTTCCAGTCCTTTGCGTCGATCGGGCCCAGGTCGCCGGCGCCGTCGGCACTGGACGCGACAGCCGGTATTGAGAGGAGGACCACCAGCAACAGCGCTTTCGGGTGCATTTCGTGAAGCATGTTTACCCCTGCGATTCATGGCGATAAAACAAAACGCCATTCTGAGTGATATCGCCCGATCCTGCCTCGGAAAAAACTGCAAAAGGCTTTCATGATTTTCATGACGCACTTTGCTGGTTCCGGCTTGACGATCCCAAACGTGGGGAGTAGCGTTCCGACCCACAAAACTACAACATGCAACTCCCGCCTCGATCCCGGTACCAGCTTGGTTACTACGTTCTCCCTACTCGCGGTCGGTTTTTTCCTCGGCATGCGTCATGCAACCGATGCCGACCACGTCATAGCCATTTCCACCATCGTGAGCCGCCAGCGTTCGATGCGCGGCGCTGCCCTGATCGGCGCGATCTGGGGCATCGGCCATACGCTGACCGTGGCGGTGGTTGGCGGAGCGATCATCCTGTTCACCATCGTGATCCCGCCGCGCCTCGGTATGGCCATGGAGTTCGCAGTAGGCGTAATGCTGGTGCTGCTAGGCGTGCTCAACCTTACCGGGATGAACCTGTGGATCCGCGACAATGTCAACATCGCGCCCGGCACCCACAGCCATGGTTCGAATCATGCGCATGGGCACACGCATGCGCATGGCGACTACGCGCACAGCCACCTGCATGGACACGGGCAGGCGCGGCACGGGCACGCCGAGGACCAGACGCCACAGGCCTGGCTCGACCGCAAACTGGGCGGGCTCGGTGTGTATCAGCTGGCCAGGCCGCTCATCGTGGGCATCGTCCATGGGCTTGCCGGCTCGGCCGCCGTCGCGCTACTGGTCCTCACGGCAATCGATGATCCGCTGTGGGGAATGATTTATCTGCTGCTATTCGGGGTGGGCACCGTCGCCGGCATGATGCCGATCACGGTGGCGATCGCCGCGCCGTTTGCGTACTCCATGGAGCGCTTTCCGCAGTTCAACGCGTATCTGCGGGTGGCGTCGGGACTGCTCTCGGTGGGTTTTGGCTTATTCCTGATCTATTACATCGGTTATGTGGACGGCCTGTTCGTCGCCGGATCCCTGCCGCAGGCGCAATGAGCCCCACATCGTAAGACGAATAGATTAAATTGTAAGACATTGAAATATAAACGCATTTGTGGCGTCGCAGCATTGACGCATTTTCATTCGCAAGCTAGATTCCCGAAATGTTGAAAGATGTAAGCGGGCCGCAACGTACGGCCCGGATGGCGACGCTGAAAGGATTTGGCCTCGGCGTCCTTGTGGTGGGGTTGCTCGGCATCGTCGCGTTCGCGGTCATCCGCGAAAACGTGAAGCCGGTCGAGCCGAAAGTCGAAGCGAACGCGAGTTTCGTCGGCGGACTCAGCCAGCATGCCCACGAGACAATGGCGCTGAGCCCGGAAGAGGAGTCTTATGCCACTGCCCTCTGGCCGATACACAGCGAAGTGAAGCTGGCGGCCGTGCGCATGATATTCGCGGGCTTGGCGTACAAGACAGAAGATCACGACGCGAAGAAACTCAGGGCCAAGGTCCAGCCACTGACGAAAACTTTCGAAGATGCAGGTATCCGGGTGAGGAAGATCAAGCCACCGGCCGCCTTGCAGGAAGCCCACAACACTTATGTCGAAGCCGTGAAACTGTATTCCTCGGCAACCCGTGAAATGATCAAGGTCGCGGATGACGGCAAGGACGAGCACCTCATCCTGGCCCAGCAGCGCAGCGAGCAGGCTTCGCTGGCCATCCTCAAGTTGAGTGATGTCCTGTGGCCGGGCGAGTACAAGCCGAATTGATTCAAGATTTTCCGGGCCGGTATGGGAGTGTCGGTCTGAAAAGAAGCTGTAAACAAAGTACTTCCAACGTCAAGGAGGGGCAAAAATGAAAAGCAGCATGAAAAAAGCTCTCGTCGCCGTCGGCCTCGCCGCCGCGGCAACGCTGGCTGCGCCGGTAGCGCAGGCGCAGTCGTACTCGGTCTGGCTGGTTGAAAACAGCCGCTTCATGAACGTGCCGTACGGCGCATTCATGCCGGATCGCGTATTCGTTCCCGGCAGCACCAGCAAGATGAACAACATCAATACGGTCGATCTTCCCGTGAACGTCGGCGTCATCAAGGGCACGGTCAACGGCAAGGCCGAAGTGATTCTGGCGGACGCAGGCTGGAAGCAGCAGGACTACCTGAAGATGACCGGCAGCGATCACTACTCCGCCGTCGTCGACCAGCTCAAGCTGCTGGGCATTTCCGCAGGCCAGGTCACCAAGATCATCGTCGGACACGGCCATTGGGACCACGCCGGCAGCCTGAGCGATTTCCCGAACGCGGTGCTGTACATCCAGAAGAAGGAACTGGAAGGCATCGAGTGGGCGATCAACTATCCGCATCCCCGCATCAGCGCCACCAACGTCTCGCCTGGCGGCTGCGCCCGTACTCCTGCGTGCGGCTACCCGCCGAAGACGCTGGATGAAATCTACGGCAAGGTCCTCGCTGGCAAGGCCGTGATTGTCGATGGCGAAATGGAAGTGATGCCCGGCATCAACATCCACCCTGCGCACCATGCCCATACCGCTGGCTCGCAACTGATCGAAGTGAAGACGGGCACGTCCGTCGGCACGCTGGTGTTCGGCAGCGACGTGTATTCCTCCTGGCAAGGCATCCGGGACTGGATGATGGCCAACCCGCAAAGCAGCGCGGATACCGCCCAGCAGTTCCTGGCCTACGAGAAGTGCTACAAGCTGACCGGCGGCTACAACAACTGCATATCCGGCCACGAGCCGACTTCCTATACCGCTGAGTATCCGATCACCAAGAACTCCTGGGTCGGTGCCAACGGCGCGCGGCTGGCGGAAATCACGCTTGCCCCGGGCGAAAGCTCGAAGAAGAAGTAACAGCCAGACGGTCAGTATCTGATCAGGTAGTGATTGAACGAGGAGCCGGGTTTCCCGGCTCCTCGTTGTTTGTCCGGGCAACAAATCTTGCTTTTATCGAATCGAATACTTCGTGCGATTGCCGCTGTCGTGCTCCTGGCCGGAGCCGGCACCGCCGGCGCGCATGATTCCAGTGCATACGGTGGATTATTCCGTACGCGTGATTTCGGCGGTGTCTGGCTTAACGCCGACGTGGGCCTGTTCCTCGGGGGCGCGGTCTCCCTTGCCATCAGTCCCGCCGATCCCAACCACCTTCTGCTGGGTACCGATTCCTCGCTGCTCGTTTCGCGCACGGGCGGACGGGACTGGAAGCGCGAAGCTCCCGACACACTGTTCGGGGCCGTTTTCGCGGCAACCTTTCTTGGCGACGGAAAGACCGCCCTGTGTTCCACGCCTGGAGGCATTTTCCGATTCGACGGCGGCAAATGGCAGCAGGCATCCGCTCCCCCCGAGGCGGCGCCGGCGCGCGCCTTGGCAATCGGTGCCGATCCGCAGCGCATCTATCTGATCGGTCGCCGCGACCTCTTTCGCAGCGAAGACGCCGGGATTACCTGGGCTCGCGTCGAGAACGATCTGGCAGACCGCCCCGAGTTCACCGCGCTTGCGCTCGAGGTGCGGGACAAGGAAACGCTGTACGCGATCGCCGACGGGCGCCTGTTCGCCAGCCAGGATCGGGGCGCGAGCTGGAGGCCGCGTACCAATGGCCTGCCTGACGCGGCCACTATCGAGGCGATTGCCGTGGACGTGGCGGCCGTGGGGCGGTTGTGGGCGGCTGCCACAGATCGCATCTATCGCAGCGATGACGGCGGCGCAAGCTGGGCTGCGGTGGGCCAGCCGCTTCCGGAAGTGGGCACCAATGTTCGCAACATCGCCGCGGATGCACAAGGCGCGACCCTCGTGCTGGCAACGCATCGCGGTCTCTATCGTAGTACGGACGGAGCCCGCAACTGGAGTGTGATCGAAGGCAATCTGCCCGTGCACCTGGAAGCGCGGCCCCTGATGCGCGATGCTTCGCATGCCGGCACGATCTACGCCGGCTATGCGCTGATGCCCTACAGCGAAATCTGGCGCATCGCAGTCGAAGGCGGCAATCTGCTTGACCGGATCGACCCCATCAATCTTGCCGGCGCGGCCGCTTTCATGGTGCTGTTGTGCCTCGGCGGATACTTTTTCACGCGCTGGCTTATTCGCCGGCGCGATGGCTCTCACGAACTCATTCGGAACGCGGTCAAATGAAAAATCAAGTTGGCTCGACAAAGCCCCTCAAGCTTGTCGCGATCTTCATTGTTCTGATCGTTGCTGCAGTCGCTGCGGTCATGGTTTGGAAGCGCTCGTCCGGGCCAACCGTCGTGGATGTTGTGGAGTATCCGATGATAGATCAGCGCGACACACCGACCGCGCTGGCCGTTGCTGCCGATGGAACGGTCTGGTTTACCATCGATTTTGCGGCAGCCATCGGCCGCGTGCGCGATGGCAAGGTGGAACGCCTGCCGAAGCCGCGTACCAGTCTCGAGCCTGTAGGAATCGCGGTCACTGCGGACGGCGCGGCCTGGTTCACGGATTCCGAGGCGCGCCAGGTGTCGCGCATCGCGCCTACCGGCGAGATCTCGTCGATCACGATCGAAACGCCAGTGGCACGGCTGGGGAAGATCGCGGCTGCTCCGGACGGGTCGCTCTGGTTCACGGAGGCCACCGCCTACAGCATCACGCGCGTCAAGGATGGCAAGCTGCAGCGGAACGTGATCGAATCGATCCGTAGTGGACCGCTTGGTGTCGCTGTCGGCGGTGACGGAACGGTCTGGGCAACGCTGCAAAGCGGAAACCAGCTGCTGCGAATTGCCGCGGACGGCAAGATGCAGACCTTCGACATTCCCACCCGTAACAGTTCACCCGCTGACATTGCAGTCGCTCTGGATGGCGCCGTCTGGTTCCTCGAGTTTCGCGGCAACAAGGTCGGACGATTCGCCGGCGGAAAGTTCGATGAATTCCAGGTGGGCGAGCAAAGCGCCGGCCTGACCGGCATTGCCGTTGCCCCGGATGGGGCCGTCTGGTTCGGCATGCTGCGCAACGGCAGCCTCGGCCGCCTGCGCGATGGAAAAATGCGCGAATTCAAACTGCCTCGCGAAGGCGCTCGCCCCTACAGCGTCGCCGCCGACGCCGCGGGTAATATCTGGTACACGGATATCAGCGGATATGTGGGGATGCTGAAGGCGAGTGCCGCCTTACTTCTTGGCGGCACTGACGCAGCAAAGAGGTGAACGGTTAAAGGTGAAAGTGAAAAACAAGAGCTTTTAGATTGCTCTCACTTTTACCTTTCTCCTTTTCGCTGTGAAGCCGGCTACGCCAGCGAGCTGAGCAACCGTCCGGCGTTGATAGTGAGAACGACGCCGACGACGACGATGAGCAGCGACGTGCCGACCTGGAGCCGCATGGCCCAGGCGCCAGCGAGCCAGTCGAGGATTTTCGCGCCGACTTTTGCGGCAACGACACCGACGATCACCAGCGTCATGGCGAAGCCGATGCTGAACACCACGGCCATCGTCATTCCGAGCATCACCTTACCTTCCGCGAGGGCGGCCAGCAGCAAGCCCAGCGCCGCGGGATCGGGCAGCAGGCCGCCGGCGATGCCGAGCCAGATCAGGATCCAAAGGCTAGGGCGATTCGTCGTAGCCAGTTTCAGATCATGCGTGTGCTTGAAGCCCCAGCCGTGCGAATGTATGCCGCCTTCCTCATGATCGTGCGCGTGGGCATGGTCGTGAGTATGAGCATGGCTGTGATCGTGCGCATGGCCGCTTCCAGGCGCATGGGTATGAGTTGCCCCCTGCACCGCAATCGGCCGGTAACGCAGCGCTGCATCTCTCTCGCCATGCGAATGTTCGGCGCCGTGATTGTGGCCGTGATTGTGGCCGGGACCGTGATTGTGCGCGGCCGCGGGAGGCAGCCCCTGCAGTTGCAGCAGCATTTCGCGCTGCGTCCATAGCGTCCACAGGCCGATGCCAATGACCAGGATGCCTGTGATCAGCGCCAGCCAAGCCTCGATGCGTTGCGGGACCATCCCCGGCAGGCCCAACGAAGCCAGCACGCCGACCAGGACGATGCCGCTGGTGTGCGAGAGCGTGACGAAGACACCCAAGATCACCGCATCGACAGGCTTGCCACGCGCGCCGACGATGTAAGCAGCGGCAATGGTTTTGCCATGCCCCGGCGTTGCGGCATGCACCGCGCCGATCCAGAAGCTGGTCGCGAGATAAATCAGGGTGTCCATGGGGTGCGGCGGTTCCTGCGGAGGATGTTGTTATCGTTATCCGGGGCGAGAATAGGTGCCGCCCCCAGCCATGTCAAGACAAGCGGCCGGGGGCGCCGAGTGGTTGGTGGCTAGTGGCGGGTGGTTAGTGAAGAGCAGTTCAGGCACCAGACGCAAGCGACTAGCCACCAACCACTCGACGCCCCCGCCAGCCACCAACCACTGACCGATTCGTCGCGGAGCCCTCGGCTCCGCGACGAATCGGTTTACACTTACAACCGCGGTCCAAACCGGATGCGCGGGTCGCCTGCATCGGGCATGCCGCAGCAAAAACAGAAACCATATCGGAGGAAATCAGGATGCGACGGATTCTGGTGCTCGCGTCGCTGCTGGCCTTTTGCGCCGGCGCGGCGGCCGAGACGCACAAGGGTTATCAGGCCTGGACCAAGGGCGACTTCAAGACCGCCGTCGAGGAATTCCGCCAGTCCGCCGAGCAGGGCGATCCGCTTGCGATGTTCTTTCTTGGCGAGGCTCATTACAACGGTCGCGGCGTCGTGCAGGATTTCGCCGAAGGCATCAAGTGGTATTCGCAATCCGCCGGCAAGGGCCTGGTCGAGGCGCAGGAAACGCTTGGTGGCCTGTACTTTTTCGGCAAGGGTGTAGCGCAGGACTACGCGCAGGCGGCGAAGTGGTATGCGCCGGCGGCGAAGCAGGGCAAGGCCTATCCGCAGTATCTCCTCGGTTACCTGTACGACCAGGGCAAGGGCGTCGCGCAGGATCATGCGCAGGCCGCCGAGTGGTACCGCAAGGCCGCCGAACTGGGCAACGTCGATGCGCAGGAAGCCCTGGCTTCGCTGCTGTTCTTCGGCCGCGGCGTGAAACAGGATTACACCGAAGCGGCGAAGTGGTATCGCAAGCCCGCCGAGGAAGGCCGCGCCTATCCGCAGTATTTACTTGGCTGGATGTCGGAACAGGGCCGCGGCGTGCAGCCGGATCCCGTGGAAGCGGCGAAGTGGTATCGCAAGGCGGCGGACCAAAACGATCCGCGCGCGCAGGCGAGCCTCGGTTTTCTCTATTCCTCGGGCAAGGGGGTCGCGCAGGATCCCGCCGAAGCGGTGAAGTGGTTGCAGAAAGCCGCGACGCAGAACGAATCTTCCGCTTACTCGAGCCTGGCGTGGGCCTACTACCAGGGCAAGGGCGTGACCGCCGATCCTGTCGAGGCGGCTAAGTGGTTTCGAAAATCGGCGGACGACGGCGACGCGCAGGCGAAGTACATGCTTGGCTATTTATATGAGGACGGCAAGGGTGTGACCGCCGACGGCAACGAAGCCGCCAAATGGTACAAACAAGCAGCGGAAGCCGGTGTGGCCGAAGCGCAGGAAAGCCTTGGCGCGCTCTACTTCTTCGGCAAGGGCGTGACGCAGGACTACGCGGAAGCGGCGAAATGGTACAAGGCGCCCGCCGAGAAGGGCAGCACCTACGCGCAATACCTGCTCGGCTATCTGTATGAAGAGGGCAAGGGCGTCGCGCAGGATTCCGCGGCCGCTGCGAAGTGGTACTCGCTCGCAGCGGAGAAGGGTGATGCGCGCGCGCAAAGCCATCTTGGCTGGATGCTGTGGGAAGGCAAGGGTGTACCGCAGGATTCCGTGAACGCCTATGTGTGGTCCAACCTCGCGGCGTCACAGCTATCTGGCGAAGAAGGCGATCGCGTCGGCAAGGTTCGCGACTTCATCGCCTCCAAGCTGCAGCCGGACCAACTCGCCAGGGCCCAGGAACAGGCTCGCAACTGGCAACCAAAAAAATAGTGCTTACGGCTTGAACCACGGAGGGCACGGAGAACACGGAGAAAAACAAAAACGGATGAGGTACGGACAGATGGCCGAGCTAACGGGAAGTCCCAGTTCGTCAACGCAACCGTCCCTTCTAACCGACGAGTAGTTGTATTTCTCCTTGCCTTTCTCCGTGCTCTCCGTGTCCTCCGTGGTTCAAGATCTAAGTTTTAACGCGGTACTTCTTGAGTATTTTCGGATCCAGCTCGATGCCGAGGCCCGGTGTATCGGGCAATTCGATCTCGCCCTTTTTGTTCACGTTGAAGGGCTCCTTCACCAGTTCGGTCATGAGCGCGTGCGCGGGATACACCGTCTCGGCCATCGAGCCGTTGCGCACCGCGCCCAACAGATGCACCGCGGCGGCGACTGCGACTGCCGAACCGTGGATGTGCGGCGCGATCGGCATATTCGCCGCCTGCGCCATGTGCGCGATCTTCAGTGTTTCGGTGAGCCCGCCGGCCCAGGCGACGTCGGGCTGCACGAAATGCACGGCCCGCGCCTTGATGTAATCGTTGAAACCGACGATGCCATAGCTGCAAGTCTCATAACCCGCGATCGCGATGCCGACTTTCGCGGCGACTTCCACGCTGCCGGCAATGTCGTCGGGCCACACGGGTTCCTCATACCAGTAGATGTCGTACTTCTCCATCGCTCGTCCCATCTTGACTGCCGTCGTGACATCCCACGCGCCGTTGGCGTCCACCATCAGCTTCACGTCCGCGCCGATGGCGTCCCGCACTGCCGCAACGCGCTTTAAGTCGTCAAACAGCGACACTTGGCATATGTCTCGATTCTCCATCACGCGTAACGGCGAAAGCTCGATGCCGGGATTGCGCCCGACCTTCATCTTCACCGCGCGGAATCCGTGCCTAACGTACGACTCCATCTCTCGCGCCAGTTCCTTGATGCCTTTTCCTTCGGAGTAGAAGCCGCCTGTCGCGTAAGCGGTTACTCGCTTGCGATATCCACCAAGCATTTGCCATAGCGGCATACCGGCGATTTTTCCGCGCAGGTCCCACAGCGCGATGTCGATGCCGCTGATCGCGGCGATGACAATGCCGCCGCGCGCGTGCTTGTATGCGCGCCGGTGCATCATCTCCCATAGGTACTCGATATTGCGCGGATCCTGTCCGATCAGGTAGTTGCGCAACTCATGCTCGATGACCTGCGCGGTCGATGCCATCGGGCCGCCGAAGTGCGCGGCCTCGCCTAATCCTACAAGGCCCTGATCCGTTTCGACTTCGACGAGCAGCGCGGGCTTCGTCGCCATCGTGTAGTTGGCGTCGAACACCGGCTTGGGAAGTTTGACCTCGACTGGAATCGTGCGAACGTCAGTGATGCGCATGAAATTTTTTCTCCCCCCGATTACTTTTTTTCGCGTGATTCCCGTTTGTTGCCGATCGACGACAACCTTGCTGATAATTTGAGCAGCACTAACAGGACGACAAGCTGCTCGTCGGTCTTGCGCGTAATGGCGCGTGCCATCCACAAGTTTATCCACAGAAACTGTGGATATTTTTATTGCGTGTTTTCGAAAAAGTTCAATGCGCGATGTGCGAAGTCAATGCTTCTTGCAAAAATGCACCGACTGGAAGCCGAGCCAACTCCAGGTGGTCGCGCGCGGCGGCTCGTCGTCTTCGATGCGCCATGATTGCGGACCGAAGAACGGGCCGGCGACCTGGTGTTCGCCCGGATCGCAAGCCTTCTCGCACTCGGGGACATGTTTCTGTGCTGCTTCAAGCGCTTTCTCGCGCCGCGAGTCGCGCGCGCGGTTGTAAGCCTCGAGCGCATCCTGCACCGCATCGTCGCCGATGCCGTTGCCGACCACTAGTTCACAAAAGAATTTTGCCATCGGCGGACAGGCGAGCGCGTCTTCGATCGGCAGCGTTGCATAAGTTTTCTTCTTTTTGCCGCGCTTCTTGCCCCTGCTGTCGGCGCCGACCTTCCTGTCGCCCTTCTTTCCCATGACCGTCTCCAGATGCCGTAAGAGATTCCCGATGAGTGGCCGCTAACTCGTATCGGTGCGAGCCCTTGTATACGCAGATTCAATTGCAGGCGCTATCGCGGCGCTGCGAGAATGCCGACACTCCTGCCTCGAATGATATTGGACCCAAAGGATTTCCTCCAACTCCCCATTCCGATGCCGAAATTTGCCGCCAACCTTCACTACCTGTTCGCCGAGGTTCCCTTTCTCGAGCGGTTCGAAGCGGCGGCGGACGCCGGCTTCGAGGCTGTCGAATTCCAGGTGCCTTACGATTATCCGAAAGTCGAGCTTGCCGCTCGCCTCAAGGGCAATGGCCTGAAGATGGTCTTGTTCGATGCGCCGATGGGAAACTGGGATGCTGGAGATCGCGGCTTGACCGCGGTGCCCGGCCGCGAAGCGGAGTTTCGTGCAAGCCTGGCGAAGGTGGCGGACTACGGAGCGGCGCTGCAGTGCGACACGGTGCATTCCATGGCGGGCGTGGTCGGCCCCGATCAGGATTATCAGGCCGCCGAGCGCGTTTACGTGGAAAACCTGAGGTACGCCGCCGGTTTCCTGGAGTCTCAAGGCATGGCGGTCGTCATCGAACCCATCAACAAGAAAATGGGCATCGTCAAGAATGGGCCGGACTACACGACCCAGGGCATGCACGGCTATTTCCTCAACCATACCGAGCACGCGCGCCGGATCCTGGAACAGGTCGGACATCCCAACCTGTTCCTGCACCTGGACCTCTATCACATGCAGATGCTTGAGGGGCACCTTGCCGAAACCCTGGAAGCCCATATCGGCGTCATCCGCCACATCCAGATCGCCGGTGTGCCGGGGAGGCACGAACCGACGGTTGGCGAGATCCATTATCCCTTCCTGTTCGACCTGCTGGATTCCCTGGGCTATGCCGGTTGGGTCGGCTGCGAATACCGGCCCAAGGGCAGTACCTGGGCTGGACTCGAATGGGGTACGAAATACGGGATCGGCGTCAGGGACCGGACTCAGTCAAAGTAAGTACTAACAAAAGCGGGGCCGAGTGAACTTCAAGAGCACTAGTTCCTGGGCTTCTACTCGGCCCGCGGCCCGCGAACCTTATGGTCGAGGACCGGTATCCCATGAACGGGGCGGCCCGGGTTTTCCCCGATTCCGGGCAAAAAAAAGAGGGCAGCCTTGCGGCGCCCTCTTTAAACCACGGTATCCCTAGAGGAGGAGGAGCGGATACGTGGGGGAGGAAACTTTTCCCGTCGGGCCCGGCTTCCCGGTCCGGGCCGTCTGCTTGAGTCGCTGTGTTGGGGCGGCTTA
>CAYODB010000029.1:0-16270 GCA_964402495.1 uncultured Bordetella sp.
AACCGGTGGTGGCCGCGCCGGAACCGGCCGCGATCACCATTCCCGTTCCGCCTGCCCCTGTCGCCGTGCCCCAGCCAGTCGTGCCGCCCGTGGCGGAAATGCAGGAAGTCACCATGACCGCACAGACGTTAACAGCGGTTTACCTGCGCAATCCAAAGCCTTCCTATCCTGGAATGTCGCGCCGGCTCGGCGAGCAGGGCACGGTATTTCTGCGCGTGTTCATCACCGCCATCGGCAATCCGACCCGCATTGAATTGAAGACCAGCTCCGGATATCCGCGGCTCGACCAGGCCGCGCGGGATGCGGTACAGCGTTGGAAGTTCGTTCCGGCAAAGCGCGGGGATCAGGCGGTCGACGCCTGGGTGGTCGTGCCGATCAAGTTCTCCCTCAAAGGATAGGTTTCATGGCAAGCGAGCAATCCTACGGCGTAACTTCCTTCCTCGGTCAAACGGATGCCGTGGGCATTGCCGTGCTGCTGATCCTGCTGGTGATGTCGATCGCCACCTGGTACCTGATCCTCCTCAAGAGCGTGCGCAACGCGCAGATGCGCCGCCGCGTGCGCGATTCACTGGACAGTTTCTGGAGCGCCCCCTCGATCGATGCGGTAGCGGCGCAGTTCGCGCAGGAGCAGCCGCAAGACCCCTTCGCGCGCGTGGCCGCCCAGGGCCTGGAGGCCAGCCGCCACTACCGAAAATCTTCATCGGCGGGCCTGACGGAAGCGGGTGGCCAGGGCGAGTTCCTGACGCGCTCGATCCGCCGGGCCATAACCCGTGAGACCGCTGCGCTTGAAGCAGGCCTCACCGTACTGGCCTCGGTCGGCAGCACGGCGCCATTCGTCGGCTTGTTCGGCACTGTCTGGGGCATCTACCACGCCCTTATCAGCATCGGCATGAGCGGAGCGGCAACCCTTGATGCCGTCGCGGGCCCGGTGGGAGAAGCATTGATCATGACCGCGGCCGGACTGGCGGTCGCAATTCCCGCGGTGCTTGCGTACAACGCATTCACCCGCGGCAATCGTGTCGTGCTGGCCGAGCTGGACGGCTTCGCCCACGACCTGCATGCCTTCCTCACCACCGGCGCCAAGCTCGACAGCGGCAGCTTCGCCCGGACAACGCCAAAACCCGTCGCTGGCACAGCGGCGAAATCGAAGGTGGCGTGATGGCATTCGGCGGATTCAGCGACAACGACAGCGGCCGGCCGATGGCGGAAATCAACATGATCCCGCTGATCGACGTGATGCTGGTGCTGCTGATCATTTTCATCGTGACGGCGCCGCTGCTGACGCATTCGATCAAGATCAACCTGCCCACGGCCACCACGCAGACCAATCTGGAAAAACCGGACACGGTCACCCTGTCGATCGACGCCACGGGCAATCTGTTCTGGAACGACAAGGGAATCAGCGACGCGCAACTGGCCGCGAATCTTGCGGATGCATCGCGGCGCACGCCGCAGCCCGAGTTGCATTTGCGCGCCGAGAGAACGACTCAGTACCAGAAGCTGGCCGAAGTCATGGCGGCCGCACGCAACGCCGGAATGGCGAAGATCGGCTTCATCACCGAGCCCGTGAAGAAATGAACAACAAGAATGCGGACATGTGCGGCGAGCCCATGTCGGGAGCCGGGCCGCGGCCGGACCAGCATGTCCGCACCCTGGTGCCGCGGCGCATGACGTCCACCCGGGAACTGCTTGCGGGCGGCAACGAGGTGCAGATCGAGCACAACGGAGAGATCTACACCCTGCGCCAGACCAGCAATGGGAAGCTGATACTGACCAAATAAATCCAGCCTCGGGCAGACTCCATCCCCCACCCCTCTTCACGCAACTGTGCAACGTCGATCGAGTCTGCCTGGGGCGGTCCGCGCTAGCGCCGGGTAAACGTATCCGTCGGCTCGCGCTCCAGCAGGATGTCCTGCATGCGCGTCTCGATTGCAGGTTTGATTTTCTGGTGCGGCAGGATGTAGAACTTTCTGGTTTCGATGGCCTGAAATACGATGTCGGCCACCTGATCGGCGGATATGCGGCCGGACTGAACGGCATGCCGGAGCTGTTCTTCGTGCTCCAGGTCGGCGGCCGACTTCTTGCGGTCTTCCCGCAGCAGGGCCGGCCTGTTGCGTTCCGAGTCGGAAATTCCCGTGGGAACATAAGCCGGACACAGAACCGAAACTCCAAGTTTCGAATGTGCCACGACAAGATCCTGGTGCAGGCATTCGGACATGGTCACAACCGCATGCTTGGAGACACAATAGCTGCCCATCCCTGGCGGAGACAACAGCCCGGCGACCGACGCGGTGTTGACGATGTGGCCTTCTGAGTTCTGCTGGATCATCCGCGGGATGAAGGCACGAATGCCGTGAATGACGCCCCAGACGTTTACGCCAAGCACCCACTCCCAGTCCTTTTCGGTCTGCTCCCAGATTGTTCCGCCCGGGGCCACACCGGCGTTGTTGCACAGCACATGCACGCCGCCGAATGTTTTGAATGCCTTGTCCGCGAGGGCCTCGACCTCCGCGCCCTTCGAAACATCCGTGCGGACGGCGAGGACGGCAATGCCCGCCTGCTCGAATTCGGCGCGGGTCTTGTTCAGCGCATCGGGTTGCACGTCGGCAAGCACGATCTTCATGCCGGCGCGGGCGAAGCGCAGCGCCATGGCGCGGCCGAGTCCGCTTGCGCCTCCCGTGACGACCGCAACGCGATCCTTGAACTCTTTCATCGACGCAATCCCCGACAAGATCTTGTTCTGATTTTAGCATGCACCTTCGGCCATCCTTTGCGTGGCAGGGTTTCCGGGCGGATGGTATTCTCGCTGGGCCTTGACAAAGCAGGAGAAGAATTCAATGCATGACGATTTCGTCGGAACGATGCCCGTGCAGGAGCGGCATAGCTTCGACGTGCCGGCGCTGGAACGTTACCTCCGCGGGCACGTGGAGGGATTTCCGGGATCGCTGGAGGTCGAGCAGTTCAAGGGCGGCCAGTCCAACCCCACGTTCATGCTCAGGGCCGGAGACCGGCGCTATGTCCTGCGCAGGAAGCCCCCAGGCAAGCTGCTGCCTTCCGCGCATGCGGTCGATCGCGAGTACCGGGTCATCACCGCCCTGCGCGAAACCGATGTGCCGGTCGCCAGGACCTACTGCCTGTGCGAGGACGATTCGGTCATCGGTACGGCGTTCTATGTAATGGACTACGTGGCGGGGCGCGTCATCTGGGATCCTTCGCTGCCCGGCATGAGCAACGACCAGCGCTCGGCGCATTTCGACGAACTCAATCGCGTCATCGCGGCATTGCACTCGGTGGACTACGCAAAGATCGGGCTTGGCGACTACGGCAAGCCGGGCAGCTACATCGAACGCCAGATCAGCCGCTGGTCCAGGCAATATCGTGCGTCAGAAACCGAACGCATCGAGGCCATGGAAAACCTGATCGAGTGGCTGCCGAAAAACATTCCTGAGGGTGACGAGACGACGATCGTCCATGGCGACTACCGGATGGACAACGTCATGTTCCATCCGACCGAGCCGAAAATCCTCGCGGTGCTGGACTGGGAACTCTCCACCCTGGGCCATCCACTGGCGGATTTTTCCTATCACTGCATGACCTGGCGGCTCACGCCGGGGCAGTTCCGCGGCATGCACGGCGTGGACTTCGCGTCGCTGGGCATCCCTACGGAGGAGCAGTACGTCGATGCTTATTGCAAGCGCAGCGGCCGCACCGGCATTCCGAACCGGGACTTCTACATGGCCTACAACATGTTCCGCCTGGCCGGCATCCTCCAGGGCATCATGGGTCGCGTTAAAGATGGCACGGCCGCGAGTGCCCATGCCATGGAGCAGGGCAAGCGCGCGCGTCCGATGGCGGAGGCGGGCTGGGAACAGGTCGAGAAGATACTCAAGGGAAACTCATAAGCGCGCAACGCAGAGTTCGCGGAGTGCGCAAAGAGAAATCCTGAGAAGCGTGAGCCGATTTCCGTGACAATACCTGAACGTCTATGGTGGGCACCGCACCGCATTCGATTGAGGTACTCGTTTGCTTTTTCTCCGCGTCCATTGCGTACTCTGCGTTTAGAGCTAGGGGTAAAAAATGAAAGCAGTGCTGTGTAAGGAATTGGGTCCGCCCGAGAAACTCGTGGTCGAGGAGGTGCCGTCACCGAAAGCCGCGAAGGGGCAGGTGGTGGTCAGCGTGAAAGCCTGCGGCGTGAATTTTCCTGACACGCTCATCATCCAGGGCAAATACCAGTTCAAGCCCGAACTGCCCTTCTCGCCTGGCGGCGAAGTGGCGGGCATTGTCAAGGAAATCGGCGAAGGCGTGACGCGCATCAAGCCAGGCGATCGCGTTATCGCGTTCAACACCTGGGGAGGTTTTGCGCAGGAGATCGCCGTCGATGCTGAACGCACGATTCCCATGCCGGACAACATGGATTTCGCATCGGCGTCTGCATTCGTGCTGACTTACGGCACTTCGTATCATGCCCTGAAGGATCGCGCCGATCTCAAAGCCGGCGAAACCATGCTGGTGCTGGGCGCCGCGGGGGGCGTGGGCCTGGCGGCGGTCCAGCTTGGCAAGGCCATGGGGGCGCGGGTCATCGCCGCCGCTTCAAGTGATGCGAAACTTCAGGTATGCAGGGAAAACGGGGCGGACGAAGGCATCAATTACGCAACGGAAGACCTGCGCGCGCGCATCAAGGCAATCACCGCTGGCAAGGGCGTTGACGTGGTCTACGATCCCGTCGGCGGATCGTACTCGGAACTCGCCCTGCGCGACATGGCGTGGAAGGGACGGTTCCTGGTCGTGGGATTCGCGGCCGGCGATATTCCGAAAGTACCGCTCAACCTGGCCTTGCTGAAGGGGTGTTCGATCGTCGGCGTGTTCTGGGGCGCGTTCACCAAGAACGAACCCGATCACAACCGCGAGAACAATTGGGAACTGATGAACCTGTTTGCGGCCGGCCAGGTCAAGCCGCACATTCATGCGACTTACCCGCTGGAACGTGCGGCCGAAGCCCTCAACGAAGTCATAAACAAGCGTGTGACCGGCAAGGTCGTGCTGACGACAGGTTAGACCTGAGTCAGCACGACGGGGCCTATTGATCTATCTCGTGGTGCACGTCAGGCAGACATTCAGCCTGGTTGAGGTCGTTGTGGTGGTCGTGATTGGCACTTTCACTGTCGTTTGCGGCGTTATGGCCAGCACTGAAACTGAAGTGCTCTCTTTCAGTACCGGAACAGAAAGACCCGTAGTCAGATCCTTCTGCAAAGAGATTTCCGGCTTGATGGCTTGCTCCAGCGTCACCGGTTTGATCATGCTGAGGTTGGCAACGGTCTTCATGTCGGGGATCGCAAGCTTCTGTTCCAGTCCGGCCACCGGCGTGATCGGGAGAATGGTCTTCGGCGGCAGGATGATTTCCTTCGGCGCGGCGAAGGAGCTGACAAGCACGGGAGCGGCGGCGAGCGATCTTTTCTGCACCGGGGCTGGCGGCGTCGCTATCGGGTCGGACGCGGCCGGCTTTGCGTTGTCGCCAAGAACCCGCTGATTCTCGTTCAGGTCGGTCACGGCCTGGCCTATTGTGCCGCCGCCGAAGACTACGCTGGCCGGATCGGTCAATAAATTACCTCCGACCTTGATCCGGTCGATCAATTCCGTCTTGCCATCCTTGCTGATTCCGGGAACGTAGCCGACAACAGTCCTGCTGATCCTGGTATCGCCGTCCTTGGTGGTGAGCACCGATTCTTCCTTGAAGCCGCGGACGAAGGTGCCCCAACGCCCGTCTTTCAGCTTGCCTTCCTTCAGGTAAAACGCTTCGTGGTCACCCTTGTCGAATTTGATCTTTGCGTTTGGCGTATCGACCTCGAACTTGTGGGGTTTCTTGTCGGGGTTGGCGATGCGCAGGCCGCCAAGGTCCAGCTTGAACTTGTGTGGCTCGCCGCCGTCACCCAGTTTCTCGAGCCTGAGCAGGCTGTTCTGCCTGACCGCGACGATAGCTTTCTCATCGGTCATGATCTGCACCGACGCACCCTCCGGCACCTTTACGGAATAGCCGGGAGGAATGATCTGGCCCTTTTTGGCGGGAGTTTCCTTGCCCTGCAGGTCGATCAGCATGGGCTGGAGATTCGCGCCGGATACGAACATCACGCGCGGCGGCTCAATGGCCTGGGCGAGGCCGCTTGCCAGCAGCACGGCGGCGAGCGGCAACAGGTTCGGAAAACTGCGGAATGTTTGCGGCTTCATGGCGGGCTCCCTTGCGTGTCCGGATGCTTGCTATTTGGTAATCGTAGTGGTGGTGGGGGATCTCAGTATTGTGGTGGTGGTCGGCGCGATCACCGGTTCCGTAATCTTTGTCGTCGTCGTTGTAATCGGCGCAATCGTGGTCGTGATCGGGCTTGTTATCGTAGTGGTGGTCGGCGCCTTGAATGTCGTCGTGGTCGTCGTGGTCGGGGCGGTCAGAATGTCCGTGGATCTGAGCGTCGTAGTCGGTATCGTTATCGGCTCGATCAGGGCCTTTGTCTTGAGCGGAGAGGAGATCGAGGTATCCAGGATGGTGGTAGACGATCTGATTGTGGTATCCGCTAGCGGAGTCGTCAGGGTGGTCGTTCCCAGGTCCTTCACCGTCGTGGCATCCAGAGGGCTGCGAAGGTTGGTCGTGGCGTCCTTGCTGTCAGGCGTCTCCCGCTCGCCCTTTACCGTCGAAAGGGAACGCGCGGAACTGCCTTTCACCACCCCTTTCTTGGGGTCACTTTCATCAGCATCCTTGGAATCCTTCTGCTGATCCTTCACGACATCCGGCCTCCGGGACTTGGATTCAAAGAACTCCGGTATCTTCGGAAGCAGCACCGGCGCTATGCCCTTGCCAGGCGTGAACCCGACCTGGTTCGGATTGACGATCAGCTTGCCCTTGTCCGTTTCGATGATGGTCGCGCCGCGATAGACGCGGTCATAGGTGCCGGCCTGGAAGCCTCCCGTTGCGTTGGGAGGGATGACCACCGCTTCGTGATCCGTGCCGCGAATGCCGATGGTTGCACTGGGCGTCAGGATCTTGTAGTTCTCCTTGTTGCGGTTGCCGATCAGGCCGGTGATCGCGCGAAAGCCGCCCTTGATCAGAGACACCAGCTTGCGCTCCGATCCGTCCTCGCGTCCGTTGAACACGTATTGGGCTAGTTTCATCTGGGTGTCGGGACGCACCGCGACCAGTCCGCCGTCGCTCATGCGGATCTGCGCCGAGCCGCTAACCCCGGTGATGATGGTTTCACCGGGATTAAAGGCTTCACCTTTGACCGGAACGCGCTCCACACCGGATGCGGACACGACCTTGATATCCCCGATTACGAACTGGAACTTGCCGGCTTCGACGGCATGCCCGATTCCAGGCAGCGTAAAGACGATCAAAAAGGCGGCTAGCGTTGTGAGTTTACTGATATCGAGGGACATTTTAGTCGTTGTCATTTATCGCCACTAAAAGGCTACCAACGGAAGTCACGCCGCAAATTGAGTGCCACGTCCCCCCGTTTGAACCCATATAGTGGAATATTCGACTCATTCTTTGTATAGCTAAGCTGGGGCCGGATGCTCCACTTGTCGTTGAGCTGCCAATTCATGCCAATAGTGACGTCGTAGAGCCAGTCCGCCCGCTTCACCAGGAAGGTATCGCTCAGGTTGTCATACTTGGTCCGCTGGGCGCCGGCTGTGGCGAATACCCCCACTTTTTCGCCGAGTGCGGTCTGAACGAACACGCGTGTGCCTCCCAGCAATGCAGCCCCGTCCGGCCGCCCGCCAACGTCGTCTTCACGCCCGCCGTTCAGGTTGATGGAGAACAGCGTGCGGCCGGATGCCAGCACGTGCAGCCAGCCGAGGCTGAGCAGGCCCTGGTCGAAATCGCTGCTCTCAAGAACATCGGAAAGATGGCGATAGCTTGTGTATTGACCGCTCAGGCTTAACTGATCCTGGTTCCCAGCCTGATAGCGCCATTCCGCATTACCGCCGTAGCTTTCGCGATAGGCTTTCTGGTCGAGGAAGAAGCGGCCGCCCGTCGTGCCCAACCGGAAGAAATGCCGCCCGAGATTCAGGCCGACGCCGACGCGGCCGTCCAGCGTCCCGTAATTGGCGGTATCGATGTCCTCGTAGCCGCGGTAGCGTGCGTCGCCGCCCGCGTAAACCGACCATCGCGGGCTGAGGACATATCCCATTTCCGCGCCCAGCGCCATCGTGCCGTAACTGTCCTCGGTCTCCAGGCTGGATGGGTCGAGGAAAAAGGGCTGGTTGTTGGCGCCGGGCAGGACGATCGGATTGTCCGCAGTAGAGCTGTTCACGTTACTGTCGTAGCCGCCGCCGAGTTCCACGTAGGCGCTGAGCGCGAACCGTTTCGGTGCCTTGGCCTGTTCAATTGCCTGCAGATAGCGCTCTGCATTGGCTTTCAGGTCTGGCGGCGGGGATTGCGCCAGCACCGCCTGAAATTCCTGGGTGGCGCGGGCAATGTCTCCGATCTGAAAGTAGGACCGCGCAAGGTCCAGGCGCACGCCCAGATAGCGCGGTTCGACCGCAAGCACTCGCTCGAAGACGAGCGAAGACTTTTCCGGGTTCCCGCTCTCAAGTGCGGCAAGTCCCAGCAGATAGTCGTACTTGAGATCACCCGCCAGGTCGAACTCGTAAGGTTCCAGCAGATCGTAGGCTTCCTGCGCCTTGTTCGCGCGCAGCAGATCCTCCGCCATCTGCAGGTCAGGTCCGGCCGCAGAAACGCCGGGGGCAATCAACAACAGGGCGAACCAAACCACCCTCCCTAGGTGTCGTGCACGCATGGCTATGTTCCTGTTATTTATACTGATGACTTGCAGGCCATAAGATTACACTGCGGAGCAAGACAGTCAAGGAAACGGGTCCTCGGCAGGCCTTGGCCGCCATGCTGTCGCACTGCGGTTTCATTCGATTGCTGCCAGAGCGGACGCCGGTGACGGTGTCGCTGCACGAGCTCGGCCTTTAGTCCTGCGGTCTGCCGCAAGCCCGACCCGCCATCATCCATTTCGAGGGGATCGAACATGCTGAAACTATACGAACATCCGCTCTCCGCGTATGCGATGAAGGTCAAGATCGCGCTCAACGAGAAAGGTATCGACTACGAAATTGCGATTCCGGAAGGGATGTCGGCGGGTACGGCCGGCGGCGAATTCGTGGAGGCGAATCCCCGCGCGGAGGTGCCGACGCTGATGGACGGCAATTTCCGGGTATTCGACTCCACCGTGATACTGGAATACATCGAGGAAAAATGGCCGGACCCGCGACTGCTGCCAGGGACGCCGGCCGGGCGCGCCCGGGTCCGCATGATCGAGGACGTGATGGATACGCAATACGAGCCGAACAACTGGGGAACCTTCGAGGTTCTCCGGTATCGGCGCGCGACCGGGGGGCTGGCGGACACGCTGCTGGCCTTCGGAAAGAAGAATATCGAACGGTTGCAGGTCTGGCTTGATCGGGAACTGGGCAAGCGCTCCTGGTTCAATGGCGATGATTTCGGCTGGGGCGATCTCGCGGTGATTCCCTACCTGAACCGATCTGCGGGGTATGGTTACCTGCCTCCAAAGGGGTCCAATCTGCTTGCCTGGTTCGAACGCGTCAACGAGCGCGCAAGCGTGGCAAAGGTGAGGGCGCAGATGCAAGCCACACTGGAGAAAATGCCTGACCTCGGCGCCATGCTGGGCAGCGGGCAGGTGGTACGCCAGTATCGTGACCACAGGCTGGAATGGATGATTGCCGCCGGAGGCATTTCCGTTGTTCTGGAGGGAATGCAGAAGCAGACGATCCGGTTCAGCCGCTATCCGGAGTGAGCGGCCGCCCGAATTTCGCAAGTTAAAGGAGCATGGTGATGGCTGAAGCCGTAATCATCGAAGCATTGCGTACGCCTTTCGGACGCCGCGCAGGCGCGCTCCGCGAGCAGCGTCCCGACAGCCTGCTTGCCTTCGCCATCGACGGACTGCTGCAGCGGGCCGGCATCGATCCGGGCAGGATTGAAGACGTGATCGATGGGACGGTGACTCTGGCCGGGGAGCAGGGGGCGAATCCGGCTCGGCTCGCCGTGTTGTTGTCCAGGCTGCCGCAACATGTTCCCGGCGTGTCGCTGAACCGCATGTGCGGGTCGAGCCAGCAGGCGGTGCATTTTGCCGCCCAGGCCGTCGCATCGGGAGACATGAATTACGTCATTGGAAGCGGCGTCGAGAGCATGAGTCGCGTACCGATGTTCCTGGATATCAATCTTGGCCGCGATGCTTCCGCCTTCGAGAGCCTGAACCCGGAACTGTTCCGCCGCCACGAACTGATCCACCAGGGAGAGAGTGCCGAACGTGTCGCCGACAAGTGGGGACTGTCGCGCCAGGCGGTGGACGATTTTGCCAAGGACAGCCACCGCAAGGCCGCACAGGCGCAGAAAGCCGGCGCCAACCGGGAATTGCTGCCGGTGCCGGGCGTCGGGCCCGAAGGGCAGGCGCTGACGCTGGATCGGGATGAAGGCGTGAGGGCGCAGATCGACGAAGCGAAGATGGCAGCGCTGAAGCCGGCCTTCCGGCCACAGGGAAAAGGCGTGGTGACGGCGGCAAATTCCAGCCAGATTTCCGATGGCGCATCGGCCGTTCTGGTCGCCAACCGTGAAGTCGCCATTGCCGATGGCTTCAAGCCCAGGGCGCGGTTTCGCGCGCGCGTTGCGGTGGCCTCGGATCCGACGCTTCAGCTCACCGGTGTCATTCCCGCCACGCGGCGGGCGCTGGAAAAGGCAGGAATCACGATCGCGGATCTCGACTGGATCGAGATCAATGAAGCATTTGCCACGGTCGTGCTGTCCTGGGCCCGGGACGTCGGTGCGGACATGGACAAGGTCAATCCCTGGGGTGGGGCGATCGCGCATGGCCATCCGCTGGGCGCGACCGGGGGCGGATTGATGGCAAAAATGCTCGCCGGCCTGGAAGCCACGGGCGGCACGCTCGGCCTGCAGGTGATGTGCATCGGCCACGGGCAGGCAACGGCGACCATCATCGAACGGATCTGAATCTGCCTTCACCGCGGGTACTTCAGGCCAGGTCAGGGTATCTGCGGTTAACGATTCGCCTTACCTGGGAATCAGGATCGTACCGTTGACGACCATCGTGATGCGGCTGGTGCCGCCTTCCATCGGCGGCGGCGCAGGCGCGGAATCCGACATGGCCTTCATCATCACCATCGGCTGGGGCGGCGCGTAGCCGCCCTCGGTGGAAACATTGGCCTCCAGCACGTCAAAGCCGCCACCCTTGAATCCCTTCGTCACCATTTCCGCCTTGCGCAGGAACTCGGCAATGGCACCCTGGGTGAGGCCATCCTCCGTCTTCGCGCGAGCCGCGGGAGACACCGAAAAGTCCACCGAACCGAGTTGCATGCCGGTCTGCAACTTGCCGATGGCCTCGGCCATAAGCCGGAAATCCTCGCCCTCGAGGGCGATTTCCGAGCGCGAGCGCCAGCGCACGATCTTGTTCTTGTCCGTCACCGGATAGCTGGTATAGCCGGAAGTCTTTGCCCGCAACCTGGCAAAGCTCTTTGCGAGCTTGAGGCCGTCGCTGGTGGCGCGGTTAACCTTGTCCGCGAGCCGTGTCGAATCGGTATCTTCCATTTCGACGAACAGCGAGGCCCGCATCACGTCGTTGTCGACTTCCATCGAAGCCCGGGCGTCCAGATTGACTTTGGTCCCCTTGGGATCCGTGATCGTCGCCGTCCCGGCCTGGGCGCCGGCCATCACTGACCACAGGATGGCTGCAGCAAACACGCTTTTCATCGGAATTCCTCCTAGCGCAGGATTGCGCGGAAACCTATCATAGCGGTTCATTTTCTCACCCGGCGACCATGGCAGACAACGAAAAGCGCGGCTTGCGCCGCAATCTCACCAACTACGGCGATCCCGACTTCTCCGCCTACCTGCGCCGCTCCTTCGCGCGTTCGATGGGTTACTCGAAGGACTTGCTGGAGCGTCCTATCATCGGCATCGCGCAATCGGCCAGCGGTTTCAACAACTGCCATCGCAACATTCCCGAGCTGGTGGAGGCGGTCAAGCGCGGTGTGCTCAGGTCCGGCGGACTGCCGATCGATTTTCCGACCATCTCCCTGGGCGAAGTCTTCCTCAGCCCTACCAGCCTGATGTTTCGCAATCTCATGGCCATGGACGTCGAGGAAATGGTGCGGGCGCAGCCGATGGACGCCGTGGTGCTCATCGGCGGCTGCGACAAGACGGTGCCCGCGCAGCTCATGGGCGCCGCATCCGCCGATGTGCCCGCGGTGCAACTGGTCACGGGGCCGATGATGGCCATGCCTTTCCATGGTGAGCGCCTGGGCGCGTGTACCGATTGCCGGCGTTTCTGGGGAAAGTACCGCGCCGGCGAAGTGAGCGATGCCGGCATCGACGAAATCGAGGGCAACCTGGCGACCACCGCGGGAACCTGCGCGGTGATGGGCACGGCGAGCACCATGGCGTGCCTCACGGAGGCCCTGGGCATGAGCCTGCCTGATACCGCCGCGATTCCCGCCGTGCATGCCGACAGGTTGCGCGCTGCCGAGGCGTCCGGCGTCCGGGCCATGGAAATGGCAAGGATGAAGGGGCCACGCCCATCCGAGGTGATCACCGAAAAATCCGTCGAGAACGCACTGAGGGTCCTGCTCGCCATCGGTGGCTCGACCAATGCCATCATCCACCTGACAGCGGTGGCGGGACGCCGCGGCATTGCGATATCGCTGGACCGGTTGAACAAGCTTTCGGACGAAACGCCGGTGCTCGTGGATCTCAAGCCTACCGGCAGCCACTACATGCAGGACTTCCATGCCGCCGGCGGCATGAGCGCATTGCTGGCGGAACTCAAGGATCTTCTTCACGTCGATTGCATGACGGTCGCCGGGGAGAGTCTTGGCGAGCGGCTCGCGCGCGGCGTGCCGTTCGTCGATCGCGGCGTCATCCGTCCGCGCTCCGATCCGGTTTCTGCCGTTGGCGGCCTGGTAGCCCTGTTCGGCAGCCTGGCGCCGCGAGGTGCGATCCTGAAGCGCGCTGCAGCCGATGCGGGCTTGTTCGAGCGCGAGGGCAGGGCAGTCGTTTTCGAATCGCTGGAAGATCTTTCGGCGCGCATCGACTCGCCCGATCTCGACGTGACCAAAGACGATTTCCTCGTGCTCAAAAATGCGGGGCCTCTGAGTCCTTCGGGCATGCCGGAAGCCGGTTATCTGCCAATCCCCAAGAAACTGGCGCAGAAAGGTGTGAAGGACATGGTGCGCATCTCCGATGCGCGCATGAGCGGAACGGCATTCGGAACCGTGGTGCTGCATGTGAGCCCGGACGCTGCTTCCGGCGGGCCGCTCGCCGCCGTGCGCAATGGCGATCGCATCCGGTTATCGGTAAAGGAGCGGCGCCTCGATCTTCTGGTCGGCGAACAGGAACTGGCCCGGCGGTTAAAGTCGATAGCACCGGCGCCGTCACCGGCGCGCGGCTATGCCAGCCTGTATCACCGCCATGTCCTGCAGGCCGACGGCGGCTGCGATTTCGATTTTCTGCGCGGATAGGGCTGAATAGCGCCGCGATGATTGGGCTGCGGCCAGCGCTCCGGGCATTCCGACCCGGCCTGCTGTTTCGGGGACTACACACCTGGCGGCGGGGGTGCGCAAATTGCACCACGCCGGACAGGTAATGCTTGCCTTCAGCCCTTCATGCTGAGGTCATAGAACCGGAAGGTGTTCCGGCCCGCCTGCTTGGCGTGATACATGGCTTTGTCAGCGATGCGGATCAGCATTCCCGCATCGTTGCCATGTTCCGGATGGATGCAGATGCCGAGGCTGGGCGTGATGTGAACCTTCTCGCCGGCGACGAAAAATTCGCTGCTCAGCGAACGCAGGAGCTTCTGAGCGATGAGCGCAGCGTCGTCGCTGCTGCGCAGTTCTGGCAGCACCAACACGAATTCGTCCCCGCCAAGCCGCGAAACCGTGTCGACTTCACGCAAGCTGGCGCGAATGCGCTCGGCAACCTGCTGCAGCAGCATGTCGCCGACGTGGTGGCCGAGGTTGTCGTTGATATCCTTGAAATGGTCGAGGTCCATGAAGATGACCGCGGTCTTCGACTGGTTGCGCTGCGACACCGCGAGAGCCTGTTCCAGCCGGTCCATTAGCAGGATGCGGTTGGGCAGGTTGGTCAGCGAATCGAAATGCGCCATGCGGCGGATCTGCTCTTCCATGTCGCGCCGGGCCGTAATGTCGATGAATGCCGCCACCGCGCCGTAGACTTTGCCGGCGGAATCCCGCAGCGGTGCCGCATTGCCGATCAGGTGCCGGATGCTGCCGTCATCGAAAACGACGTCCTCTTCGAAATCCCTTACCTCAATGCCGCGGAATGCCGCCATCTGCACCGGCAGCTCGTGGGTTTCGAGGGCGCGGCCGTTGCGGAACTCGCGGAAGTGGCCCGGACGCCCCTCCTCCGGTCCGGTGGGGGAGATATTGCTTCCCTGAGGCAGGCGCAGCAGGTCGTAGGATGCGCGGTTGCCGGTAATGACCTTGCATTCCGCATCGTGGGCGATCCATACGGCGGCCGGCACGGCGTCAAGCACGATCTTGAGTTCCGCCGCGCGCTGACGCTGCTTGCGCTCGCTTTCCATGAGCGCTCGTTCCATGCGCTTGCGGTCGGTGATGTCGTTGGCGACCAGCGAGAGGCGCACCACCTTGTCGTTCTCGATGGAGGGGGACAGGCTGACGGCAACGTCGACGAACTTCCCATCTTTCTGTTGCCACACGGTTTCGTAGTTGAGCGTTGCCTTGCCTTCGGTGACCTGGCGCAGGCGTTTCGCGTCTTCGTCGCGGAGGAACTCGGGAATCAGGCAGGCGCGGCTCTTGCCGATCATCTCCGCGGACGTGAATCCGAAGATGCGCTCGGCACCCCTGTTCCACGTCAGGACCACTCCATTCCAGGTTTCGCTGATGATCGCCGCGTCGGCGGCGTCGACCACGGCTGCCAGAAGCCGCGGGTGCGAGAAAATGTCGGAACGAGTCCCGCGCTTCGCCTGTGCCTGGGCGAAGGCCGATTCGAGCATGGAAGGCGCGCTGTCCACGGACTCGAGCTGTTGCCGCACCCGCTTATGGCTGAGCGAAGCCTGCAATGCCCGGACGATTTCCACCAACTCCGGACTCAGGTCGGTGTAATCCTTTGAATCCTCTTTTTTTTGCACCTCGGCGTCCCCGAACAGCCGGCTGCTTTTGTTGATTTTCACGTGGGAACAGAACTCGCAATTGGCGTTCTTGACGGAGCATTGAGCCATGTTTCTCGAACCGCCGCAACGGTCCGCGCCAGACGCGGGGTTCAGGGATGTCCGGCTGTTCCTGGAAAGAGCTTTTCAGCGCGCGAAATCGTAAGAATCAGGCCGGGCCACCCTGGAAACCCAATGTCCTGCAGCCCGCCGATCGCCGACGTGATGGCTGAGGGCTCGTTGACTTCCTTGAAGCGATCCGGATTGTGGGTGTTGATGCCTGTACGGGATTGATTGCGTGGCGAAATCCACAGTGCCGGGCCTGGGTGACCAATCAGCATGACCCGGTTGGGCCAGGGCGCCTGGTTATAATATTCACCACAGACACGCGCGTGGACATTTCGAATTTTCACCTTCTCTGTGCCAAAAAGGGTGCCCCAGGCCCCGCGAGGGTATCCGTGTCGCTGTGGTGAAAGTCCTTGAGTTCCCGATGAGCATCAATCCCTTCTCTTCCGCGGTCGAACTGATTGCACAGTTGTGCGCCGGTGACTATACAGCCCGCGAGTTGCTCGAATTTCAACTGGCACGGATAAAAGCTCATAACCCCGGGCTCAACGCTGTCGTTACGCTGGACGCGGAACGCGCACTCACGCGTGCCGACGAGCTGGATGCCGCCCGCGGTGCGGGCCGGTCGATACGCGCGCTGCATGGATTGTGTGCGACCATCAAGGACAGTTTCGAAACCGCCGGCCTGCTCACCACCTGCGGCGCGCCGCAATGGAAAAAGCACATTCCCTCAGCCGACGCCGCTGCGGTTGGGCGACTGGTGAATGCGGGCATGGTCACCATCGGCAAGAGCAACGTGCCGATCTACGCTGGCGACATCCAGAGCTACAACCTGTTGTTCGGCGCGACCGGCAACCCCTGGGACCTCTCGCGGACGAGCGGCGGATCTTCCGGTGGCGCCGCCGCGGCGGTGGCCGCAGGGCTAAGCAGCTTCGAGCTCGGCAGCGACATCGGCGGGTCGATCCGCATTCCCGCGCATTTCTGCGGCGTCTATGGCC
>CAYODB010000029.1:16280-25624 GCA_964402495.1 uncultured Bordetella sp.
CGATCTCGGTCTTCTGCTCGACGTACTCGCCGATTGCGGGCGTGGCGGAGCGATGAAGCTACCCGATGCCCGTGCGCGGCGGCTTGCGGATTTTCGTGTCGGCGCCTGGATCGATGATGCGGATTTTCCGATCGACGACGAGGTGAGGGCGCCTCTGGAAAATGCGCTGGCTGCCTTGCAGAAGGCAGGCGTTCGCGTCGACCGCGAAGCGCGGCCGCTTGCGTCCCTGGCGGAAAATTTCGACGACTACCTACGCCTGCTCTGGCCGGCGACGACGGCACACCTGAAGGAGAAGGCCTTTGCGCGGGTGCAGGAAGCAGGGCGTGCGTCGCAAGCTGGAAGCGTGCGCCGACGTCTGGCCGAATACAGCGGTGCCAGCCATCGGGAGTGGTTACGCGTGGATGAAAAGCGCAAACGCGTCCGCGCGCAATGGAAAGATTTTTTCGGGCGATACGACGTTCTGCTGTGTCCGGTCGCGCCCGTCTGCGCCTTCCCCCACGATCACAGTGATGACCTGATGGGCCGGAGCGTCACGATCAACGGTAGCAGGCGTTGGTACTGGGAACAGCTTGGCTGGATTTCGCTCGCGACATTCGCGTTCCTGCCGGCCACCTCCGCGCCGGTGGGGCGCTCAAGCAGCGGGCTGCCGGTCGGCATCCAGATCATCGGTCCTTGCCGGGAAGACCGCACCTGCATCGAGTTCGCGAACCTGCTCGCTGGCGTCGTACCCGGTTTCGAACCGCCGCCGCTGTTCAGGTAAAAAACGGGCCGCGAATGCGGCCCGTTTGATTGCAAGCCGGGAATCCGTTGCTCAGCCCATCTGCAGCGGCACGTAGATGCGGGCTTCGTCCCTTTGCACCAGCAGCGCAACGGTTTTGGATTTCTCCGTCTTCAGCACCAGTACCTTGAGCTGGTCCACGGTCTTCAGCGGGGTGTCGTTGAAGGCCAGGATCACGTCGCCGGGTTGGATGCCGGCCCGCGCCGCGACGCCGGTAACGTTCTGCACCACCAGCCCGACTTCGGACTTGAGCTGCGCGCGCTCAGCCGGAGCCAGTTCCCTGACCGTCAGGCCGAGCTTGGGCGTGTTGCCCTCCGGGCCGGCGCCGGCCGCCACGATTTTCTGCGGCTCTTCGAGTTGGCCGACCTTGACGTCGATCTTGTTGCGAGACCCGTTGCGCCATACGTCGAGGCTGGCATTGCTGCCGGGTTTCAGGCCGGCGATTTCGCCGGAAAGCTGCCCGAGCTGGGTGACTTCCTTGCCGTTGACGCCCAGCACGACGTCGCCCGATTTCAGGCCCGCTTTGTCGGCGGGGCTGCCGGGTTCGACGCCGCTGATCAGCGCGCCCTGGGTCTTGGGCAGACCAAAGGAATTGGCCAGCGCCTGGTTCACTTCCTGGATTTGCACGCCGATGCGGCCACGCGTCACCTTGCCGTGCTGGATCAACTCGTCCTTGACCTTCATCGCGACATCGATCGGTATGGCGAACGACAGGCCCATGTACCCGCCGGAGCGGCTGAAGATCTGCGAGTTGATACCGACCACTTCGCCGTTCATGTTGAACAGCGGCCCACCCGAGTTGCCCGGATTGACGGCGACGTCGGTCTGGATGAACGGAACGTAGTTCTCATCCGGCAGGGAACGCGCCTTGGCGCTGACGATGCCCGAGGTGATGGTATTCTCGAATCCGAACGGGGAGCCGATGGCGGCAACCCATTCGCCGACCTTCAGATGCTCGGCGTCGCCGATCCTGACGGCGGGCAGGTCCTTGGCTTCGATCTTCAGCACCGCGATGTCGGTACGGCGGTCGACGCCGATCACCCTGGCGTCGAACTCGCGCTTGTCGGTGAGTTTGACGGTGATTTCGGTGGCATCCGCAGCCACGTGGGCATTGGTAAGAATGATGCCGTCGGCACTGACGATGAATCCCGAACCCTGGCCGCGCTGCATCGGCTGCTCGCCCTGTTGCTGGGGAGGACCGAAACGGCGGAAGTACTGATTGAGGGGGTCGTCCTCCGGCTTGCCCGGCATCTGCGGCTGCGCGGCGGCCGGAGCGCTCCTGGTGACGCTGACGTTGACCACCGAGGCGCCATTCTGCTCGACGATATGGGTGAAGTTCGGCAACTGCTGAACGGCCGCGACGCCCTGCGAGGCGCTCTGATTCTGGGCGGCTGCGTTGGCGGGGCTTGCTCCGGGCACGGCAACCGCATAGTAGGCGGCCAGCAGTACCGGGGCGGCTATGGCAATAGCCAGCCTGGCCACATTCTTTCTGGCAATCATTGAGTCCCTCCTGGGGTGCAAAGTGTGATGCGCGGGCGGACAGGATGTCCGCCAGTGATGATGTTTCGGATCACGACACTTCAGACCGGCGAGTGGCCGTGGAGTTCATTGGAAAAGATGGTCGCTTTCCAGCGATTTTCCCGGTGCGGCCCGCGGGAATCTAACACAACGCCTGGCCAGGCGCCCGGTTGACGTGGCTGCCTTAAAGGCCGGGTAGAAGGTACCATCCCTTGCCTTCCGTATTGCGGACGGCAGTCATCCGGCATGGATTACGCCAGGTCCTACCAATGGGGAAGAGGGGGCAAGCATGAGCATAATGAGCGAGTTCAAGGAGTTTGCGGTAAAGGGCAACGTGATTGATCTTGCCGTCGGCGTCATCATCGGCGTCGCGTTCGGCAAGATCGTGGATTCCGTGGTAAACGACCTGATCATGCCGCTGGTGAGCAGAGTGACGGGGGGGCTGGATTTCAGCAATTATTACATCGGCCTCAACGGCCAGGCAGCGGGATTGCCGCTCGCGGAAGCCAAAAAGGCCGGCGCGGTCTTCGCGTACGGGAACTTCATCACCGTGATGTTCTATTTCGTGATTCTCGCTTTTATCCTTTTCATGATGATCAAGCAGATCAACAGGCTCAAAAGCGCGGCGCCTGCCGTTGCCCCGGCCGTAACGCCCGAGGATGTGTTGCTGCTACGCGAAATCCGCGACAGCCTCAGGAAGTAGCGCTGTCGGCACCGGGGGACTTCCAAAAAAGTAAACATCGCAGGCCGCCCACAGACAGGGAGCTATTGCAGCGGGAAAGCCTGGGTGTCGGAAAATCCCAGCGGGCGTTTCACCGCGCTGTTCGGTACAGGCGTGATGCCTGACTTTCCCAGGCGCCACTTGTCCATGTACTGGCCGGGCTTGAGCAGTCGGACTCCGGATTTCTCGAGATAGGCTTCCTGCGCCGCATCCGCATACGGCCAGGGCATGCCGGTTTCGAACGGCTGCCACAGGCCGTCCCAGTGGATCGGGATGAAAGCTTTCGGCTTGATGACGGGGACGACCATCTGCGCAACCGGCAGCCCGCCGGTCCCGATCCAGAGGTCCACCGATTCCAGCCCGGCTGATTGCATCGCAGCCTTGAGGTTCTCGATCGGTGCGCCGTAGTCAACGCCATCGATAACGATCGGCACATGCAGGTCCACCGCGCTGGCGGAGTTCTGGTAGAACCAGCCGAAACGGCCCTGTGGGCCGTCCACCGTGAACAGGAACCCGCGGTTGCCGCCGCCGTTCGGAAAATCCTCCGCCACGCCGGCACGTAATCCGCCGGTCGCGGGATCGGGCCGCGGAATGGAATCGAGCTCGATGGGGTCGTGTTGTTCCCAGTTCTTGGCCGGATCGCCGCTATGGTTCCAGCGCACCACGTACATGGTGACGCCATCGGCGAGTTCCAGCTTCTCGCGGCCGTAAACCGGCCTGCACCGGTTCTCCGGCAGGTTCTCGGCCATGGTTTCGAAGCAAGTCGTCATGGAGCCGATGACCGGCGCACCGGTGAGTTTCGCCCAGGTCGCGGTATCGAAGGAATGATCCCAGTGGCTGTGCCCGGTCAGCAGCAGGTTGACCTGGGACGGTCCGCCGATGGCATCGAGAACGCGCGTGACCGCGGCCACATCGGGCTTCCACGGCTTGCTCGTGTAAGCATATCCCCCGCCTCCGCCGTGGAACTGGTTCTCGGGGATGCGCGTGATGTAGCCGTCGGTGAGAATGCGCAGCGGACCGAGCTCATAGTGGATGTTGGCGATGGACATCCAGGTGATGTCCACGTGATCCGGACCCGCGGCGAACGCGTGCGTCAGTCCACCCGCAAGCAACGCAGCAATTCCGGTGCGGACCCAAGCCATACCCTTGAACACAAGATCCTCCCAAGCGTAAGTCTTCCCTTGTTCGTGGTGAGATTTTCCTTGCAAGCTCATATCCGGCGAGCGTCGACGAAATGCTTGTTCCAGAATTCGGCTTTCAGGCTGTCGGTCCGCACCTTGCCGCCGGTGGACGGGGCATGCACGAAGCGGCCGTCGCCGATGTACATGCCGACGTGGGAAGCCTTCTTGCCTTCCTGGTCGAAGAACAGCAGGTCGCCGTCGCGCAGGTTGCGCAGGGAAACTGGCACGGAAATGTCGCGTTGCGAACGCGTGTCGCGCGGCAACCTGATACCCGCCTTGCCGTAGCTGTAACGCACCAGGCCGCTGCAGTCGAAACCGGCCGGCGTGTCGCCGGCGTATTTGTAGGGCTTGCCGACCATGTCACGCGCGTAGTCCACCGCCTTGCGCGCGGTTTCGTCGCTGGCGCGCGCCACCGCGGGACGGTCTGGCGCTTCCGGCGAACCTGCGCAGCCCGCAATGGCCGCGGCCAGAAGCGTCATCAGGATGCGCAGCGCGGCCCAGGGGGGTTGCAGGGAGATTGCGCTCATTTCGATTTCTCCAGGCCGCACCAGCGCGCGATGAACAGCGCCAGCACTCGCGTCGTCCGGCGCACGCTTTCCAGCGACACCGATTCGTCGATACCGTGGATGTTGGAGGCCTCGGGGCCGTAGCACGTGGCGGGAATGCGACCGTACAAGTTGAACACGCGCGCATCCGTGGTGGCAGAACTGGCAAACAGCTCCGGCGCCGTCCCCATGACCCTGATATGCGCATCGGCGAGCGCGGAGAACAGTGGGCCGGCCGAATCGGCAACGAAGCCCTCGGCCTGGAATCCGGCATAGCGAATACGATGCACGATGCCCGCTAGCCGCGGATTCTGCGCGGCCGTTTCAGAAAGACGTGCCTCGACCGCAGCGCGCGCCGCGGCGGCCGTCACGCCGGGATAAAAACCGCAGCGCAGTTCCATGAGGCAGCGTGTGGGCACCGACGACGCCCATTCGCCGCCTTCGATGCGGCCGAGGTTGAAGCGGAGCGGGTGTTCCAGGTGGGCGAATGCGGCATGGCGGTTGCGAGGTTCGTTCCATTCGGACTCCAGGGTCTTCAGTCCGTTCCATAACGCAAACGCGGCCTCGATGGCGTTGATGCCTTGTGCGGCATTGAGGACATGCGCAGGCTTGCCGATTACTTCCACGGAGAGCCACATGACGCCGACTTGCGCGCTGAGGATGGAATGGTCGAACGGCTCCGGAATCACTGCCGCATCGGCGGTGTAGCCGCGATGCAGGCAGGCGAGGGCACCGTTACCGGTGCATTCCTCCTCCACCACCGATTGCAAGTAGACGGGCGCTGCCGGCTGGAAGCCGAGCGCTTGAAGCGCGCGGAATGCGGTTACGTATGCCGCAATGCCCGCCTTCATGTCGCCGGTGCCGCGGCCATACATGCGGCCGTCGCGGATGACCGGATCGAAAGGCGGGCGCGACCATAATTCCTCCGCGCCGATCGGCACTACATCAATGTGTCCGTTGAGGATCAGCGAGCGGCCGGTTGCTTCACGCGGCTTGTGGGTCGCGACGACGTTGTCGTGTTCCGGCCAGTGGCCGACGGCGGGCGAATAGCCGGGCAGGTCTTTGAGGTCCGCGTCGCGCACTTCGAAACGCTCGGTCTCGAGACCCATGTCACGAAACGTTTGAACCATGAACTCCTGGGCTGCCGCTTCGTTGCCGTTCAGCGTAGGGAAACGCACAAGCTCCGCAAGCAGGTGTTGCAGGTCAGCCTGTGCAGCATCCGCTGCGGCGAAAATTTCGGTTTCGAGTGCCGGGTCCGGCAGTCTGGGTGCGTTCATGGTCCGGTGCATTGATAATGCGTGGCCAAAGGATATCAGAAGCGAGCCTGCTCTCCATCACGCCCCGCTTCATCAGGGGCGCGGAAGCTGCCTCCGTTTTGTCGCGCTGCATTTTCGATAGGCACTCGCAGCAACAAACCGGTCAACGGGAAAACTTCAGGAGCACTGGATGCTGAAAGCTGGAACAATCAGGGAAATCTGGCGCTATTCGGTGAAAGGAATGGCGGGCGAAAGCCTGGAGTCGTGCGAGCTTGGCGAGAAGGGCTTGCAGGGAGACCGCACCTGGGCGCTGCGCGACGAGGCGCGCAAGGAACTTCAGAGCTGCAAGTTCCCCCCGGAACTGCTTCTTTGCGCCGCCCGCGGCCGCGATGGCGCGAGCGGGCAGGTGGATGTCACCTTTCCAGATGGCTCGATATTGGGTAGCGACAACACGGAGATCCATTCGCGGCTTTCGAAGCTGACCGGCCATCTATCGACCCTGAAGGCGCTGGCACGAATCCGATCTTGATTTCTACCGGCGCCGCAAGGTGGACGATCACACTTGGCTGGACGAATTGAAGGCCACGTTCGACCGCGAAGCCGGCGAACCGCTTCCCGATTTCAGCCAGCTTCCGCCTCCCGTCATCGATTTCGTATCCATGCCCCGGGCCTTCTGCCTGTCTTCTCCTGAAAAGAACGGCGGAAGCAGATATTGACATGAGAGTCAATATTCTATAGTTTTAATGACATAAAAGTCATTATGCGCACGAATCTTACCTCCCTGCTCAAGACGATGGACGCCGCTGTCGCGGCCCGGAACTGGTCGGATCGCAGATGGGCCGCTGCGGCCGGCGTGCGTCCCGAAACAGTCAGCAGGCTGCGCAGTCGTGGCAACTGCGACCTGTCGACGCTGGAGGCGCTCGCCGACGCGGTTGGGCTGCGATTATTTGCGGGGCCGAATCCCGACTCACGGGAATCCTCTCCAGATTCCGGTTCAGCGGTGCTTCGTCACATGCCTGCGAGATACGGGCGGGAGGAGGAAGAAGCACTTCTCGATCTGAGTTCGGAGCGCGAACCGGATGCCGATCGATGGCGGTCCGCAGGACCGTCTTTCTTTATGGGAGGGCTTGCGGTCATGCTTGCGAGCGCACGCGGCTACGATCGTTCCCGGTATCTTGATCTCGGAGAGAGTCTTCATCCGGGGATTACCGCGCCGGAAGTTTTTTCCGCATGGCTTGTGCAGTCACCGGTTCGTCCATCGCGTTTCCTTCCGATGCTGGAGAAGTGGCGTGCCAAGGCTGCCTAATCCATCGGTCGGAGCGAACTTCCTCGAGGCGTTCGAGGTGATGGTCGGTCGCATCGAAGCATCGGTCCGGGAATCAGGGAACAGAAAACTGTCGCTGCCCGTCCGGATGTTTGTTGCCGGCGGTGCGGCCGCGCATTTTTATACGGCAAAGCGAATGACCGACGATGTCGATGCCACGTTTTCGCACCGGATGCTGCTGCCGGAGGATCTTGAAGTCGCTTATCGCGATGCCGACGGCAAAGCCCGCCTGCTTTACTTCGACCGGCAGTACAACGACACCTTCGGGCTTCTACATGAAGAAGCGTACAGGGATTCGTTACCGTTGAAACTCGACGGCGTCGATCCGGCAGTTGTCGAAGTCAGGCTGCTGTCGCCGGTTGATCTCGCTGTTTCCAAGCTCGCCCGGTTCGCGGAGCATGACCAGGAGGACATCAAGTCTCTTGCCGAGGAAGGACTGTTGAAATCGAAAGATCTGAAAAAGCGCGCCGAAGAGGCGCTGAAGCATTACATCGGCAATCCCGGCCCGATAAAAACATCGATCACCCTTGCCTGCAGGCTGATAGATGAGAGCCAGCTCCGAAAGCCGTAGTTTAATAAAGTGGAACCACGGAGAACACGGAAGAAATCAAAGGCAAGTAGCAGGATCCGAGATTGCAAGGCGATGTGAAGGAAGACGAAATCACGGACCTCAGTATGTGTTATCGCTGTGTAGTTGGGTTATGGGGAATAATCGATAGGCTCGCGAGCGGTGTCTCGATAGGTTAAACAACTCCAAATTGCGTTTATTGAATTCTTCGTCGTTGTGCTCCCATCGACGTCGTCCCCTTAAAGAAATCTTTCCTATTTTGCTGTACCACCATATTTCGCCGACAAGTAGAACTGTCGGAGCATTAAGCCATTCATCAATGTGAGCGTAAGCCCAAAGTTGCGCCTTCAGGTTTGGCCACCCGTCCGATGGGATTTCTTTGTCGCTCGCCTTGATTTCTACAATTACGATGGCGCCCGATGATTTCTCGCGAAAAACGAAGTCAGGCTTCCCCTTTAGAGGCTGGCCATTCACTGTTAACGTCGATATGACTTTTGATATGCCAGTAGTTCGAATACCTTCGTAGCGCAACTCCCAGGAATCATTGGCGGGTGCCGGTATGACTTGTCGAATACGTTCTTGCTCGATGCGCTTGCCGTGAGCCATGCGCTCTTCGTTCTTGTTCGCGTGATAGAGCGAATAAACCCAGTCAGAAAAGTCGGTTACGCGCGTTCCTGTTTTCTTCGGTCGATGAGTTTTTGCGCTCGTTACAAGCGACTCGTGTGAGAAGCGGTATGGCGTACTGTAAATACTTGAATCGCTGGGCCCTAGGAATCCTTTCCGTCTTTTCGCGTCTAGTGCCGCATTCTTTAGTTCGATATATGCATTCTTCAGATCCTTTTGCCACTCCGCTGGGGTGGGCCTTAATTTACGGAGCAGAGATCTCTTTTCGGCCTCATCGATTCCAGCTTCTCTAAGTTGGCTTTCGTCAAGGTTGTTGATGATTTCTATGAGCCCTCGCTTGTCGACTTCGCTGAGGTTGTCAGATTTTAATCGCTCAGCAAGAGATGCTTTGTTCGGAATTACAGCCATATGGAATCGATCTGCGAAAAGTGGCAATTGTTGGACTTAACTCTCGGCATCCCGATGCGGGGACACGGGAACCTTAGGGGAATGCCAAATAGTTCCCGCTTTTCTCCGTGCCCTCCGTGTCCTCCGTGGTTCAGGATTTAGCTGAACCTTCCCATTCCTTTTCCTGCAATGCCCGCCACTGGATCTTGCCGGTGCCGGAGCGGGGCAGGGCGTCGACGAACTCGACCAGGCGCGGCACCTTGTACGCCGCCATGTGGCCGCGCGACCATTCGATGATGTCGTCGGCGCTGACCTGTCCCTTGAGATCGTCCTTGACGACGACCACGGCCTTGACCGTTTCCCCGCGACGTGAATCCGGCGCCGAAATGATCGTGACTTCCTTGACGTCGGGGTGCTTGTAGAGCGTGGCCTCGACTTCCGC
>CAYODB010000030.1:0-24923 GCA_964402495.1 uncultured Bordetella sp.
GACACTTTGGCAACTTCAGGCTCTGGAGTCTGAGATCGATCGGATAGGAGCAAAGACGCTTGCACACATATTACGACTTATCGTAATATATGCTTATTCGTAAGTTATGGTTCTTCGTATGATCGTTCGAGGTGACATACAGCAACAACGACTGACGCTACTGGCGTCCATCCTGCTTTGGGAAGGGCGGCTGAACAATGCGCGCCTCCGGGAACTGTTTGGCCTCAGCAGTGTTCGAGCCAGCGAGTGGATTCGGGAATTTCGGGAAAAACACCCGGACTGGACAGAATGGAACAGCAAGACGCGGAGCTATCACGCGTCCTTGGAAGCCTATCGCACAGGTCCAAACGCGGACCTTCGCAAGCAAAGCGACGCGCTTTCGCTTTCCCAGTACCTCGCGCTGGTTGGCGTGCCTCACGCAATCACCGAATCGTCCCCCAGCCGCACCATCTGGGCAGCTTTCCCCGAGCTTTCTGTTCCCTCTCCGAGAATCTTTGCGCTCATGTCCGAGGCGATCCGTGCTCGTCGCACGCTTCAGATCACCTATCGCTCAATGCGGGAGCCAACCCCTCACCAGCGGGTTATCTCTCCCCATAGCTTGATCAGGGCAGGGCGCCGCTGGCATGCACGCGCCTTCTGCTCGACCAATCAGGACTTTCGAGACTATGCGCTCGGCCGAATTGAAAACGCCACCCTTCTGGACTCGCCGTCTGAACGTGTTGACCAGGACGATGCAGCGTGGATGGCAAAGGTGCGTGTGCGCCTCGTCGCTCATCCTGATCTGACGCCGGACCAGGAATCTTTAATTCGTTTCGAGTACTTCAATAACACCGCAGCCCGGGTTGATACCTGCCGGGGAGCTTTGATCGGCTACTTCATCCAGGACGTGAGGGCGGCCATCGATACAAAATCCCAGCAGCCGCCGGATTACCAGTTGGCCGTGGCCAACATTGAGGAGGTTCGACCATGGCTGTTTCCGAGTTGAGTCTCGTGCAACTTGGTGCCGGCAACCGCTCCGCAGCCAGGATGCTGTTCGAACGGCTACCGGATCGGCTGTTTGCGCCGTTGGCGTCGCCGAATCGCCATCGATATTGGGCGCTGCTTTGTCGACTCCATGCAAAGCGATTCGGGCCGGATGCACCGCTACCGCCCAGCCATGGACTAGCACTCCGCGATGTCATGCAGGACATCGAAGACGAACTGGTCACACAAGACTCGTGGGAGAACGAGGACGGCACTACGCCAGACACGCCGCTTGCCATTCGGGCCAATGCGGTTTTCAACCGTCTCCTCGAAAGCGGCTGGATGCGATTGGAGCGCCACGGCGTTGAGAAAAAACTCGCGATGCGGCCGACCGTGAGTCAATTCCTCACGCTCCTTGTCTCCTTTGCCGAAACCGGACCGGTATTCGTTTCGGGGAAGATCCGATCCATCGAATTGAACATTCAGCAGGTCATGGAAGGTCGAGCGGACGGTGACACCCTCGCCGAAACCGCGGAGCAGGCGCGTAATCTCCTTGAGCACGTTAGAAACACCGGTACAAACATCCGGGACATCATGGAGTCTCTGGGCGAGGACGTGACGACGGCGCAGTACGTTCAGAAATTCTTCGGTGACTACATCGAGAAGGTTTTCATCGGCGATTATCGGGAACTGCGCACACGGGAACATCCACTGTCGCGCAGACCGCAGATTCTGCGGATCGTCGAAGAGTTGCACGCGTCGGACGACCACCGTGCCAGGTTGATTGCTTGGTACGAAGCGAAGCGATGCCCGGGGAATCGAGCGCGCGCGGAACATCTTTTCGAAAAGGATATTCAGCGACTTTTCGATTTGCGACGCATCGATGAATTTCTCGATCGCCTCGACGAGGAGATTCGACGGGCCAACCGGCGTGCGCTTGCATTTCTCGATTATCGATTGCGCTCCCTTCGTCCCGTCGATCATCTCGTCGGCAGAGCCATTGCGTCCGCAAAGGAAAACAGGACGCCGATTCTCGGCGATCCGTTTCCTCCCGGGGACATGGTGAGCGGCGAGCACCTTGCCGAACCCCGCAAAGCCAAGGAACCTTCGGTTCCCTCCAGTTTGCGACGGCATATTCCCTCCGAGGCCCAGTTGGCTCGCTCACGGATCATGCTTCGTGCCAGAGACGTTCGATCAGTCACTCCGCCGAAGCTGACCGCCTATGTCCTTAGGCAATTGAACGGTGAGGCGCGGATCACGAGCGAAAACCTGAGCCCTCAGTCGTTGACGGATGTTCGCTGCTTTCAGGCCCTGGCTACGGTAGGTCTGGCCATGAATGCGAACAGCCGACGCCTATACCTTTCGGCATTGACTCTTGCCAGGGGATTTCGGGTTGACATGCGGGAAGAGCAGGAGGCGGCTAGCGCCTGGATTTCAGGCAGACCCTTTGTCGTGGAATTGCGTCAGCCCGCAGCCGCTGGAGCGAAGGAGCCGCGCCGATGAGTCAGTTTTGGGACGACATTGCCGAGCGATCCACGGGGCAGCACACCCCGCAGGAGCTGGAAGCAACCGCTTATCGCCTGGTTACCGAACAGGTCCTGTATTACGCCGATCGCCACAGCAAAACTGCCTACTGGATGGTCGAGCGCTATGAGCGGGAATTCAAACGTGCGTTAGAGCCTCTGGGCGTCACGGTAGAGGTGAATCGGCAGAAGCGGTATGTGTATGCATTGCCGCGGCATCCCAAGGCCGGTACCGCCTCCGCAGCACAAACCCTCCTGGCGCTTGTGCTGCGGGCGATCTACGACGAATCCGCCCGGATCGGTCAATTCACCGACGACAGCGAGGTTGTCTGCGACCTGGTGGAGTTGGACGAAAAGTATCGGCTGATGACCGGCCGGGAGTTGCCCGCGAAGGGGGAGCTCGAAGCGCTGTTGAGGATCATGAAGCGCTGGGGTATCGCAAAGCGAACGGATGATCATGTTCCAGACGCCATCGGTGAGCCGGCTTCGACCCAGCCATACGCTGTGCTTATTCGTCCCGCGATCGTCGATGTTCTGGGGGAGACGGCACTGCAACGCCTGGCAGAGTGGCGGGCCGTGTCCTCTGCACCCACCGATTCTGGAGAACCTGAGCCTGATGATGAGCAATTCGGGAGCGAAGACGGGAGGACCACGTGAAATACCTCGAACACATTCGAGTCGTCCAGTTTTTCCTCTTCGAAAGCCAAGACATTCAGCTTGAGGATATCACCGGCATTTTTGGTCCGAACGGAAGCGGAAAAAGTTCGTTGCTGGATGCGGTGCAGATCGCGATGCTTGGAGCTAACAGCAGACTTGTTGCACTGAATGCACAAGCCGACGAGCAGGCGACCACTCGTTCCCTTCGGGCGTATTGCCTGGGACAGTACGGGGAAAGCCATGAGCATCGGGTAAGGGAACACGCGACCACGTACATCACACTGGTGTGGCGGGATTCCCGCACGAACGAGCCCCTGTCCATGGGAGTGTGCCTGCAGGCCTCCGCTGACAGAGAGGGGCATGACGTCCTTGGCCGCTACATACTCCCCAAGATCGAACTCTCCATGGGCGACCATCTCGAAACGGTCGATGGAGTCGAGAGGCCTCGTGAATGGAGCACCTTTCGACATCAACTGATCGAACGTGCTCGCGTTTCGGGGGAAGATCCACTGTTCAACGACTCGCAGCGCTACATACAGGCAGCGCTCCTGGCGCTACGGGGTACCGATAGCACTCCGCACACCGAAGCCTTTGTTCGAGCCTTTCGTTTCGCTCTACGCATGAGGTTCGACAAGTCCGTCGATCAGATTGTTCGAAATGACGTACTTGAGGCGCGCCCCACGAACATCAAGAAATTCCGCGAGGTGACGGATTCGTTCCGAAGGCTGGCTGAGCTTGTTGCGCAAATCGAAGCGAAGATTTCCGATGGCCGCCGGGTCGAGGCCGAGTTCGAGAAAGCGGAAACCGAAGCTCGCCGCTCGCAAACTTGGACCACCATCGCGAAGATGGCGACTGTGGAGGAAAATCGCGAGGCATGCGAGAACGCACAGGCGTCCAGGATCAGTGCTCAGGAGAATCTGGCCAGGAAAAATGCCGAGCTGCATGTTCTCGAATTGGAGCTTGCGCATGCGAATGCGGAAGCGACGAAATTCAGACGAGCTCGCGAAGCGCATGTGGCCCACAAGGACTACGGGGCGTTGCAAACCGAAATTCAGTCAGCGCGCCAGGCGGGCCAGGACAAAGGTAGGGAACTGCGCGCCACGATGAGCCTGATTCGGCGAACTCTGGCTGACGCGGCAGGCTCGCCGTTGCTGGAGCCGCATTCAACCGAACTTACGTCCGCTGCGCAGTCCGTCGAGTCGCTCATGGCGAGGCTAGACGACATCACTGCCGGCGACATTCAGTCAAACCTCAAGCGGCCCCTTGAAGTCGCCGCAACGGCGGTATCCGAGCTATTCAAACAAGGCAGCGCCATTGAGCGGCGTCACTCAGAGGTAACCAGCGCATTGAAGGATGCCGAGTCGGCAATGGCTCGTGTCCGCGAGGGCCGTGCGCCTTTGGATCCGGCAGTACAGCGATTGCTGACAGAACTGCGCGACCGCGGCCTGAATCCCGTCCCGGTTTGCGATCTTGTCCGTATTTTGGACGCTGCCTGGCAACCTGCGATCGAAGCATACCTTGGACGTCACGTTGACGCGTTGCTGGTGCCCGAGCATGAGGAGCTCGAAGCGTTCCAGACATACCGGGGGCTTACCGGTCCCCGTGCGGTCTACGGGGCAAAGATCGCGATGGAGAGCCGGCAACCGGTCGGCAAGGTAGCTGAAACGGATTCAGTTGCCGAGTTGATTACTGGGGATCATCCTGCAGCGACGGCGTACCTGCGGCGACAGTTCGGGGATTTGCGACGAGCAGCGACTGACAGTGAGGCGCTTTCGCACGGAAGGCGCACCCTGACACAAGACGGCATGCTCGTTTCGGCAGGGGAAATCGAACGACTTCGACTCGTGCGGCCGGAAGCATTCCGGATTGGCGCCGGCGGTTCTGGACAGCGAGACGCACTCCATCGCGAAATCGAGGGACACAAAGCCGAGCTGGCACGACTAGACCGTGAGCGTGCTTCGTTGAAGCAGTTGCTATCCGTGTTGCGGCAGATCGCCAGCGAGGACATCGTCATCAAGCATCTGCTGGGGTTGCTGACGGACTCGCGAAGGGCGATCGATGAGGCGGATGCAAAGGCCCAGCAGCTGCAGGGCATGGCGGACCCCGAATATGTTGGGTTGGGCGAACACGAGCGGAATTGGTTCGAGCGCGCCCAGTCCCTGGGGCCGAAAATCACCCAGATGCACCGTGAGATCGGAGCGGCCAACACCGAGATGACCACGAGGGAGCGATTGGAGTCCGACGCTCAATTGAAGCTTGATCGATCCGGAAGCGAAGCCACCGAAGCGCGCGCCAGTTCTGAATATGACCATGACTTCTGGATGCGTCAGTGGGATCCGCTGCTTGAGAGATTTGGTGAGCGGCATGCCGAAATGGCCGAACACTGCATTGCTCAGAGCGAGAACGCCACGAGGAGAATGAATGCTGCGACGGCGAAAGGCATGGGGGAGTTCGGGACATTCCTCGCGAATTACCGGGAGCAGGCGCCGGTCGAGGCCACGTCCGATTGGAGAAGTGCTGGTCGGTGGCTGGCGGATCTCCTTCACCGGCTCGATCGAACTGAACTCGCGAATCATCGGGCAGACATGGACGCGGCATATCGAACGTCTCAGGAGACCTTTCGGAATGACGTTGCGATTGCCTTGAGCAACAACCTCGATTGGCTCGAAGAAACGATGGAACGCCTCAACGCCGTTTTGAGGACTTGCCCGGCGTTTTCGAATGGGGAGCGTTATCGCTTTCGCAGATTGGTTCGTCCACAGCTCGATTCACTATTGAAGTTCGTCAAGGACGTCGCATCGTATGGACCCGCGGTCGATCTCCTGGGTGGGGCGGGTGAGGTTCCCGAAGCCTTTCGGCAGCTCATCGAGGACAGGATCGCACCAGGGGCGGCTGGTATGCGCAGCCCACTGGATGATTACCGGGAGTTCTTCGAATTCGACATCGAGATTCTTCGAGAGGATCCGGTTACCAAGGGCGCCAAGGTAGTGGGCCATCTGAGCAAACGTCTGGGGCCGGGATCGGGCGGAGAGCATCGCGCACCGCTTTATGTGATCGCGGGGGCGGCGCTGGCTTCTGCCTATCGTCTGGACCGGGGCAAGAAGGACGGTCTTCGCCTCATGTTGCTGGATGAAGCTTTCAACAAGATGGACATGACCAACATCATCGCCACCATGCGCTATCTTGAAGAATTGGGGCTACAAGTCTTCATGGCCAGCCCGGGCGAGAACTTGGGAACCCTGACGGCATTTCTCCACCGCTATTACGACATCCTCCGAGACGCGGACAACAACGCGGTCTTTCTGGAGGGCCATGACGTGTCGCAGCAGGTTCGGGATCAGTTCAGAGAGGACCTTCCGGAGTTCAATCCCGCCCTTGTCGAGCAGGAAATCTCCGCGATGCGATCCGGCCGTGGTGACGTGCTGCTGCAGGGGGCAGGTGCTTAGGCATGGATGCCCTGGCCCGATCTTGTCTTGAGCGACTGCTTTCGTCCGGCGAGAAACTCGCGGCGGGTCGGCGTTCGCGTGCCGCATCATTGACGAAGGGCGATCTTGACGAGTACAGACGTCTTGCCTCCCTACAGCGCAAGGAGTCATTTGAATCGACGGTGATAGCCGCGCGCGCGGAGGGGGCCGTGGACGTGATCTGGGACGGCGGTGCTGCCGGTAGCGGATTTATCGAGAGGATCAATCTCACAGACGCTAGGCGACTCGGTAAGTTCCTCGGGTTGACTCTCACGCAGGACAAAGTCGCTGAGGCGCATAAGCGGCTGGCGCCGATGGAAGCAACCTTCCCGGTTGTCGGCGAGGTCATACAGCGGTGGTCTGAGCTGCGGAAAACGCGAGGACTTGGCCCGGAAAGCGTCGAGGACTGGCTCGACGCGGCCAGAACGATCGAGTTCTGTAAGACCTTTTCGGTAAATCAGCCGTTGTCCCTGCCCATCCGCGAAGCAAGCGCGAGGCTTTTCAACGACAGCAAACGCATCGAGAGACTGACGGTTCCGTTGGATATTCTCCTTGCCAATTCCATTGCGGGAGAATTACGGGATGCTCCATCCGTTTGGCAGGAGCTCGGGCTTTTCCGCGAAGAACATCCGGTGCTGCTTTCCGGAAATGTTGTCGCTGAACGCGAAGGCGTTACTGCGCGGTTGGACACACCCTATATGGGACTACCCGCAGGTACTGTGAGGCGCTTGGCGAGCGTCCCGAAAATGGTGCTCACCATAGAAAACCTGACGACCTTCCACAGTGAAGCACGACGGCGGTGGAATGAAGACTTGCTGTTGCTCTACACGGCGGGCATGCCGTCGCCCGCATGGCGATCCATGTACATGCGCATCCTGGCTGACTTGCCAGCGGACATTCCGGTCTATCACTGGGGCGACATTGATGAAGGCGGGTTTCGAATAGCAGCCACGCTCGCTCAGGATGCACGCACAGTTGGCCACACGATTCAACCATGGTCAATGCACCCTGAAGACGTTCCGCCAGATTTACGTCGCAAGGCCACGCCCCACACATTGGACCGAATCCGACATTTCGCGAACGCAGCCGGTTGGGTTGTCCTTGGAGAAGCGATTGCGGCCGCCGGATTCACGGTAGAACAAGAAGGACTGCCATCTTGAAAATCCTGCTGAACCCGGGCACCGCGCCGGAGGGCGAAGGAACGGGGGTATGTGGTCGGACGAAAAAATGCAGATAACTTTCGGACTTCTATTAGATGGTGAAGAGGGCTGGCGTCCCACGAATCGACTGGGATCGCCGGTGCTTGGTCCGTTGGGGTTGCTGAACCTGCTTGAGACGCGGCTCGGCTTGTTGCGTGCCGAATGCGTGCATGCGCAGCGAGTAACGCAGTACCGCGAATGTCTCAAGCACAGCGACACGCCGGATCGTTTCTACCACGCTTCCTTCGGGATCGATCCGATCGGAACATCCGCGTCGCTCCTGTCGTGGCGGGACACTTGGTATTTGCACGGCTGGAACGGCGAGTTGCCATCCGGGGCGGGGCTCCGGATCTCCGACATGGCTGCGTTGGAAACCTTCGCCCGAAAGCTTCTGTTCCCGTCGGTCGGCGAGCGTCTGGCACACGTCGCCGAGTCCCTCTCCAAGCAACAATCCAAGATCGAGGGCGTCGAGTTGGTCGACGCGATCGAGGCGTTTCCGAAGCGCTGGCGGGAACTGCTGGCGAAGCTGCCGGTACGATTGGTCAGAGCGTACGGTCCGTCGGCAGATGCGAGTACCGTGTTGGGAAAGCTCCAGATCGCGCTCAAGTTCGCGCATGACGGTAAGAAGCCCGACGGGAAAATCGCCTGGTCCGACGACGGCAGCCTCCGCGTCGTGCGCGCGGAAACGGGTCTGGTCGCCGCGCGCTGGGTCGCGCACGGTTTTACGTCGCCGCAGGAGGGAGTTGCGATCGTCGCCGAGCAGAGCCGCTCGCTGCTCGACGCGACGCTCGATGCCGTCGATGTCGCTCGGCAGGGTTTCCAGGATGCGAGTCCCTTGGTGCCCGCGCTTCAGGTCCTGCCGCTTGCGCTAGCCACGATCTGGGAGCCGCTCGATGTCTATGCGCTCCTTCAGTTTCTCTCTCATCCGATCGGGCCGGTGCCCGGCTATGCCCGCGGGCGACTGGCCGAGGTGATCGCGCAGCATCCCGGCATCGGTGGCCCGCGCTGGCGCGAAGCAATCGAAGATATCGCGGGTCGCTATCCGGAGCGGGCCGCCGATCTTCGCCAGGCTGTGGCATTCTGGGTCGAGCACCCGCGGTACAGCCCCGCGCAGGGGGCACCCGTCGCGGCGCTACTCGAAAGAACCCGCAGGGTCCGCGACTACTTCGGCGCCAGACTTTCAGATCAGGACACCATTCGCAGCGCAGCGGCCGCGACGGGCTTTGCACAGGCCAGCGCGGTGACGGCGACACTCGAAGCGTTGGCTTCACAGGGGGAATCCTCGATCACTCCGGCGGAACTCGATGCGCTGGTTTCCCAGTGCACGGCGCAAGGTGCGCCCAACTTCGCGATGCATGCCCAAGTCGGATGTGTGCCTTCGGCGTCCGACCCCGGCGCGTTGGTCGAGCCCTTCGATCGGGTGATCTGGTGGCAGATGGGAGCGCCGTCGCTGCCCGGTCATTATCCTTGGAGCAGGAGCGAGATGGCATCGCTCGCAAGGGCAGGCGCAGAACTTCCGCCGCTCGGCGAGGTACTGGCGCGGCGAGGCGAGGATTGGCTTAGGCCGATCCTGAACGCGCGCAAGCAGCTCGTGCTCGTCCTTCCCCCGCCGGGCGAGGAGATGCACCCGCTGTGGCAGGAAATCCAGTGGTTTGTCGAGGGCGTGCAGCCGGAGCCTTTGGAGGATCTAGTGACGGGTCGTGCCGGCGATGACCTCCCGGCAATTGCACATGCGCCTCTGCCGAGACGCAGGCGGTGGTGGAACCTGCCCCCCGAAGCGAAGATTCCGTTTCGCGCCCACGAATCCTATTCCAGCCTCAACGTATTTTTGAATGCTCCCTACCAGTGGGTCCTGAGGTACACGGCCCGGCTCAACCCCTCCAACCTTCTGTCGGTGGCCGACGAGAACCTGCTCTACGGCAATCTCGCCCACCGGCTGATCGATCGGTTCTTTCGCACCGAGGGTGCTCAAGCCCTTCGTGGCGACGCATTGAGGGCCTGGTACTCGCGCGAGTTCGCAGTGGTCGTGGCGGAGGAGGGTGCGGTTCTGTTGATGCCGGGGCGGCGATCGGATTACGAGCGGCTGCGCTCCGCCCTGGAGCGTGCGATCGGAGAAATCCAGCGGCAGTTCGGCGCGGCTGGCATTGACGCGGTCGAGGCGGAGCGCGATCTTGCCGGCAAGTTTCCTGGCGGCGATCTCGACGGTAATGCGGATCTTGTCGTTCGCAACAAAGCCGGCCAGCGGGCCATCGTCGACATGAAATGGTCAGGTGCGACTTACTACCAGGACCGGCTCGCGAAGAATCGCCACCTGCAACTGTCCGTTTATGCGGAGATGCTGCGGCAGGAAACCGGAGCGTGGCCGCAGGTTTCCTACTTCATCCTCGAAGCGTCTCGTCTCCTCGCGCCGGACACCGCGTTCTTTCCGCAGGCGCGACAGGTTCAGTCTCGCGGTACGGGATCCACCTCGCTGCTTTGGGAGCAGTTCGTCGCCGCTTGGAAATGGCGCCGGTCCCAGATCGACGCGGGAATGATCGAGGTTGCCGCCGACGGCATCGAACCCACCCCGGAATCTGTGGGACCACCCGATGCACTCGAACCGGAATCGTTGCCGGAGTCCTACAACGATTATCGCTGGCTTGCCGGCTGGGAGGACTGACCTATGGCCGGCACACTCAGGTTCGTTAGCGCGGGTGCGGGGAGCGGCAAGACCTACCGCCTCACGCAGATCCTCCACGAGAAACTCAGCTCAGGGCAGGCAACACCCGGCGGGGTGATTGCGACGACTTTCACCCGCAAGGCGGCCACGGAGCTTCGCGAGCGGGTCCGAACGGCGCTCCTTGAGAAAGGCGAGTTCGCGCTGGCCAATTCGATGGGGCAGGCACGCATCGGCACGGTGAACGGCGTCTGCGGGGGATTTCTCGAGCGTTTTGCGTTCGAGGCGGGTCTCGCCCCCGAGCAACGCGTGCTGGAGGAAGCGCAGTCTGGCGCGCTCGTGCGAGAGGCGATCGATGCGGTCTCCGATAGTGCCACGGTGCAGGACATCGTCGAATTGGCTCGGCGATTGGGCATCGAGAGTTGGGAAGATGCGCTCAAGTCGCTGATCGACCAGGCGCGGGCGAACGATATTGCGCACGCGCGCCTTGCCGCGTTCGGCGAGCGCAACGCGAGGGATTTGCTTACGCACTTTCCCGCCCCGGCGGCGGATGACCTCGACGCGTCCCTCGTCGGCGCGATCGAAGCCGCCGTCCCGGAGCTCGAAAAGCGCGCCACCGGCAAGAAGAACACGGCCGATTACATCGGGCTGGCGCGCGAGACATTGCGCCTGGTTCGCGGCGGCACCGCGGCGTGGGCCGACTGGGTCAAGCTCTCCAAGGGCGCACCGGAGGCGGGTCTCAAGACCGTCGCGCAGCCTGTGACGGACACCGCGAGCCGTTTCGCTACGCACCCGCGGCTGCGGCAAGACATCGAGCGGTATCTCGCGGCGATTTTCACTCTCGCCGCAAAGGCGCTCGATGCCTACGCACAGAGAAAACGCGAGCTGGGCGTCATCGACTTCGTGGACCAGGAGCACCTTTTTCTCGGCCTGCTGGAAAAGCCCGCAGTCGTCGAGGCGTTGTCGGAGGAGCTCGATCTGCTCTTGGTGGATGAGTTCCAGGACACCAGCCCCATCCAGCTCGAACTCTTCGTGCGCCTGTCGCGCATTGCCCGCGAGACGGTCTGGGTCGGCGACGTGAAACAGGCCATCTACGGATTCCGGGGCAGCGACGCCGAATTGATGAAGGCTGTGCTCGGCGAACTTCCGAATCTGGGCGGATCCAAGGAGGTCCTTGGCCAATCGCGCCGGTCTCGACCGAACCTGGTTCGTCTGGTCAATGGCTCCTTCGCCGATGTCTTTGCGCCCGGGCTGTCGCGCGCAGAGGTGGAACTCGCGCCCGTTCGCAAGGAGCTCGTCCCGGACGCGGCCTTCGCCAACTGGGTCCTTAACGGCAAGAACGTGCAGGAGCGAGCCGCAGCACTCGCCGAAGGCATCAAGGCCCTGATCGCCTCCGGCTACCGCGTCGTCGATCCATCAACCGGAAGTCCTCGGCCTGCGCATTTTGGCGACATCGCGGTCCTCTCCAAGACCAATGCGGGCGTACAGACGGTGGCAGAGGCCCTTCGCTTCGGTTCCGTCCCCTGGGCCACGCAACAGTCCGGGTTGCTCTCCACACCAGAGGCGGTGCTGGCGGTTGCGTGCTTGCGACGACTGAACGACCCCCGGGATACGTTGGCGAGCGCGGAGATCGTATCTCTCGCGGACTGCGAGGAGCCCGAGTCCTGGCTGGCGGATCGCCTGCGCTACCTCGAAGGCGGGGGCGACAGCGCCCAGTGGCGGGACGGCGCCGAGGACGGTCACCCGCTGCTTTCGCGGATCGCGAAGCTGCGCGAGCAGGCGCCGCTTCTCTCGCCGTACGCGGCGATGGAACTCGTCATCGCCCAATGCGACCTCGCCGGGCGCGTGCTTCGCTGGCGGCGCAACGAACTGGTCGCCCGCGTGCGACTTGCCAACCTGCAAGCGGTGCTGGGCCTCGCAGGAACCTACGAGAAGGCATGTCTCGCGCGGCGCGAGCCGGCGACTGTTTCCGGGCTCATTCTCTGGCTTGGGGAGCAGGCGGAGGGGGAACTCGACATGCTCGCCGAGCCGCCCGTCGATGCGGTCAAGGTCATGACGCACCATGCGGCCAAGGGACTCGAATGGCCCATCGTCATTCTGCTGGATCTGGAGAAGGACATTCAGGACAGGCTCTGGTCGGTGGGCGCCCGGTCCGATGCGAGCCTCGACGTCGCCGCGCCGCTCAAAGATCGCTGGGTCCGCTATTGGCCGTGGCCGTTCGGCGCGCAGAAGAAAGTCGACATCGCCGACGTTATCGCGCAGTCGCCGGAAGGCGTTCGCTTGCGCGCGGAGGCGATCGACGAGGCCAAGCGCCTCCTGTACGTGAGTATGACGCGGGCGCGCGACTTTCTCGTATTGGCGTTTCCCGCGAAGAAGGGCGCCTGCGAATGGCTGGGGTCTCTGAATGCCCCCTGGCTCGCGCCGGACGTTTCGGGCGACTCGATTTCCCTGCCGGATGGTTCGAAAGTTTCGTGCGACTTCCAGAGCCTCCAGGCAACCGCGGCGCTGTCGGCGACGGCCGAGCCGGATTCGTCGCTTCGTTGGTTCCCCGTTCCCGACTCGCGTACGGAACGCCTGCCTGCAACCTTAATCGCTTCGACCGCCGTCGTCCGACCATGCAAGGTCACGGATACCGCGTCGCTCGGGAATCGGATCGCCCTGAAAGCGGGAACCGACATGAACGCACTCGGCAACGCCATCCACGCCTGTATCGCGACCGCGTTCACTGATCCGAGCGTGCCGCTGGATGAGGCTCGGGTGGCGCGCATCCTCGATGGTTTTGGGATGAAGGGCGCGATTGATCCTGCCGGGCTCGTGCGGCAGATCGGTGTATTGGAACAGTGGATTTCCTCCCGCTGGCCGGATTGTCGACGCCATGCGGAGATTCCCATCGAGTCGATTCTCCCCAACGGGCAAGTCATGCACGGACGTATCGACTTGCTGCTGGAGACGAAGGACGGTTGGGTGCTTCTCGACCACAAGGCGAACCCGGCCCCGAAGGACAGGTGGGATCAGGTTGCCGTCGAGCATGGTGGGCAGTTGTCCATTTACGCCGACGCATTGGCTCGCGCTACCGACCGTTCCGTCATTGAGTCGTGGATCATCTTGCCGGTGGCTGCCGGAGCGATTCAGATAACGACGCGCATGCCATGACCTACAGCCGAAGCAAATTGCAAGAGCTAGGTCTCGTTTGCCGGCTGCGGCAAGAACGAGGCTTGTGCGGTCTGACATGAAACACGATGCAGTCACTTGGCTCGACTTTCGCGCTGACGATCTTTCGCGAGCGCGCGATTTTATTCGATCGCTTCAAGAAGAAGGCGTTATCGACGAGCTCGGCTTTCTCGCTCTTCAGGAGCGCTTTTCTGACCTTTTGCATCCTGCAACCACGACGCTGATGCGCTCAGCTCGGTATTTCTACTTCGTCGCTGGAATCTACAGGTTGCTCGAACATGAAGGCGTTCGTTCCAGCCAAGTGGCTCAACTGGCTCGGCAGCGACAGGATGAATTGAGGAACGTTCTCGCCGACAAGGAAACAGTCGGTGTCATTGGTCGGGAAGCCGAGATTGACCTGAGGCAGTTCCCTTCACTTATCTACTGGAGCGGACTGCGCAAGCTTGGAATGTTCACATCCAGCCTCTCTGAAAACGCGTATCAGGACCAGTTCGACGACATCCGGCGCAATCGTCGAGGCTATCGGGACGACGACAAGACCCCGCAAGGGCCCGAGGGGGTGCAGTATTGGGCGGCTGATCTTCCGCCGGCAAAGTTCCTGGATTCAGAAGGGCAGGTGAAGCCAGGGGAAACGTTCAAGCTCACGAAGGCGGAAGCTCTCGACCTGCGCAAGCGGTTCACGACGATGTTCCCCAATTCATTGTTGTCGCACATGCTCGCGCACCGCCTCGTTGGCATTCAGTGGCCGTGGGATTGCCCGAAGCCCCCGCCGGAACTCGCGGTCTGGCTTGGACACGCGAGAAACATGAGCCTCCTTGTTCGCGGCGCAACGCTCCAGTACTACGCTCTCTTGATCGAAAAGCTCGACAAGCTGGGGATCCAGAAGGCGACGAATGTGGTGCAACCGGTCTTCGAGCAATGGTGGGCTGAAGCCAAAGACCCTCTGAAGAAATGGTGCACGAGCGAGTTTGTAACCGTGCCAACGGTGGCATCCGCGTTGCGCCCCGGCAATCGAGGCGATCGGTGGTTCATCGATGGCTGGCTTGCGCGCTGTGTCGCTGCGTCGACGGCGGGCGCTCTCTTAAGCGACGAGAAGGCAAGAGACTTGATACGAGAGCGAGAGCGGCGAGTCAAACCGGCCAAGTCGCGGCTCAAGCATGAGAAGCACCTGATGCAATGGAAGCCAGATCGGGTGCGCGAAGCTGTCTACCAGTTTGACTATCGACACGGCGTCGGCTCCCGGTTTGTATCGGAAATCCTCGACGGCATGGAGCATGGCCAATGAGCGTTCTCGATGCGACGCGCCAGCGAAGCGCCTTCACCGATGCGCTACGCCCGCCACCTGGATATGTGCTGGGTGCTTGCATTGGCACAACGTATAGCCTCGGCTTTGATGTGTTCACTGCGGTGCTCCTCGCCTTTGTTGGGGCAGACGTGGAGGAGCCCCTGAACGATGCTCCGGCAGTATTGACGACGGTGGCGCGGCTGCGGTCTCGCCTGAGGGTCTACGTCAACGGGGGAAGCCTTCACCCGCCAGCGACGACCAATAGGCTGTTCGCACTCTATGACCGGATACTCCGGCCGAAGACAATGGAAGCCGGGGCGTTCCATCCGAAGGTCTGGGCGCTGCGTTTTGACCCAGTGGCGCGCCCCGAGCGTCACAGCGTCGAGCCCATCTATCGCTTGCTCACGGCAAGCCGGAACGTGACGGATTCTGGTTGCTGGGAACTTGGCGCAATGTTCGAGGGTACGCGGCGAGCCAGCACCCAGAGATTCGGCTCCGATGTATCTGCCTTCTGCCGGAAAGTCGCGGCCTCCCGCGATCTTCCCAAGGCCCTGTGGAAGTTGATTGAAGAACTAAAGAGCGTCGAGTTCGCCGCGCCTCGGGAAGCGGCCGACGCCTTGAGATTCGATTGGCAGTGGCCGGGCGACCGTGCGCTAATCAATCGGTTGCCGCGAAAAATGTCGCGCGCCCTCCTGATTTCACCGTTCGTTCGCGCGGATTTCCTCAAGCGGGTCTGCGATCGGACGGGCAAGCTGACGCTCGTCAGCACGCAAGACGAGCTTGACCGACTGTCCGACGACGCTCACGGCCGCTTGGAGGGGGCACGGGTCTTCGTCGTCTCGGCTGATGCCGACGAGGACGTGCCATCGCTTGATCTTCACGCCAAGCTGCTGGCGTGGGAAACCGAGGGTGAGTCCGAAACCTTGATTGGCTCCGCCAACGCCACGGGTCCTGGCTGGGGCTGTGGTTCGAACGTGAACTGTGAAGCGATGGTTTCGCTAAGGCCAGGCCTCGGCATCGATGCGGTTGTAAAGGCCTTTGTCTCGCCAGCCAAGGACCAACTGCAACCATGGATCGAAAAGTACGTGCGGCAGCCCGACGTCGCCGATCCCGAGCAGGAGATGACCAAGCGCATGGAGAACTTCAAGCGCCTTCTGCGCGCGGACCAGATTCGCGGGGAGTACGACTCAACCAAGAAGACATTGCGGTTGCTCGCGCCGGCCTCAGCCGGAGCACACGCATGGCCTGCCGGCATGTGCGCCGAGATTATTCCGCTCCTTCAGCGGGATCAGTCGATACGGGCGGACTACCGTCTGGTTTACGGATCAGGCGCGGTATTCGCGGGAATTGAGCTTGAGGACGTCGCGGCTTTTGCCTACATCGTCATCTCGAATGAACACCACAAGGACATCGAGCTGCCATTCGTCGTCCAGTTCGAGTTGAACCTCGGCGCCAGGGACGCAGACGACCGGGACAAAGCTGTGAACGCCCGTCTTCTCGAGGGAGTCGATGCTCGTAGCCTGCTCCTGGACGTCCTCGCCGGCCTGCCCGGCGGAACATCGCGCTCCTCGGGCGACCGGCAATCCGGGGGTGGGCAGGGGAGTGAGCCGCTGCTGAGGCAAGCGACTATCGAGCGAATCCTTGAAGCGTGCACGGCGGATCCTAGCCGCATTCACGAGGTCGAGGCCGTCTTGGCTGCGTGTGGCGACGCTGCGAACATGAGCACGTTCCGGGAGTTCTGGGCGGTGTTCCGGGAATCGATCGAAGAGGACAGCGCCAGTGTCTAACGTGAAGCTCGCAGAGTTTCAGAGCGCCGCGGTTGAGACAATCTGCGCGCGTTTGACGAACACCGGTGGATCACGCCGCTTTCTTCTCGCTGATGAAGTCGGGCTCGGCAAGACCGTTGTTGCGCGTGGGGTGATCGAAGAGCTCATGCGGCGCCGACGGGGCCGAGAGTTGGTCGTGGTCTATCTCTGTTCGAATTCCGAGATTGCCGACCAGAACCGGACGAAGCTGGCACCCAACGCGCCCCCGTCGTTGCGGCGGATTACGCAACTGGCGTGGAGCGCCAGCAGCACCGACAACCTCCAACTCTATTCATTCACACCCGGCACGTCTCTATCTGAGGGCACGGGACTGGCGTGGGAACGGCAGCTGCTACTCTTCTTGGCCCACCGCGTTCTCCGGCAGGACATTCGGAAAGGGAAGTGGCGCGAGTATTTCCGATGCGGCGCCGGAGAAGAGCGCTGGAAGGCTTCCACGCGGTTTCGCGTCCTGCGCCTGGAATTCAATCGCAAGCTTCGTTCCGGGCTGCAGCAGAGGATTGCCGAGGAATGGAGGAAGCCGATCGAGCTGGATGGGGTGACTCTGGTGTTGTCTGACGTGTTGCGAAGTGAGGTCGATCAATACCAGCCGAACGATGCCGTGAGCAGGAAACGTCGTAACCGGATTGTCGGGATTCTTCGTAGTGCTGCCCAGCGCGTTCTACTCGACGATCTTCAGCCTCATCTCGTCATACTCGATGAGGTCCAACGGTTTAGGGAAGTTATCGCGGAAGCTAGCAGCAGCAAGTCTATCGCGGCGCGTCTCTTCGACCGGCACCCGGGCGTCCTCATTCTTTCCGCGACGCCGTACCGCATGCTGGCCTTGGATCACGAAGGGCAGGGGCACTACGACGAGTTTCTGGACACCGTGCGCTTTCTTTTTGCCGATCAAGGCAAACAGGAAGTCGCGCGCTTGCGGGGCGATCTTAAGGCGTTCCGTGAACGGCTCGAGGTAGGGGCTTTCCTCCAAGGTAACGACCCGGAACTGCTGGCGCTGCGGTCGAGGATTGAGGAGCGTCTTCGGAAAGTAATCTGCAGAACCGAGCGCAATGCGTACATTCAAGACCCAACGAAAGGCATACAGGAAGTACGCCCGACGGGAAATGCGTTTGTCGTACCGCAGAAGGAAGAAGTAGTCGACTACATCCGGCTGCGGAGGTTTCTCCTGGACAAGGTCGACACCTCCCAGCACATCACCGAGTACTGGAAGTCCTGCCCGGCACCGTTCACGTTCATGGATGCGCAGTACGCCCCGATGGCGGCGGCAAGGCGCAAGAAGGCCATTGTGCCTTTCGGCGTCGTCGAGCCACCATCGAAGCTGGCCGGATTGGCGCGACGGAACCTGCGGTTCCGAGAGCTGTTTCACGCGATGTTTGGCGCTCCCGATACGCTGTGGAAGTTCTTGTGGACGCGACCGAGCTACACCTACTACCGCGACGAATTCTTCCAAGACGCGGATCCGACGAAGATGCTCATCTTTTCCGGCTGGCGTTTTGTGCCAAAGGCCATCGCCCTGCTGACGAGTCACGAAGCCGAACAACGGATTGCTCCACGTGGGCGCCTGTGGGAGGGGGATGACCGGCCGCCGTTGCGCTTTACCGAGAAAGGCTCCTTCCACATCTTCGATGTTTGTCTGCCATCTCCGGCGCTAGCCCGGCTCATTGATCCATCGGCTATGGCAAGTGCCGACCTTACGGCCAAGGAACTGCTCAGACGAACGCGGAAATCCTTGAAACAGGCGCTCGTAGACGCTGGCGTCGAGGTCGCAGCCACGAGCCGCTCGCCGATATGGCAAGTTGTCGCTCGCCTTGAACAGCACTCGAATTCTTCCATACGGCGAGCCCTCGAGAAGAGCATCGCGTACAACGGTGACGACATCACGGAGCGTTTTGAAGAGCATGTCGACACATTTGCCCAATGGATGGTCGAAAAGGACTCGCTGCGCATTTCGGAGGACCGGCTGACGCACTTGGCGCGCATCGCTGCCTTTTCGCCGGCGGTCTCCTTGTTGCGCGCGTTTTGGACGACGTTCCCCGATAGCAGCGGCGAGGTACATGAGAGTCTCGTTGACTTGTGCTTTGGAGGGCTCCGCAGTTACTTCAACAGACGGACAGTTCGTGCCATCGTCGAGCGCGCGGCGCCCGCGGGACGCGGTTATGCACGTGCGGCGATCGAGTACTGCGAGCGCGCACATTTCCAGGCGGTCGCAGACGAGTACCTTTACGTTGGGAAGAACGTTCTGCAGCGGAACACCACAGGCGAAATGGCGGAGCATTTGGCCAGGGTGTTGGGTGTTGGTACGGGAAGCCCAAACATCAACGTGACCACCGATACGGGGCGTTTCCGCACGGAGCAGTTGGCTCGCCGGTCGCATTTCGCGCTCGCATTCGGCGAAGACGTCAAGGCCGACCAAGGGTCACCGCTTGAGCAATCGGGGCCGAGCCGAAAGACCGCGGTGCGCGAAGCCTTCAACTCGCCGTTCTGGCCATTCGTGCTCTCGACCACGTCGGTTGGACAGGAGGGGCTTGATTTTCACCTCTTTTGCCGCGACATCGTCCATTGGAACCTGCCATCGAATCCGGTCGACCTCGAACAGAGAGAGGGCCGCATCAACCGGCGCGACGGTCTGGCGGTTCGTCGCGCCATCGCCAGAGAATGGCCGATCACGCGCCTCGCGCAGGCCACTTCAGGGGGTAATCCAAGCTTCTGGGAGCGTGTGTTTGAAGCGATCGCTGACGCGCCTGACGTGCAGCGCTATAAACACGGTCTCTATCCTCACTGGGTCTTCGAGCCAAGGGGTGGCCAGGTCGAGCGGATTCGCCGACACCTGTTCTTCTATGCCGACAGCCAGGATGCGAGTCGCTACGAAGAACTCAAGGAGCGACTTGCACTGTATCGGTTGGTGTTCGGCCAGCCGCGCCAGCAAGATCTTCTCGATCGAATTCAGCGAACCGTCCGTGACGAATCTGGTCGGGAGGTTAGCCATGCTGCGCTGACCCGCTACATGATCAACCTCTCGCCCCTTGGTGAAGCCCATGCGCACGTTAGGGCAGCACTTGAGGCTCACGAGATCGCCGCGTCCCCGGACAAGCTGCGGCAGCTCTTGCGAGATGTAGAGCAAATCGAGGCCGACCGTGCAGCGGAACTGCTTTTGGTAGCCCGTGATCTTGACCTGCTGAAGGCCACGGTCCGACGGCACATCGCGACGCGTGACGAAGATCTGGGCCGGCTAACGACGGCCGTTCAGGCGCTGATCTATCTACGCGACCCTTACGACGCACTCATGGACCAGTACGTTAACCTTGGATTGCGGGACGATGTTGCAGTGATACGTTCCGCGGCACGGTCACTGGGCTCCGATCAAAACGCCAAGTCGATCTCCTGACGAATCTATCGGCACTTCTATTTCGCAAGCTGAATGATCTGACGGTAAAAAAATGATCGAAAACTCTTTGTGTGGCAATCAGTTAAGCTATTTGATGCCGGCGGTTCTTTGCGTTTTTTGAGCCGTTGGTGCCTCTGGAGCAGTGCCGTGACGGTAAAAAAACTGACGAAAATATTTTTCGAGACAATACGTTAGGTCATTTGATGCCGGCACTTTTTTCGCACCATTTCGACCAACAGAAGGGCTTGTTGACGCTGCCAAGAAGCGTCACGAGGACCGATAGATCTCGATACATCTCGAAAGGTACCTCGTGTCGGGGCACCGATCGTTCTCGATAGATGTCGATAGATGCTGAAAGCTATTTCGGGGTATCAGATGGGGTTGACGGTAAATTTAACGGTAAAAATGCTACTTGCAGAATAATGTCCTATACAAAACAAAGGCTTAGATGTTCTATTGATGATCGAGTGGGAGTGACCTATATCATATGCAAAACTCTTGATTTTTAGTCGAGTTTTGAGTATGTTATGGCATGGTTGCGCTGGACTCCTATCTCGATGACCTGCTTGCTCGTGGCCGTGCCTACTTCTCCCGGGATGAGGCACTTGCGGCGCTCGGCCTGAAATCCCCCGCTCTGGCCGCGGCGATCACACGCTCGATCAAAAAGCGCCGCCTGGCGAATCCCAGGCACGGCTTTTTTCTCATTCTGCGTCCGGAAGACCGGATCACCGGCGCGCCAGACCCCGTGAAGTGGATCGACCCGCTGATGAAGCATCAGGGGATCGACTACCGTATTTCGCTGCTGCGTGCGGCGGCGTTCCACGGCTCATCGCATCAGGCCGCCATGGTCTTCCAGATCATTGTTCCCAGACAGTTGCGCAATTTCGACCTTGGCCGTCACCGCCTGCAATTCCTTTACCAAGCGGCGGAATCATTCGCGCAAGTCAATACGCCCAAGCTTGTGAGCAAGATGAAGAGCGACGCCGGATTCGCCAACGTCGCCGGCATCGAGCTGACGCTGCTCGACTGCGTACGCTACTTTCACAAGGCAGCCGGAATTAACGGCGTCGCGCAGATCGCCAAGGACATCGGCGCCAAGGCCAACCCGCGCACGCTGGCAAAGGCGGCTGCCGCATACGAAAACTCCGCCGTCCGCCGGCTCGGTTACTTGCTTGATCAGGTTGGGCACGGTCGCCAAGCCCATGCACTGGAGCCTTTCGTCAAGCAAGCCAAGACGATGCTGCCACTGGATCCAGCCGTGAATCCTCTCGTGAAAGCGCTGGCGCGGGTTCACGAGAGAAATGCCAAGTGGAAGCTTTTGATCAATGAAACGGTGGAGTTGGCAGAGTGATTCCCGTCGCCTTCCTGCAGGCGTGGAGTGCACAGGCACCCTGGCCGGACCTGAGGCAGGTTGAGCAGGACCTGATCATCAGTCGGGCGCTATGCGACCTGTTCAATGCACCGACATTGAAGGGCAAGCTCGCGTTCCGCGGCGGAACGGCCATCCACAAACTGCTGTTCAAGCAGCCGCTGCGCTATTCGGAGGATATCGACCTTGTGCAAATGACGGCGGAACCCATTGGCGCGACGGTCGACGCGGTCCGTGAAGCATTGTCGTGGCTTGGAAGATGCCAGAGGGAACAGGCGGGTCACTCGATGCATCTGGTGTTCAAGTTCGCACCAGAGGTCGATCCTCAGGCAACACTCAAGCTCAAGGTCGAAATCAATACACGAGAGCACACAAACCTGCTCGGCATCAAGCGGTATCCCTTTGCATTGGAAAACGACTGGTACCGAGGAAAAGCAGAGATCGCGTCTTTCGAGCCCGAGGAACTGTTTGGCACGAAACTGCGCGCGCTGCTGCAGCGACGAGCGAGCCGGGACCTCTTCGATCTGCATCAGGGACTGCTGCAACTCACGCTGGCCCCGGAAAAGGTCATCGCCTGTTTTGACCACTACCTGGCAATGGAAGGCAAGCCGATCACGCGTGCGATCGCCGAGCAACGCATGCTGGAAAAACTTACGCGGAGCCTGACCGAGGACATCAATCCGTTGTTGCCGGTTGGTGTTCGATTCGTAGAAGCGGACGCGATCCATGCCTTTGAGCGGGTTTGGATCGAGTTGATCGAGCAGATCGGAGGAGAGGCATGGAAGCTCACGGCCCCGGCGCTTGAAGAATTGCGCGTGAAAAAATTTCCGGGGTTGCTGGCGTCACGGGATTGGTTGCGGCGTGCGTGATTGCACGGACGACTTGATTATCGGTTGCGGGCCCCATGGCTGAACACGATCCATCGGCGGAATTGAAGGCCGAAAACGCCCGTCTGGTCGCGCTGCTGGAAGCGAACGGCATTCAATGGCGCGTGGAGACAGAGCATGTACCGGCGGCTTCAATGCCGGAGTCCTCACGTTTATCCACGGGCGAAAAGGTGGCGCTATTTCGCCGGTTGTTCCGGGGCCGCACGGATGTTTACCCGATCCGCTGGGAAAGCAAGAGCACGGCCAAGTCGGGTTACTCACCTGCATGCGCCAACGAGTGGCGCGCCGGTGTCTGCGAGAAGCCGCGCATCAAGTGCGGGGACTGTAGCAATCGATCGCTGATCCCGCTATCGGACGCGGTTATCTACGATCATCTGACCGGTGACTCGACGATCGGCATCTATCCGCTGCTGACGGATGACACATGCTACTTCGTCGCTATCGATTTCGACGAAGCCGAGTGGAGAGAGGATGCACGCGCCTTCGTGCAGTCGTGCACCGAACTTGGCGTCCCCGTTGCACTCGAGATTTCCCGCTCAGGTAAAGGGGCGCATGCCTGGGTGTTTTTCGCTGGCAGGGTGTCGGCTCGCGATGCGCGTCGCTTGGGCACGGCCATCATCAGTCACACCTGTTCGCGTACCCGGCAATTGAAGCTGGAGTCGTACGACCGCCTGTTCCCCAATCAGGACTCGATGCCCAAAGGTGGCTTCGGCAACCTGATCGCCTTGCCGCTGCAGAAGAAACCTCGCGAACACGGATGCAGCGTGTTTGTCGACGCCGACCTGCACCCATATCCCGACCAGTGGGACTTCCTGGCATCGATTCAGCCGATGGCACTGCACGACATTGAGCCGACCATCCTGCGCGCCACCGGCAGGGCGCACCCACTGGATGTCACTTTCATCGACGACGAGGACTTGGCGACGCCGTGGAAGCGTTCTGCACCATCGACGAGGAAGCTCTCGGGGGCGATGCCGGAGTCCCTCACCGTGACGTTGGGCAATCTTGTCTACTTTGAGAAGGCACAGCTTCCACAGTCGCTGGCCAACCGCTTAATCCGCCTCGCCGCATTCCAGAACCCAGAGTTCTATAGGGCACAGGCAATGCGAATGTCAGTGTGGGACAAACCACGCGTAATCGGTTGCGCCGAAAACTATCCGCAGCACATTGCGCTGCCGCGCGGTTGCCTCGATGCCGCGCAGGAATTGCTGAGCGACAATGGCATCCGCTGCGATCTGCTTGATGCGCGGTACTGCGGAGAACCGCTCGAAGTCACGTTCGTTGGTACGTTGCGCCCCGATCAGGAAGCGGCCGTCGCCGCAATGCTGCACCATGATGCCGGCGTATTCTGCGCACCCACTGCCTTCGGAAAGACAGTCACGGCCGCAGCGATGATCTCGAGGCGGGGTGTGAACACCCTGGTGCTGGTGCATCGCACAGAATTGCTGAAGCAATGGCAGGAGCGCCTGCAGGTCTTCCTTGGCGTCGGCAAGGAGGTGGTCGGCAGCATCGGCGGAGGCAAAGCCAAGGCCACTGGAAAGATCGACATCGCCGTGATGCAATCGCTGTCACGGCAGGGCGAAGTGAACCCGCTGGTCGAGAGCTACGGTCACGTCATCGTCGATGAATGCCACCACGTCGGCGCAGTGTCGTTCGACGCCATCCTAAAGCGGACCAAGGCGAAATACGTTCTGGGCTTGACCGCCACCCCATTCCGCCGCGACGGGCAACAGCCGATCATCTTCATGCAGTGCGGGCCGATTCGTTATACGGCGGCCAAGTCGGCCACTGCTCCCCGCGATCTTGAGGTGGTGCCGCGTTCGCTTTACGCACGTATCGATCTTCCGTCCGAGGCCGGGATTCAGGACGTGTTTCGAAACCTCGCCAATGACACGGCCCGAACGCACGTCATAGCTGCGGAAGTACAGATCGCCTACAACCAAGGCCGCAAAGTTCTGGTACTCACCGAGCGCACCGAGCATCTCAATGCCATTCAAGCGGCTTTGGGTGGCAAGATTCCACTGATATTCGTCCTGCACGGGCGGATGCCCAGGAAACAGCGTGCCGCGCTTATCACGGAATTCGATGCTCTGCCGCCTGATGCTCCGCGCGTCCTGCTTGCGACCGGCAAGCTGGTCGGGGAGGGATTCGACCATCCCGCGCTCGACACGCTGGTGTTAGCAATGCCCGTGTCGTGGAAGGGTACGTTGCAGCAGTACGCCGGTCGACTGCACCGCGAGCATGCCGCCAAGACCGACGTGCGAATCATCGATTTCGTGGACACCGGCCACCCGGCGCTACTGCGGATGTGGGACAGGCGCCAGCGTGGATATAAGGCTATGGGATATCGGATCAATGAATCACACGCCACCGATCGCGTCGCTGAGTCCGATGGATTTGAGGGGAATATGCTTGAAATCGAGATGGCCACACCTCACAGAAAGTGAATTGGCATGAGCGAGTACCAGTACTACGAATTCGTCGCCATCGACAAGCCATTGACGCCGACGCAAATGGCCGAACTGCGTTCGCGCTCGTCAC
>CAYODB010000031.1:0-14545 GCA_964402495.1 uncultured Bordetella sp.
GAAATGATCGGCGCCGATACCCTGATGCAGGCCGCCGAGCGCGTGCTTGTGGGCAACGTCAACACCAACACCACCAAGGAACGCGAGCGCGACCGCCGCATCATTGCCGTTCACGAATGGGGTCATTTCCTGGTGGACCTGGAGCACGAACGCAAGCTGGCCGACGGCAATTGGGAGCGGGTCCTGGCCGACATGAGAACCATCAAGATTTCACTGAAGGCCAACCCCCGCAACAATGCATTGGGATTCGTCTTCCACAAGCAGGGGGCCAACCTGCTCAAGACCAGGGGGGACATCGAACACGACGTGCGCGTGCTGCTGGGCGGCATGGCCAACGAGGAACTTTTCTTTGGCGAGGAGGGCACGACCAACGGGGCGCACAACGACATCACCCGCGTGACGGAACTGCTGCACCACGCCGTGGGGGAAATGGGCATGTACCGCAAGACCCGCCTTAACTTCGGAGCGCTCGGGCGCGACCGCAACGGGGGCGGCCATGAAGTGGACGAGGAGACGCGCAGCATCATGCAAGCGCAGAGCGAGCGCCTGTACGGCGAGACGAGGGCGTTGCTGTCCCGGCAAAAACTACTGACCGAGCACCTGGTCGGCAAGCTCCTCGAGGCCGGCGAGATCAGCCTGAATCAGGCGCTGTCCGAGATCCGCAGCTTTGAAGGCGGCGAACGGTGAAGAAGGGCGGTGAAGAAGGGCGGCGAACGGTGAACGGTAAACGGTGAACGGTAAACGGTGAACGGTGAACGGTGAAGAAGGGCGGTTAACGGTTAACGGTAAACGGTAAACGGTGAACGGTGACGAAAAAAACCAAGCCACCGTTCACCGTTCGCCGGTCACCGTTCACCCGTTACGGACTACCGGCTATTGCTGGCTATCGCGTTGCGTCTTTGCCATCGCCAGGGCGTCACTTCGGGTCGACTTGGCATCCGACATGCAGGTGCGCATGGCGTCCCCCTGCAGGCTGTCGCATTTCGCCTTGGCGTCTTTGTACTCCGCCTGCGCCTTGGCCTTGGCGGCGGTGCAATCAGCCTTCGCGGTCGGGGAGTCGGACTACTTGGCGTCCGTCGCAGCATTGGGGGTACATCGGCCGGTTTCTTATCCGAATCAGTACATTGGGGATAGAAAAAAAGGGATATTGGGCTCCCTTCAGGGGCCCTGCCCCGCAGTCACCCGTCACTTTCCTCAGCGCGTGATGAAGCTGACGAACGTGATCAGTCCCCCGACAAACAGCGCCGCCCCGATGACTGCAACGATGACCACCTGCGCCGGGCTGACCTTTGGTGCATCCGGCCCGTAGTCGCGATTGCGGCCGATCATGAAGAATCCGGACACGACGATCCAGATGACCTGCAGCAGGTTCGCTTTCCTGGGAGTCGGCGGGGAACTCGGTTTGTCCGGCAAGGCTGTCATACGCGCGTTAGTAGTGTATTCCGACCCGCATTCTAGAGGAAAGGAACGCGGTACTGAATGCGCCGCAATTCGTTGAACCGGTCCTGAAGGAATCGTGCGTCGACGCGGCCGACGCACCAGCGCCATATCGAGCGTGGACTGATGACGCTGTATCGCTCCTGAAAACTGCTGCGCAAGGCACAAGTTCGTTCGCTGCACCGGATCTGGAGATTCAGGTATGTTCCTGATGATGCGTGGGCTACCATGTTCTCTGGCTGGGTTGCTTCCCTGTCCCCTGGGTTCCGACAGCCGGGTTCGCGACCACAAGCAGAATCGGCAGACGCTGCTCACTTCAACCTGGCGGTATCGGAACAGATCGCAACTGTCGCAACTTAGAGCATGGGCCAGGCAGAACAACACGGCGATCCCGCCAACCATCTCGCGGCAAGGCACCGCCATGTCCTCGTCCTCGGGGACTACAGGCAGACGGTGACGATCGTCCGCTCCCTGGGCCGGGTCGGCTTCCGGATAACCCTGGGCACCAGCGAAGGGCGCAGTTCGACCGCGCTTTCGCGCTACGTCTCCGAGGTGCGCATCTTCCAGGAATCCGACCGCGACCGCTTCCTCGACCAGCTCGAGGACTACCTGAGGCGCGAGAAGCCCGACTACGTATTCCCGGTCGGCGACGACCAGGCGCGCTGCATAGCCTGCGCCACCGAACGCTTCATGCCGCTCGCCACCTGGGTGATGCCCGATCCGGATACGTTGCTGCGGTGCCTCGACAAGCGCGCGCTCTACGAGCTGACCCCGACGCTCGGCATCCCGACCGTAGCGTGGAGAAAATTCACCGATATCGCCGGTTGGTCGCGAGCCGTGCATGAAATAGGCTTTCCGGTCGTGGTCAAGCGCAAGGATTCCTCGGCGAACATAAGGCAGAAGAAGGCCATCATTCTCCGGACTCCCGATGCGTTCGACGCTTTTCTCACCGAGCTGGCGAACGAGCCCGATGTGGGGTCGCTGCTGCTGCAGAAGTTTGCCTCCGGCGCGCGCCAGAACTGCCACATCGCCGCCGATCGCGGCCGCCTTGTGGCCTACTTCCAGCAGAAGGTGCTGCGAACCGACCAGCTCGACGGTACGGGAATCGGCGTCGAAGGCGTCTCGGTGCCGGTTGCCCCCGAACTGCGCGCCTACTGCGAGCGCCTGGTCGAGGCTCTCGGCTACCACGGCATCGGCTGCATCCAGTTCATGGTAGACGAGGGTAGCGGGGCTGTCGCCTTCCTCGAATTCAACCCGAGGATGGACAGCACTGCGGCGCTGCCCTATCGACTGGGGTACGACTATCCGCGCATCGCGGTGGAGATTGCTGCGCGTGTTGCGCTGGCTCCGCTCACCAGGGCATATCCAGTCGGCAAACGGTACCACTGGCTCTACGGCGACGTGCTGAGCTGGTTCGGTTGTCGCAAGCAGGGCCGGCAAAGCAGCGCGGAGCTCCTGCGCTGGGCGCTCAGGATGTCGTGGAGCACGCTTACCAGCTACCACCTGACCTGGGATGCTCGCGACCCGATGCCGACTCTGCACATGTTCTGGAAAAAACTTTCCAGGGCCGTCCGGAGACAGCGGCCGGGCTGATCTTCGGTGCGTCCGGCCGTAGTCCCGATTGCGCCCGATCATGAAAAACCCCGATCATGAAAACCCGGACACGACGATCCAGATGACCTGCTGCAGGTTGGCTTTTTTCGGGATTGAGGGCTGGGAAGGAACAGGAAAGCAGGGCCCGGTTTCTTTTCCGGCATACTCCAATTCTCCACAACAACAATAAGCCGCAACCCTTCATGCTCGACTACGCCACGCTTTTCCGTCCCGACCTGCCGCCCGCCGCTGCCCGCTGGAACGGTTTCCCGAGGTTCAATTTCGTTGGTGGCCACAACGATGCCGACTGCGTGCCGGTCGAGGCGCTCATTGCGGCGGCGGCGAAGGTGCTGAAGCGGGAGGGGCGATCGCTCGCCACCTATGGGTTAGACAGCGGCCCGCTGGGCTACCGGCCATTGCGCGAATACATCGCCGGCAAGCTGGACCGGGACGCCGGCATCAAATGCTCGGCGGACCAGGTGCTCATCACGTCGGGTTCGCTGCAGGGACTCGACCTGGTCAATGCCCTTCTGGTGACCCCGGGCGATACCGTGGTCGTCGAGCAGATGACCTACGGCGGCGCGCTCACGCGCCTGAAGCGAGCAGGCGCGAATGTCGTCGGCGTGCCGCTGGATGGCGACGGGCTGAGCAGCGCCGCGCTGGAAACGACGCTCAAGGACATGAAGGGGCGCGGCATTCGTCCGAAATTCATCTACACCATCCCCACCGTGCAGAACCCGACCGCGACGGTGATGAGCGAAGGCCGCCGGCGGGAAATCCTGGCGCTTGCGGAAAACCACGGCGTGCCGGTGTTTGAGGACGAATGTTATTCGGACCTGGTCTGGGGCGGTGCGCGGCCGCAGGCGATGCGCGGCATGACGGCAGACGACCGGGTCATTCACATCGGCTCGTTCTCCAAGTCGATCGCGCCGGCGTTGCGGATCGGCTACCTGGTCGCCGACTGGACGGTGATGAGCCGGATCCTGGCAATCAAGAGCGACGGAGGGTCGGGAGCGCTCGAGCAGATGGTGCTCGCGGAGTTCTGCCGCGAACATTTCGACACGCATATCGTGACCTTGCGCAAAGCCCTGCGCCGAAAAGCCGAAGTGCTGATGGAAGCGCTGACGGCGCAGTTCGGTCCTGTGGCCGCTTTCGACGATCCGGCCGGCGGGATTTTTTTATGGGTCAGGCTGCCGGATGCGGTCGATACCACTCGCCTGACCCAGGTCGCGCTGGAGTCCGGCGTCGCCGTCAATCCGGGAGCAGAGTGGATGACCAATACCGTCGCCGGACAGCGCCGAATTCGGCTTTGTTTTGCGCATCCCGGCGAGCAGGTGCTACGCGACGGCGTCGCCCGCCTGGCAGAAGTCTGCCGGCGGGAATTCGGCGTGCCGGTTCCGGATCCGAAGGGGCATCGGTAAATGGCAAAGAAGGCGCCATCCTGGCTGACGCGGCCGGCAACCTGAAGATCAGCCGGGAAGACTTACTCGATCAATTGTCATTGCTCACCGAACCTGAACGATGTGAACGACCAGGGCAGCAAGGGAAGCAGGGCATTGCGCCTTATCAGTTGATATAATCATAGTAACCATATCAATTGAGGGAGCCAACATGATCCGTGAAGCCTCCGCCATGACCGTCCGCCAGAACCTCGGCGATCTTCTCAACGAAGTCCAGTATCGCAATGGCAAAGTCTTGATTACCAAGGCCGGCAAGCCGGTTGCGGCGCTGGTCGATATCGCCCTTTTCGAGCGTATCCGGAAACTGGACGAGGAGTTTGACCAGATGACGGCGGATTTCGCGCGGGCGTTCAAGGGCAAAGCCGAGAAGGAGGTCAATGCCCTGCTCGGTGAGGCCGTCAAGGCTGTTCGCCGCAAGCCTGCCGGGAAGTGAGGGTTGTCCTCGATAGCAATGTATTCCTGTCCGGCTTGATGTTTGCGGACGGTGCGCCGGGGCGCATCGTCGCCGCGTGGCGGGAAGCGCGTTTCCAGGTGGTCATTTCCGTGCATCAACTGGCTGAGATCGGACGGACGCTCGCGTATCCGAAGATCCAGCGCATCCTCGGTTGGGACGACCTTCGCATCGAACAATTCATCAGGCAGTTGTATATTCGTGCCGAGATCGTGGATCTCAGCGGAACTTTCGTTGAAGTGCCGCTGGATCCGGACGATGTTCCGATCCTGGCGACGCTTGTCGCCGCGAAAGCCGATGTGCTGATTACCGGTGACGGCGATCTCCTCGCGTTGCGCGATCAATACGCGATCCTGACGCCGGCGGAATTCGTCCGCAAGCTGTGAACAGTGAATCCGGAACCGCCTTGCGGACGGAAGCATGCCGGCGCCGCTGCTGACCCTTAAGACCCACGAGACCCTGCACGCCGGCTTGCGGGCAGACAGGAGAGCCATTGAATGCTCGCTCGACCTGAACCGCTCAGCGGTGATGGTCGAAATAAGCGAGGCGGGCTGGACGTGGCAGGGCCGGCGATTTCCCTGGATGGCCAAGTGCAAGGATCGGACGATCTATCACTGGACCGGTGAGACCTTCGAACCGGTGCAACGCTTTGCGGCATCGCTGATCAAGCTGGTGCCGACGGAGTGGGGCACGCCGACCTTCGAGATCGACGGCATCAAGATGCTGGTCACCGCGAAAGTCTCGCCCTGGGCGGATGCAGAACGCAAGGTCGGACTGATCCAGCCGCGTGGAAAGGTCATTCTCGATACCTGCGGCGGCCTTGGCTACTTCGCCGAGTGGTGCCTGCAAGGCCAGGCGAAGCAGATCCTTTCGTTTGAAAAAAATCCCGACGTAATCTGGCTGCGCAGCTTGAATCCCTGGTCCCCCGCGGCTGGTGGCGCATTGACATTGAACCTGGGCGACATCGCCGAACAGATCGTCGGGATGCCCGAAGAATCCGTCGACGCCATCCTCCACGACCCGCCGCGCTTCGGCATTGCCGGAGAACTCTACTCGCAGGTTTTCTATGATCACCTGGCCCGGGTGATCCGGCGCAAGGGCCGGATGTTCCACTACACCGGCACGCCGAACAAACTCACCAGCGGCCGCGATGTACCGAACGAAGTGGCGAAGCGGCTGCGGAATGCGGGATTTTTGACAGAAATAATTGGCGACGGGGTGGTGGGGGTCAGAAAATAGAAAGCAGGGCCTCGGCCCTGCTTTTCGTCAGCCCTTCTGGCGCGGCTTCATCTCTGCCTGCTCCTTCGCGCCAACACCACTTTCAACCTTGCTGATCTTGAGCTGCTGCCCCGACACCCACACCTTGCGGAGGTCCCGCGCAATCTCCTTCGGCATGCCTTCGGGCAGGTCAACGAAGCTGTGGTCGTCAAGGATTTCGATGCGGCCGATATGCTGGCTTTCGAGGCCGGCTTCGTTGGCGATGGCACCCATGATGTTGGCGGGCTTCACGCCGTGCTGCTTGCCGACTTCGATGCGATAAGTCGTCATCCCGGCTTCGGGGCCGCGGCGAACACGAAGCGGGCGTGGCCGCTCTGCCGGGGACTCGCCGGTGGGGGCAGGACGGGATTCGTCGCGATCAAACTTGCGAGGACGTTCGTGCCTTTGCGGACGATCATCGGTGCGCGGGCGGGGCGCAGCCGCTTCGCTCATCAGCGGCGTCTCCCCCTGAACGATGTATGCCAGGGCGGTCGCGATGTCGGACATCGAAGCTTCGTCCGAGCGCTGATAGTCCTCGACGAGTTTTTTGAATGGCCCGAGCGTGGCGGCCATGTCCGGGTTGCCGAGGATCTCGCCGATGCGTTCCTTCAGCTTCGCGGCGCGCTGCTCGTTGACCGCTGCGATGCTCGGCAGCTCCATCGCCTCGATGCCCTGCCGCGTGGCGCGCTCGATGATGCGCAGCATGTGGCGCTCGCGCGGCAGGACGAACAGGATGGCTTCGCCGCTGCGGCCGGCGCGGCCGGTGCGGCCGATGCGGTGCACATAGGATTCGGTGTCGGTCGGCACGTCGTAGTTGATCACGTGGCTGATGCGCTCCACGTCCAGTCCGCGCGCGGCAACGTCGGTCGCGACGACGATGTCGAGGTCGCCTTTCCTGAGCCGGTTCACGGTGCGCTCGCGCGTCTTCTGGTCGACGTCGCCGCTGAGTGGTGCCACGCCAAAGCCGCGCGCCTCCAGCTTGCCCGCCAGTTCCGTGGTTTCCTGTTTGGTGCGCACGAACACGAGCATGCCGTCGAAGGGCTCCGCCTCGAGGATGCGGGTCAGCGCATCGAGCTTGCTCACGCCGCCGCTGGCCATCCAGAAGCGCTGGCGGGTGTTGGCGACGGTGGACGTCTTTTCGCGGATGGTGATTTCCACCGGCGACTTCAGGTAGGTCTGCGCGATGCGCCGGATAACCGCCGGCATGGTGGCGGAGAACAGCGCGACCTGGCGGGTGGGCGGGGTCTTCCGCAGCACTTTCTCGACGTCTTCGATGAAGCCCATGCGCAACATCTCATCGGCCTCGTCCAGCACCAGGCAGCTCAGCGCGTCGAGCTTCAGCGTGCCGCGGTCCATGTGGTCGATCACGCGGCCCGGGGTGCCGACGACGACATGCGCGCCGCGTTTCAGGGCCTTCAACTGGGGAGCGTAGTCCTGGCCGCCGTAGATCGGCACGACATGGAAGTCGCGAAGATGGGCTGCATATTTCTGGAATGCCTCGGCGACCTGGATCGCCAGCTCGCGGGTGGGCGCCAGCACCAGCGCCTGGGGCGCCCGTTTCTGAAGGTCGATGCGCGCGAGCACCGGGAGTGCGAAGGCGGCGGTCTTGCCGGTACCGGTCTGCGCCTGGCCCAGCACATCCTTGCCCGCCAGCAGCGGCGGAATGGTTTGCGCCTGGATCGGCGAGGGCGTCTCGTAGCCGACATCATCGAGGGCTTTTAGCAGCGGCGGCGGCAGGCCGAGGTCACTGAAGCTGGGTTGGGGGGTATTGGGGGTATCAGACATGGATTTTTACTGGGCGGAACGCGTCGGTTGCGAATTGGCGGCATCGTACGCGCAAAGCCGCGAAAAAGGGCAGGGGCCAGGGGAAATGCAGGGACCAGAGGCCAGGGGAAGTGCAGAGGTCAGGGGACGATCAGGAGGAACTTACCCAGGCCTGATTTTCTCCAGCCTCCAGCCCCTGGCCCCTATTCCCTAACCCCTGCCCCTTCAGGACCACGTATAGTGTAAGACTGCCTGAAACACGCATAGGTCCATACGTGGCGCGGGCGCGGGCCTGAGTTCGGGTCAACACCCCCCGGTACCGGCGCGGAAGCCGGGGCGCAACCAATAGAGGTCATATCGTGAACGAGAAAATTACGGCAATTCGCAAAGCCCTGAGCAAGAACTTCAACGCTGCGCCGGTCGAGTATCTGGACAGCGAGGGGTGCCACCGATTCAACCTGGAACTGCCGAGGGTGACGCACCGGGTGAACTTCACCCTGGAAGTCGTCGAGGATCACCAGGCCGGAAACTTCAAGCGCCTGTGCAAGGAAGTTGCCAGCTACCTCAGTCGCAATCCCACGGGAAAGCCCAAGCAGGTACTGGTGACCAAGACCGGTGTGCTCGAGGAAGAATGGGCGACGGCGCCAAAGGAAATCCCCCAGGTCGTATCCGCAGTTCAGTAAAAGCGCGTCCCCCGCGCTCGCAGGCTGATTGGCGCCTGGCCCGAAAGTCACCCGGGTTGATCGCATGACCATCACTTGTGCCTCCTGCCGGGCCTGTTGCTGCAAGCTCGAGGTCATCCTCATGGGCGATGACGATCCTCCAGTCGAATTCATCGAGACCGATCGCTGGGGCGGCCAGGTCATGAGGCGCCTCGACGATGGCTGGTGCGCCGCCCTGGACCGGAAAACCATGCTTTGCCGGATCTACGAGCGCAGGCCGGGGGTGTGCAGGGACTATGAAGTCGGCGGCACTGAGTGCGTCAGCGAACGGCGAGCGTTGGATGTTGAACGGGAAAAGCGTGAAGGGTGAATAGTGAAGGGGAAAGGCACTAAACGTAGGACGCACCAAGCCTGAAGCTTCTACCCTTCACCCTTTTCAGCCTTCTCCCATCACCGTGACCACCAGACTCCGCGAGTGTCCCGCCGTCCGGTGCTCCCACAGAAACAAACCCTGCCATGTTCCCAGCATCAACCGGCCGTCGGCGACTGGGATGGTGAAGCTGTTCGACGTCAGGATGGAGCGGGCATGTGCCGCCATGTCGTCCGGGCCTTCGGTGTCGTGGGCATAAGCGGAATCCCCGTCCGGCGCCAGGCGCGACAGGATCGTTTCCAGGTCGCGGCGCACATCCGGATCGGCGTTCTCGCACAGGATCAGCGAGGCGCTCGTGTGCTGCAGGAATACCGTGCAAAGGCCGGTATGGATGCCGCTGTCGGCAACCGCGTTCTCCACCTTCTCCGTGATGTCCGTCGTTCCGCGTCCGCGGGTCTGGAATTCCAGTATCGTGTAGTCGACCATGAACGAAGTGAATGGGTGAACGAGTGAAGTGTGAAGGCGTGAAGGGGGACAGGCGTGAGAAGAAAAAGGCTACGCGTGGGAGAGCAGTGGCACTCCTGCTTTACCCGATGTGAGGATCTTACCCTTCACTCCTTTACCCTTCACGCCTTCACTACTCAATGTCTTCCTGGACCATCTACATCGTCCGCTGTTCTGACGATACCCTCTATACCGGCATCGCCAGGGACGCCGTGAAGCGCGTCGGGGAACACAACTCCAGCAAGCTCCTGGCTGCAAACTATACCCGCGGCCGGCGACCGGTCGTGCTGGTCTACCAGGAAACGGCGGAGACGCGCTCGGAAGCGTTGAAGCGGGAGTACGCGATCAAGCAGATGAGCAGGGAAGAAAAAGAAGAATTGATAAACGCAGCTGCAAGGTAGCGGGGGAAAGGTAGTGTCGCGTTCAGCGATCAGTGCTGAAACGTTCGACCGGGCGAGGACAAGGTTGGTTTAAAATTTTTCCTTGTTCCCCGCAAGCTCCGGACAGCAGTGTTGCAGTACCATGAAGTCATCTCCAACCAGGGCAGGATAAATCATGATCACCGTCCAGCACGAAGGCCAACTCACGATCATTGGCGTATTCGGTACTTTCGAGATCGAGGATTTCAAGCGTATCGAAAAGGAAGTCGGGCAGCAGTTGCTCGCAACGGCCAAGATCGATCTGATGGTTGACCTGGGGGGCATGTTGAACTACACCCTGGATGTTGCACTCGAGGACATCAAGTTCACTCGTGAGCATGCCCACGACGTGGGGCGTGTCGCGATCCTCAGCGAGAAGGATTCCGTGGTTTGGACCGCACTGCTGTCCCGGTTGTTCGTCCAGGCCGAGATCCAGGTGTTTGACAGCGAGGACGGAGCGAGGGAGTGGATAGAAAGTACAGCGGAAAAGTGACCCTCATCCCTCGGCCCGATTTTTGGGCCACCAGCCACTTTGCCGCTGGCGCTCGTTTGGTGGATACTTTCACCCAAGGGCAGGGCACGTCGGCAAGCTTTGTTTCCATCGAAGCGCAGTCACAAGATGAAGCGCAGTCACAAGATAAGGAGGAATGCGATGAACTCCAGAATGACGGTTCTCGGACTATCGCTGTTTTTGTTCGGTGCGCCGGACACACGGGCGGCGGACCTCGATCAGATGGACGGCCTGCAGATCTACAACAAGGAATGTTCGGTCTGTCATGGCAACCTGGCGAAGAAAACCGGCGATCGCGGCCCCGATCAGCGAGAGCCGGTACAGGTGGCGATGTCATCGGAGGTGGCGAAGCCTGATTTCCCGAATCCGCTCTCTTCGGAATGGGGCGATCTGCCGCGGCATGAGCTGGCCGGCGAACGGTTCGCCGTGGTGCCGCTTTATGGACCCCCGCTCGCAGGGATAGTCGGGAAGACAGCCGGCACCTTCAGCGGCTACGCCTATTCGGCAGCCTTCCTGAAAAAGATGAACGGCGTGACCTGGGATGACGCGAAACTCGATGCCTGGATCAAGAGTTCGCAGACCCTGGTTCCGGGTTCGTTCATGTTCTACAGCCAGAAAAAAGCCGATGCGCGCAGCAAGATCATCGACTACCTGAAGAATCAGTGACGGGTGCACCCTTCCGGGTGTGCCGGTCTGTGACCACAACAGGTGACGAGTGACGAGGATCGGTGCCATGCGGGTCGTCGTCGTGGGCGGTGGCATCGGCGGACTTGCCGCCGCGCTTTCCCTGGCCCGTGTTGGCATGGCCGTGACATTGCTCGAGCAGAGCGCCGAGATCGCCGAGATCGGCGCCGGCCTCCAGCTCGCCCCCAACGCCTTTGCCGCGCTGGATGCGCTGGGCATCGGTGAGGGCGTGCGCCGCCGCTCTGTCTTTACCGATCGCCTGGTGCTCATGGATGCGGTCGATGCAGGCGAAGTGGCTTCCTTTCCGGTCGGCGAGGAATTCCGCAGGCGGTTCGGCAATCCCTATGCGGTGACACATCGGGCCGACCTGCACAAATCGATCCTCGAATCGGTGCGGCAAACGCCATCGATCACCCTGCACGCGGCGACGAAGGTAGCGGACGTCGTCGTCGGCGACCGGGATGTCATCGTGACCGGCCAGGATGGAAATATTTTTCGAGGCGAAGCGGTCATCGGCTGCGACGGCATCCGATCCGTCGTTCGCGACAAGCTGATCGGTGACGCGGTGCGCGTATCCGGGCATGTCGTCTATCGGGCCGTCATGCCGCGTGAGGAGATGCCGGAGGATTTGCGCTGGAATGCGCCGGTGGTGTGGTGCGGGCCGAACTGTCACCTCGTCCACTATCCCCTGCGCGGCGGGGAGCAGTACAACCTGGTGGTGACTTTCCACAGCCGGCAGCAGGAAACATGGGGCGTGAGGGACGGCAGCAAGGAGGAGGTGCTTTCCTACTTCGATGGCATTCACCGGCGCCCGCGCGCGCTGCTCGACAAACCCAGATCGTGGAAGCGCTGGAGCACCGCGGATCGGGAGCCCGCTTCTGCCTGGGGCCGAGGCCGGGCAACGCTGCTGGGCGACGCTGCCCATCCCATGCTTCAATACATGGCGCAGGGCGCGTGCATGGCCCTTGAGGACGCCGTCGCGCTGGGCAAGGCCGTGGCAGCCTGCGATCTGGATTTCGAGGCGGCGTTCCGGCGATACGAAGCGGCGCGGCTGACGCGCACGGCGCGCGTGGTTCTGTCGACGCGGGAGATGGGGCGCATCTATCATGCGGGTGGCGTCGAACGCCTGGTGCGCAATTCCATGTGGGTGGGCAGAAAGCCCGGGCAGTACTACGATGCGCTGGAATGGTTGTACGGCTGGAAGGCCGAAACCTGCCTGGACCCGGCAAGGACATGAGGAGCTGCAGGAAATGATAAACAGGCGGTGCGCAATCCAGGCGTGTGGAATCCCGGCCGTGCGGGCCGCTGTAGTTCTGCTGCTCGCCGGTGCGGGGCTAGTGCCCGGTGGTGCCGGGACGGCACTTGCGCAGGAACCGGTGAAAATTGGCGTCGTCGCGGAGTTTTCCGGCCCGTTCGCCGACTATGGCGGACAGATCCTCGGTGGAATGAAGGCCTACCTCAAGCTGCACGGTTACGTATTCGGCGGACGCAAAGTCGAGCTCATCATCAAGGACACGACCGGCCCGGCGCCGGACGTGGCCAAGCGCGTGGCCCAGGAGTTGGTCACCCGCGACAACGTGGACATCCTCGCCGGCTTCGGCCTGACGCCCAATGCCCTGGCGGTCGCGCCGCTCGCCACCCAGGCGAAGAAGCCGATGGTCGTGATGAACGCGGCCAGTTCGATCCTCACCACCAAGTCGCCGTATGTCGTGCGGGTGTCCCATACCCTGGCCCAGAACACGCAGCCGATGGCGATATGGGCGGCGAGGAACGGGATCAAGCGCGTGTTCACCCTGGTTTCCGATTATGGGCCGGGCCTCGATGCCGAGGCAGCGTTCATCAAGGCGTTCAGGGAAGCGGGCGGTGAAATTTCGGGCAGCCTTCGCACCCCTCTGCAGAATCCCGATTTCGCCCCGTCCATCCAGCGCGTGAAGGACGCCAGGCCGGAGGCGTTGTTCGTTTTCCTGCCGCCTGGGAGCCAGACCATCGCATTCATCAAGGCCTATGAAGAGCGCGGGCTCAAGCAAGCCGGCATTCGCGTGATAGCCACCGGCGACTTGACCGACGACGGAGTCTTGCACGCCATGGGTGACGGGACGATTGGAATCACGACGAGTTTTCATTATTCCGCGGCTCACGAGTCGCCGCAGAACAAGGCCTTCCTGAAAGCCTATGCCGAAACCAACGGCAGCAAGCTGCGGCCAAATTTTATGGCGTGCGCGGGTTATGACGGCATGGCGGCGATCGCCGAGGCGTTAAAGAAAACCCAGGGCTCGGTGGACCCGGAAAAGTTGCTGGCAGCGCTGAAGGGCATGAAGCTGATGAGTCCGCGCGGCCCTATCATGATCGACCCCGAAACCCGGGACATCGTACAAACGGTGTATATCCGGCAAGTGAAAAAAGTGAACGGCGAGCTCTACAACATCGAGCTCGAGAAATTTCCCGATGTGAAGGATCCGGGAAAGCCGCAGTAGCAGACCGCGCGTTGCACGAGTCCCCTGTTCCGGCATTCGCCCGCAAACCGCGCAAGCGGCGCGGGCGCCGCTTCCCCATCCTGAAGTTCTGGCCGAACGCGCGCGTCCGCCGCCGCTGGTGGCGGAATTTCCGCCGGCTTTCGGGCAGCAGCCAGATGCTGACCGGGCTAGTTCTGGCGTTCCTGTTCTGGCTTTCTCTCAACTATGCCTACCAGGTGATGCGCAAGCCGACCGAACTGTTATTCCCGCTGAGCGGGCTGCTGTTCAAGACGCCTTACGAAACCTGGGACGAATATGGTCCGATTTTCGAGGCGCATTCGACAGCGATCATTTCGCCCGACTTGCTGGCTGCGCTCGCGCAGGTGGAAGGTTCCGGCAACCCTGTGGCGAGGACATACTGGCGCTGGTCCCTGACCCATGAGCCTTTCGAGGTCTACCGGCCGGCTTCGAGCGCGGTGGGGGTGTACCAGATCACGGATGGGACCTATGACGAGGCGAGCCGCTATTGCATCCACGACCACATCGTCGTCGAAGAAGGGCCGTTGATGGATTTCGATTCCTGCTGGTTCAACAGTCTCTACATGCGGGTGATCCCCTCACACGCCGCCGAGATGACCTCCGCGTATCTGGATCGTCGTGTGCTGACTACGTTGAGACGCCTGCGCATCGACAAGGCGACCCTGCAGCAGAAGCAGGACATGGCCGCCGTGATCCATTTGTGTGGCGCAGGGGCAGGCGAGTTGTACGCGAAGCGCCGCTTCCGCGCCGCCTCCGGCCAGAGGTGCGGCGATCACCATGTTCGTGCGTATGTGGCAAGGATCAACCAGATGAGGCGGGTCTTTCAGAGGCAGGCGCTGAGCGCGAGGCACTAGGCGCGAGGCGCGAGGCACTAGGCACGAGGCAACGGTCTGATGCTTGGAACCCAGTGCCTCGCGCCTAGTGCCTAGTGCCTAGTGCCT
>CAYODB010000031.1:14645-24783 GCA_964402495.1 uncultured Bordetella sp.
CGGTCTGATGCTTGGAACCCAGTGCCTCGCGCCTAGTGCCTAGTGCCTAGTGCCTCGCGCCTCGACCTACATCCATCTCCCCTCGTTGAACGTATATCTCAAGGCCCTGTCCAACTACCCGTCACAGGATCCCACCATGAAAACTCAAACTCGATTTGCGTTGCTGTTCGCGGCCTCCCTGTTTGTAGGCAACGGCATCGCCGCAGATTCCTCGACATCGGCGACGGCGATTGTCGGTGGCGGCTGTTTCTGGTGCGTGGAAGCGGACTTCGACAAATTGCCTGGTGTGACGAAGACGGAATCCGGCTACGCAGGTGGCAAGCAGCCGAATCCGAATTACGAGCAGGTGAGCGCGGGCGGCACCGGTCATACCGAAGTGGTACGCATAACGTACGACCCGACAAAAGTGACGTACGAGCAACTGCTGGATTATTTCTGGCGCCATGTCGATCCGACAGTGAAGGATCGGCAGTTCTGCGACATCGGCAACCAGTACCGCACCGCGATCCTTTATGAGAACGACATCCAGCGCCGGGCGGCCGAGGCCAGCAAGGCAGCGCTGGAAAAGAGTGGCCGCCTCCCGCATGTCTATACCGAGGTCGCGCCCGCCGGCACGTTCTACCTCGCCGAGGAATATCACCAGGATTACTACACGAAGAATCCGGTCCGCTACAAGTTCTACCGCACCAGTTGCGGCCGCGATGCCCGGGTGAAGGAGGTTTGGGGGGGGAAGGGCTAGAGGAAAGGGCGTTCAGACCCTGACTCAGCACCCAGCACGCAGCACCCAGCACTTCCGCCGGTCAGGTGGCGCACTTCCCCGGGAACCCGCTGTCGAACGGCCACGATGGCGTTGCGATTTCCCCGAATCGGTCGAAAAACCCGGATCCTTCTGGGTCTGCTGGTCGCACTTTTCATAATGGTGGCGGTGTTCGACTGGAATTGGTTCCGGCATCCGGCTGAGCGCTATCTCTTCAACCGGTCGCATCGGGAGGTCCGAATCGGCGACCTGCATGTGCGACTGAACGCCAACTTCGAACCGACGGTGCGCCTGCGCGCCGTCTACATCGAGAATGCGCCGTGGGCGGACAGGCGGCCGTTCGTGACCGCCGCTGAGGTGTCCTTCACGTTTTCCCTGAACAGCCTTTCGCAGCGGCGGCCGGTGTTGTCGAAGCTGCTTCTGATCGACGCCGACATCGACATGGAGCGGCAAGCGGACGGGCACAGAAACTGGCGCCTGCACGACCCCGAGAATGTCGATCGCGGCCGGGTGAAGGTGATGAAGCTGGAGGCTTACAATTCGCGCCTGCGCTTCGTGCGCCGCGACCTGGATCTCGAAGTCGTGGCTGCTGCAGCTCCGCTGGAGCCGGCATCGACGAATGCGGGTGGGGCGCTGACCACGCGTATCCTGCTCGAAGGCAGGTTCGAGGGCGTGGAGTTTTCCGGCGAAGCCCATACCGGCGACGTGATTTCCGTCATGGAGTCCGGCGCTACCTTCCCGATCCGCGGCCATATGGAGGCCCTCAAGACCCGTCTGGAGTTCGACGGCATCGTGGCGGATCTGGTCAAGCCTTCCGCCATGGAAGGCAAAGTTCAACTAGCCGGGCCTTCGCTCGCCAAACTGCATCCCTTCGTGCCCGGCAAGCTGCCCGACTCGCGGCCCTATGAAATGGAGGCGCAGCTTCGCCAGGAAGGCGACGCCATCGCGGCCACTGAAGTACGGGCAAAGGTCGGCAGCACGACGCTTAGGGGAGATGCCAGGTTCGACCGCAGCGGCGACCAGCCGATGCTGACGGCCGCGCTTCGCAGCGATTCCGCCGATCTCGCCGACCTGGGATCGCTGGTCGGCATGGGCGAGTCCCCCGGCGCCGATCGGACACGATCCGAACGGACCACGGCAGCGGCGAATGAGGATCGCGAACCCGCCAGGCTAAAGCGCTTGTTTTCGGACCGGCCGATTTCCTTCGCCGCCCTCAAGTCACTAAATGCCGAAGTCGGCCTGCGACTGAAGAAACTGAAGGCCGCTGCATTTCCGGCACTCGAGAGCCTGAAGGTAACGGCCAGGCTCAAGGACGGCGTGCTGACGCTGAAGCCCTTCGACCTTGGCATTGCCGAGGGCAATCTCGTGGGCAGCCTGGTATTGGATGGGCAGGATCAGCCTGCAACCGCGGCCGTAAAAATAGACGGCCGCGACATCCGCGTCGAGAAACTTCTGGCGGGGCAAAGAGTGGCCGGAAATGTTGCCGGGCCGGTTTCCGTACACGTTGATCTGAAGGGGCGCGGCGCTTCGTTTGCCGACTTGCTGGGTTCGGCATCGGGCAGCGCCAGTCTCGGCATGGACAACGGCGTCGTTTCCAAGCTGGCCGACGCGGTGCTGGTACTCGATCTGGGCAAGGCTTTGCGTGCGATGCTCAGCGGCAACCTATCGATCGGTGTCAACAAGGTCGACATTGCCTTCGAGTTCGACAAGGGCGTGGGCAATGCCCGGAGGTTCTTCATCGACACCGACCGGACCCGCATCCTCGGCACCGGCAAGGTCAACCTGCGAAAGGAAGACCTCGACCTGGTGTTGACGCCAGAGCCGAAAAAGCCCGGCCTGTTCGCGCTCGACAAATCGATTCAGGTAAGCGGAGCCATCCGCAAACCGAAGATCGCTGTCGTACGGAGGGACGAGGTGCCGGGAACGACAAGCGGGATAGCCACCGGTCCTGCAGAAAACAGCACAAGGTAAAAACCATGCGCGAGCCCGTCGACGAAATAAGTCCGACCCCTCCCGGGGAAATTCCCAAACCGCCTCCTTTCGATCCGCCGTCGATCGATGTACCGCCGCCGGTCAACGAACCTCCGGACGAAGTGCCGCCGGTAAAACCTCCGGGCAATCCGCGCCCTATAGACGAGCCACCCAGGAGAAGGCACTGACGTGCGGTGGCTGGTGGCTGATGAAAAGAAAATCGCTAATCGGAGCAGAATAGCACCCGCGCATAAGGTTAAGGGCTTACGACCAGCCACTACCCACTACCCACTACCCACTACCCACTATCCAATGGAGAATCCATGGCCGTAAACACCGAAAAAATCAGCAGCCTCGTCCGCCAGTTGCTCGTGGAGCTGGGCGAGGATCCGGAACGCGAAGGCCTGGTCAAGACGCCGACACGAGTGGCCGCCGCCCTGGATTTCCTGACCTCGGGCAAGCGCACCGACCTGAAGGCCGTGATCAACGACGCGATTTTCACGCAGAAGACCAACAGCATGGTCATCGTCAAGAACATCGAGGTTTACAGCCTGTGCGAGCACCACATGCTGCCGTTCTTCGGCCGTTGCCACATCGGCTACATTCCGAACGGCAGGGTCTTCGGTGTGAGCAAGCTGGCGCGGCTGGTGGACATGTATGCCCGGCGCCTGCAACTCCAGGAGCGCCTCACCGAAGAGATTTCCCAGGTGGTCATGGACTCGATTGACGCGCAGGGCGTGGGCGTCATGATCGAGGCGCGTCACCTTTGCATGATGATGCGCGGCGTGGAGAAACAGAACTCGGAGATGGTTACCTCATCGGTAGTCGGCACTTTCCGGGAATCGCAGACCACGCGCGAGGAGTTCCTCGCACTGATCGGAAATCGGGGAACGTAGGCCGGTTGTCCATCAGGATTTTCCGTGGCCGTGCCCGGCCTCTGACGGAATGATGCGCTCGACGCGATTCCACGCCGCAAGAGCCGGCGCCCGGCTTTCTTCCCATAAGGGGCCGTTTTCAACGCGATTCCTGTTGTAATCCTTTTCCAGGTCGCGCTCCACATCTTCGAACCTGCGTGCCAGGTGGCGGGTGCGGCCCTCATAGCCGGCACGATACGCCGCGGCGTAGTCCTTGTAAGAACGGCCAGGCTTGTAGTACGGCTCGGTGGCGTAGTGTTCCTTCCAGTACGCCTCTTCGACCGTCGGATCGATGGCCTCGGCCGCGACTTTTCCCACCATTGCTCCGGCTACCGCGCCGACCGCCGCGCCCAGTATCGCGCCCGCCGGGCCGGCGATGGTTCCGGCCGCGGCACCCGCAGCAGCGCCACCCGCTGCGCCCACCCCGACACCGACGGGATGCGCACCCGGGGAACCCGTGAGCGGATCGCGATTGGCATCACGGTCCTCGCGTTTCCTGACATCCTTTTCGGAATCATGAAGTTTCCTGCCCATGCCGCATCTCCTCTGTGATTAAGTGCTTCGAAGCCTTGAGATATAGACCGCAAACACCATGCCGATGTTTCCCGTTTGTGCGAAGTAGAAGAAACGTCGCGCATGTCACTGAGTAGTAGAGGAGTTTCACCGGATGTACCGGCAGTGCAGAGGGAAGATTTACCGGATCACCGGTAAAACAGGGAAAGAGCAGGTACGGAGTGCTAAGTGCTGAGTGCTGTTTTTTGTCTTTCCCCTTTGACCTTTTACCTTTAACCTTGCGATCCTCTTTTCCGAGCTCCGATTTTTATGGCAATCCAATGGTTCCCGGGCCACATGAGTGTGGCGCGCAAGAAGGCAGCCGAGACCATGGAGTGGATCGATGTCGTCATCGAAGTGGTCGATGCGCGCCTTCCCGAGGCCAGCAGCAACCCGATGATCAAGACGTTGCGCGAATACCGGCAGCGTCCCGCCCTCAAGATCCTGAACAAGGCCGACCTGGCGGACCCTGCGGCGACGAAGGCGTGGCTGGATTTCTACAACCAGCAAAAGGGCGTTAAGGCGGTCGCGCTGTCCTGCAAGAAACCGGCGGACGTCGCGCGCGTGACTGGCTACTGCAAGGAGATCGCCCCCCACCGCAACGACAATACGAAACAGTTGAGGATGATGATCATGGGCATCCCCAACGTCGGCAAGTCGACGCTGATGAACGCGCTGCTCAAGAAGCGAGTGGCGAAGGTGGGGGACGAGCCGGCGGTGACCAAGGCGCAGCAGAGCTTCGATCTGGGTTCGGCGATGACGATTACCGATACTCCCGGACTGATGTGGCCGAAGATCCAGTATGAAAGCGACGGCTACATGCTGGCGGCCAGCCATGCGATCGGCACCAACGAAGTCATGGAAGAGGAAGTCGCCGCTTTCCTGGGCGAAGTCCTGATCGCCCGCTACCCGAAGCTGCTGACTTCCCGCTATGGATTCGCGCTGGACGGGATGGATGGCCCGGGCCTGGTCGAGGCCGTCGCCAGACGCCGCGGCTGCCTGGTCAAAGGCGGCGGCGTCGATCTCGAGAAGGCCGCGATCATTGTGCTGGACGATTACCGCAGCGGCACGCTGGGAAGGATCAGTCTGGAAACGCCCGAGACGCGGGCGGCGATGCTGGCGAGTGCCAGCATCGAGCCCGGCGGTGAAAGTGAAAAGGTGAAAGGGGAAAGTTGAAGGAAAAAGAAAGTGCAGGTTCGCGGTCCGCGCGAAGCGTTACGTCGCATCATGAAAAATGATGCCCAGCGTATGCCTGCTCCCCGCCTGGATCCGGCTGACGCCATGGCGCATATTCACCCGATAGGTCCCGCGCGTGCCCTGCACCGGGCGGTTGTTCACTGCGAAAACGACGGCGCTCGCCCTGGCGAAGCGGCACCACGGACACCTTGGATTGCATCCGCGGCCGCTGTCCGGTGAGCACGAACTCGCCGCCTTCGAATTCCTTTCCCGGTTCGGATTCACGACATTCACGACATTTATGGGCGACAGCCCGGTTATGGTCGAAGACCGGTATCCCGGGAAGCGGGGATACCCGTAAGGGTGCACGATATTCACCGCCTTCACGCGATCCGCCGTGCTTTCAGGCGATCGCGTGAAAGGTAATGCTGCCGGTAAATCTCGAAGGGCATGGAATCCGCATCTTCGATGCGCTTCTGCTCTCGCAGGGAATCGTCCGCCGCTTTCCGGAAGCGGGCTTCGTCGGCATCGGACCAGGGCAGGGCGAGCAGGTCCTTCTTGTATTGCAGCGAGCGGTTCAGTCCGAAGCGCCGAAACGCGTTCGAGTATTTTTCCGCCATCTCCTGCAGGACTCTTGCCGACGGCGTCTTCGAGGACTGGGCAAGGGCTGCGGCCGCGGCGGCCAGTGCGTCGGTGTAGGCGCTGGTGCGGTGCGCCGCATCGAGGGCGCCGGCAATGGGTTCGTATTCTTCAAGGAGCTCCGTGCCCCATGCCGCGGGGGAAAGGGAATCGCCGTTGCGGGTCAGCAGCAGGTTCGGGTCGCGCCCCTGGCGGGCCACCAGTAACTGGTTGCGCGCGAGCACGACAATCTCAGCCGGTGTGTCGGCCAGGCCGTCGCTCAACAGGCAGTGCATCAGGAAGATGTCGAGGAAACGGATGGTGGATTCGTCGATGCCGATCGCGTGGAACGGGTTCAGGTCCATGAGCCTGACTTCGACGTATTCAACGCCCCGCTCGCGCAAGGCATGTACCGGGCGCTCGCCCGGCCGGATCGGCCGCTTCGGCCTGATGGTGCCGTAAAACTCGTTCTCGATCTGCAGCAGCGATGTCGAGAGTTGTTTGTAGTTGTCGCCGTCGCGGATGCCGATCTTCTCGTAATCCGGATAGGGTTGCGTGAGCGCGTCGGACAGCGAGTAGGCGTAAATGTCGAGGTTGTTGTAGCTCACTGCCAGCGAGGCTTGCGCGGCGCTCTGGTAGCCGAGCGGGCTCATGCGCAACGAGGTGGCCCAGGGAAGGTAAAGGTTGCCGGCGGCGAGTTCCTGCAGGCCATGGTTGCGGCCGGCCACAAAGGAGCCACACACGGCGGGCGAGGCGCCGAACAGGTAAAGCAGCAGCCAGGAATGGCGGCGGAAATTTCGGATCAGCGAAAAGTATGCGGCATCCTGGAAGGTCTGCACCGGCCCGGAGTTGCCCGCCGCTTTCTGCAGCAGCGGCCAGGCCGCTTCGGGTACGGAAAAGTTGTAGTGGATGCCCGAGATGGTCTGCATGCGGCTGCCATAGCGGTGCGACAGGCCCTTGCGGTAGACGGTTTTCGCCGTGCCCACGTTGGAGGTTCCGTAGTGGCCGATCGGGATACTGTCGTCCGCGGGCAGCACGCAGGGCATGCTGCAGCCCCACAGGGTTTCATCGCCGATGCTGCGATGGACGAATTGATGAATCTGCGTCAGTTCGTCGAGGCAACCGCTGACGCTGTCATGCACGCCCGTGATCAGTTCGAGCTGGGACTCGCTGAAATCGGTGGTGATGTGGTCGTGCGTGAGGGCCGAGCCGAGGGCGGAAGAATGTGGGGTGAGTGCGAGCGTGCCGTCCGGATTGACGCGCAGGCTTTCTTTTTCTATGCCGCGGAGCAGGCCCCTGAGAACGGCGGACGGGAGGGCTCTTAGTCTTTGTTGTAGCGATCGCAACGTGGTCTTTCCGGTAGTGGGCCTTGGTCGGGCCGCCAGTGTACTAGATAGGCCGGAGGCCGAGGATCGGGGATCGGGGATTGAGTGGAGCCGAAAAGCAGGGCCGAGTAGAAGCGCCCGGAGACGCGGTATGATCCTTGTCAGTGCACTCGGCCCTTATGGTCGAACACCGGTACCCCGTGAACGGGGCGAACCTCGGCCCCCGGCCCTTAAATTTTCATCGAATGATCAAGAAGACATTCCAGCGCATCAGCTCACGCGATCTGTGGATGGCGGCTACGCCGGTCGCCATCGTCCTGGCGTTGGCGCTGGTTGTAACGATGTTTTTCATCGAGCCGGGCCCACCCCGCAGGATCGTGATGAGCACCGGAGCGGTTGACGGCGGCTATCACATGTTTGCCCAGCGCTACCAGGAGATCCTGGCGCGCGACGGCGTGACGGTGGAGTTGCGTCCTTCCGCCGGTTCGCAGGAGAACGTCAGCCGGCTGATGGACGAGAAGTCCGCGGTCGAGGTCGGTTTCTTCCAGGGCGGTTCCGCCTTTGCCGCCAACGCCCCCGACCTGCAATCGCTGGGCAGCATCTATTACGAACCGCTGTGGGTGTTCTATCGCGGAGCGCCGACGCGCGATTTCGGCGGCCTCAAGGGCAAGCGCCTGGCGGTCGGTCCCGAGGAAAGCGGCAGCCGGGCACTGGCGCTGCAACTGCTGGCTGTGAACGCCACTGTCATGCCGCCGACAGTGCTGTCGGCCGAGACTGGCCAGGAAGCGGCGGACATGTTGTTGCGTGGCACGCTCGACGGCGTCTTTCTGGTGGCGCCCGCGGATTCGCCCCTGGTAGAGAAACTGGTCTCTGCGCCGGGCATCCGCCTGCTAAGCCTGGAGCGCGCGGAAGCCTATACGCGCCGCTTTCCCTACCTCACCAAGCTCACGCTGCCGCGCGGAGTGTACGATTTCATCAATGATGTTCCCGCCCAGGACGTGACGCTGATTTCCCCCACTGCCAACCTGCTGGCGAGAAACAGGCTGCATCCGGCGCTGGCCTTCCTGCTGATGCGCGCGGCCACGGAGATCCACGGCAGCGCCGGGTTGCTCAGCGGGACGGGAGCGTTTCCGGCGCCGCTCAATTCCGAATTCCCGATGGGCAGCGAGGCCAGGCGCTACTACAAGTCCGGGCCGCCGTTCCTGCAGCGCTATCTGTCGTACTGGGTCGCCGTGCTCGTGGATCGGCTGTGGATCATCCTGCTGCCCTCGCTCGCGCTGCTGGTGCCGCTGACGCGGGTAATCCCCCAGGTCTATCGCTGGCGCGTACGCTCGCGCATCTATCGCTGGTATGCACGCCTGAAGGAGGTGGAACTCGAACTCGACGAGGATCCGTCGCCGGAGAAACTGAAAGACATGCTGGGGCGCCTGGACGACATCGAACGTGCGGTGAACCGCATCAACACGCCGCTTGCCTATTCCGACAACCTGTACTTGTTCAAGCAGAATGTGGATCTCGTAAGGGCGCGGGTGAGGTGGAGGGTAAGGGCGGAAGAAAAGGACTGAGTGCCGCATAAGAGCGCGTTCAAGGAAAAATGAATGCAGCAGGTTGTTTGCAGGAAGCAAAGACTTCTGGAAAACACACAGGGACTGAGAATGACAAACATGGCGAGGAGGGTGTGCGCGCTGGTACTCGTGGCGGCGTTTGTCGCAGCGGGTCCGGTCTGCGCAGAAGAGGAAACGGAACGCTCGGCGGACGCGCCGGACCTGCCGCAAGAGGCGACGGTCCCGCAATGGATTCGGGACGGCACTGCCCTCCTGGGGGAAGGCAAGGCAAAGGAAGCGGCGGCAAGGTTCGAGGAACAGGTCAAGGCCGAGCCGAACAACGCCGCTGCTCATTATTTCCTGGGCGAGTCGCTGTGGCAGCTCGGTGAGAAGGATAAGGCGCGGGCCGAGTTCGGGATCTCGCTGAAGCTCGATCCCCGCCATCCCTACGCGGTGGATGCGCGCGTGCGCCTTGCGGAAAAAGCCCCCGTCGTGCCGGTGGAGCCGAGCGCCAATGACTTTCCCAAAGCCGGGACCCTGCTCCAGGACTGTCCGAAGTGTCCGGCGATGGTGGTGATTCCTGCGGGCAAGTTCATCGTTAGCTATCCGCCGGGCGATTCCGGTCGCTATCACCACGAAGGCCCGGTTCGGCCAGTCACCTTCAAAGTTCCCCTCGCAGTGGGCAAGTACGAAGTCACGTTCGATGAATGGGATGCCTGTGTTGCCGAGAAGGGGTGCCCGAAGATCGACGACAAGGGCCGTGGCAAAGGCAAACGCCCGGTCGTGTATGTCACCTGGACCCAGGCAGTTAATTACACAGCGTGGCTGTCGAAAAAGACGGGCAAGAAGTACCGGCTCCTGACCGATGTGGAATGGGATTACGCCTTTCGCTCCGGCACCGACGAGCGTCATCGTTTTCTCGGCCTTCCGCCGGCAAAGGTTTGCGCGGTGGCCAACGTTTACGACAAGCGCGCCAGACAGCAGGCCGACATGGGTTATGAAAACCTGCCCTGCGACGACCAGTTCGGGGACGTGGCGCCGGTCGGATCGTTCAAGCCGAACGCGTTCGGACTGCACGACCTGCTCGGCAATGTCTGGGAATGGACCGAAGACTGCATGCCGACCGGACTGCAGTGGCGTGGCGCGCCGATCGACGGTACCGCCAACCTCAAGGGCGATTGTTCGCAGCGCGGCTTCCGCGGCGGCTCATTCCTGGAGAACGAGAAGTACTACATCCGCAACCCGGATCGCTACAAGTTCATCGGGGCACGGGACAGCGAC
>CAYODB010000032.1:0-24252 GCA_964402495.1 uncultured Bordetella sp.
GAGGGAGAGTGCCCCGTCCCGCCCCCCTACGTGCCCCCGATTTATCCCCGGATCTTTGGCTGCTTCGATGTTGGCGGATTGACGGGTCTGAACCGACCCGCCTGTTTCAGGGGACGGCAACACGCGCCTGGCGTCTGCAGTGCCGACCGGCGGCACCGGCTTGATGTCCACATAGAGATCATGTTGCGTCCTTGGAAAATGCGGGGCGGTCACTGGCCGCTGCGCCAGCCAACCGCGACGTTTACGCAGTAACCAGAAACACCTTCGGCACGTTGCACAGATCTTCGGCGGGCAGCGGCCGGCTGAACAGATAGCCCTGCGCTTCGTCGCAACCGTTTTCCACCAGGAATGCCAATTGCTCGACAGTTTCCACGCCTTCGGCCACCACTTTCAGGGAGAGTTGGTGCGCCATGGTAATGATCGCGCGCGCGATCGCGGCATCGTTTTGATCGACATTGACGTCGCGCACGAAGGCACGGTCGATCTTGAGCGTGTCGACCGGGAAGCGCTTCAGATAGGCCAGGCTGGAGTAGCCCGTGCCGAAGTCGTCGATCGAGATGCGCAGTCCGGTTTTTTTGAGTTCCTTGAGCAGGACAACGGCTTCCTCGGTATTGTGCATCAGCGCGCTTTCCGTGATCTCCAGTTCGATCAACGCCGGATCCGTGCCGTTCTCGTTGAAAATCCGGCGCATATTTTCGACCAAACTGGCACTCTGCAGTTGCCTGGCCGACAGGTTGACGGCGATGGGCACGAGCTTCTGGCCGGCCGCAACCCAGGCGCGCAACTGGCGGCAGGCCTCGCTCAGCACCCACTCGCCGACCGGCACGATGAGGCCCGTGTCCTCCAGGATCGGGATGAAATCCGCCGGCGAGACCAGTCCGTGTTCCGGCCGCTGCCAGCGCAGCAGCGCCTCGAACCCAATCAGCTTGCCGTTGCGCGTATTGACCTTGGGCTGGTAATGGAGCACGAATTCATTTCGCTCGAGGGCGCGACGCAGGCTATTCTCCAGCTCCAGCCGTTCCAGCGCGCGGCCGTTCATCTCCGGGGTATAGAACTGGATGTTGTCGCGTCCCTGGCCCTTGGCGCGGTACATGGCCGTATCGGCATTCTTGATGAGAGTATCCGGGTCCTGCCCGTCGGCCGGGAAGACCGTGATGCCGATGCTCGCCGTAACGAACACTTCGCGCCCGTTCAATGCGAACGACTGTTTGAACGCCTGCATGATCTTTTGCGAGACGATGTGCGCGTCCTCGGGATTGTTCAGCTCGGCGAGGATGACCGCAAACTCGTCGCCACCCAGGCGGCCCACGGTATCGCCGATGCGCACGGTTGCATTGAGGCGCGTGGAGACCTGGCGCAGCAGTTCATCACCGGTGCCGTGGCCGAGCGTATCGTTGAGGATCTTGAAACGATCCAGATCGATGAACAGCACGCCGACGTCCCACTGGGAGCGCTCCGCCTGCGCGATCGCCTGTTTCAGGCGGTCGTAGAACAGCAGCCGGTTGGGCAACTCGGTCAGCGTGTCGTAGTGCGCGATGTGCAGCAGTTGTTCCTCGAAGCGCTTTTTCTCGGTGATGTCGATCATGTAGCCGACAATTTCGTCGCCCTTCCCGCCGCTTCCACGGACGAGGCGCACCTCCTCTTGCACCCAGACGTAGTGACCATTTTTCTGCTTGAATCGGTACTCCTGGACGTGCTGGCCCGTTTCGAATGCTCCCGGCAAGGCCGCCTTGATGCGCGGCACATCGCCGGGGTGCGCCTTGTGCATCCAGGTAGGTGCCTCAATCAGAAATTCCTTTGGCTCGTAGCCAAACTGGCTGCGCAAGTTCTCGCTGATGAAAGAGATCGGATAGGGCGGCTCGGCCGCGCACGCAAAAATCACCGCCGGCGTGCTCGCCAGCAAGAAAGTCATGCGCTCACGGGCCCGCAAAAGTTCCTGTTCCCCTCGCTTCTGCTCGTTGATGTATTTGCCGGTGCCGCGATAGCCCTTGAATTTCCCTGCGTTCTCGTAGAACGGTTCGCCGCTGATACTGACCGAGTTAATCCGTCCGTGTAAATTCTTAAAACTGAACTGCATGTCGCGAAACGGCAGTCTGGCATCCAGGATTCGTCGATGTTCTTCCCAATCCGTCTCCGTGACTCCGAGAAAATTGTCAGGCGATTTCTGGTGAATTTCCCATCGGGTCTTGCCTAGGGAAGTGGCGCGATCAAACCCTACGTCTTCAAGCTCGCCACCGGCGTGGCTGACAAACCGATATTGCTCGTCCTGCTCCCAGTACCAGTCGGAGGTTAGATTCGTCAGGCTGCGAAAGCGCGCTTCACTCTCGCACAGCGATTGTTCCGCGAGACGGCGCTGGGTCACCTCATCCTGGCTCACCACCACCCGGGCAACGCCTTCTCCGATAAACCGGGTCACGCGCACCAGTAACCAGCGCTGCTCCGTGGGCGAGTGGCACGGATACTCGAGAGAGAAGCCTTCGTCTCGTCCCGCAATCGCGGCACGGATGGCCGCCGCCACCTTGACTGCTTCGACCGATCCGCCGGCAGCCGCCCGATCGCACACATCGAGGTAGTTGCAGTCCTCGGCGACGCAGTCGATCTGGGGGTTGCCGTTGGCCGCGGCGAAGTCGCGCCAGGCCCGGTTCACCGCGAGGATGTTGCCGCTCTCGTCCAGCACGCAGATGTTCATGACCAGCGCGTCGATGGTCGAGCGCGCAAAACGCTCCGATTCCCGGAGGGCTGCCTCGACCTTGGCATTCGCCCGTCGGGCGCGCAGGGTCTCGATGCCGTAGCTGATGTCGGCAGCCAGTTCATTGAGAAGCGCTCGTTCGTCTTCGGATACGGCGTGGATTTCTCTCGAATAAACGGCCAGCCCGCCGATCTGGTCCCCTCCAACCTTCAGCGGCAAAAGCATCATCGACAGAAAACCACGCTTGGCGGTATCAACATGCAATGGCTTCATGTCGGTGTCCGCTCCACTGTTGCCGATCACCATCAACTCTCCGGAGCGGATTGCCTTGCCCATCTCACCGCTGCCGAACGCATTGTCCGCCGACCACGAAGTAAAAACAGTCTGCGCGCAGTCCGCTTCCAGCTCGGCACTGGCCACCGCCAGGACCGTTTTTCTGGGGTCGTGCTGGATCGTTCCCGCCCAGGCCATGCGATAGCCGCCGCTGCGCACCGCTTCTTCGCACATGCGCGATAGCAACTCGGTTTCCTCAGTCGCATGCACCAGGATGCGATTGCACGCCGCCATGAGGTGGCGCGCCCGAGCCACGCGCGTCAATTTTAATTCAAGCGTCTTGCGCTCGGAGATGTCGCTGATGATGCTGATGAAGTGTTTGGGCTCGCCCTGATCATCTCGGACTACAGAGATCCGCAGTTCGCCCCAGAACACCGTGCCGTCCTTTCGTACGCAGCGCTTTTCGATGACTGGTAGTTTCGATTTTCTTGCAATGACGCTACGGTAGATCTTCTGCGTCGCGTCGAGGTCATTTGGATAGGTGAAGTCCGCCAAGCACAGCCGCAGCAACTCTTCTTCGCCGTATCCGAGCATGTCGCACAGGCGCTGGTTGACCATCAGGATGCGCCCGTCAAGCACAGTATGGGCAATGCCGCTCGGCGCGTCGTTGAAGGTAGTACGAAAACGTTCCTCGTTCTCGTGCTGCATGCGCTGGGAGTACGCGCGCAGCCGCAAGAAGGTTTCCAGCCGCACCATCAGTTCGGCCTTGACGAGCGGCATCCTCAGCACATCGTCGAAGCCGCGCTTGATCCACCCGGACGTGTCGGTTTTTTCGCCGGCCAGCACCAGTATTGGCAGCAGAAACGGCTCGGCGGTCCGCTTCATCTGCAGCAAGCGCTCGGCGTGGCGTCCAGCGCAGGTTTCGTCGGCGAGAATGAGTCCACTGCCCTCGATTTCCCGCAGGTCTTCCGCTGCTCCGGTCAGCACGGAAACGCCGTGCCCCATGGAGGCCAGGAAGTGGTGCAACAGCTTCGCATCGAGCGGATTGCTGACCAGCAAACCAATTGGAGAAGCGTTGCTCATGTCGTGCGTGATCACGGGGCCTGCCGGGTCAGTGTCGGGGCGCCCGAGAGGATGCCCTGCAGGTGATCGAGCTTGTCGCCCACCGCCATGCACAATCTCGTCGCCTTCCCTGATTCCGGTGGAAACCTTCATACCGACGAATCCTCTGAGTTGAAGTCTTCGAGGTCGCGATCCAGCCCGCCCCAAAGTTCGGCGTGGGCAGGCGGTTCGCAACCTTCTTCTTCTTCTGACCCCATTAATCTTTTCTTACCCATACGGGAACACGCGGTGATGGACTGTGGCGGGCATTCGTCTTTTGCATGGACTATTACGGCCCCGGTGCCCTGTAGCTTTAGCGGTTGCGCAACGCCCCGGTCCGGCGCCGGCAAGGCCGATTGATGCCGGGAAGATCGGATTTCTGCTGTAGGGAAATCTCGATGGTTACCTGTGGGCGCCCGTTACGTGTAAGTCCTGGGTGCCTTCAAGTACGCGTTTGCTGACCGCTTTACGGAGGGCGATTACTCGATGGGGGAACGAACCGCAGAGGGTAGTACCCGCGTGGCCGGCGGACAACGGGCGGTCACTGGGATTTATTCGCCACGGTTTGCTGCGCGATGCCGTCCCGCGCACCGTGGCGGGATCTGCGCGAGTGTACGGCTAGGCGGTTTTCGCGACGCCGGGCAGAAGGCCAGCGATAACCGGGACCAGTTCGCTGGAGGTGCGGCCCTTGCCGACGAAGGCAGAGGCCCCCGCGGCCATCGACTCTTCCCGATAGATCGGCAGATCGCTGGTCGAATGCATCACCACCAGGGTCTCAGGACACAATGCCTTGATCCGCTGCGTCGCCTGGATCCCGTTCATGCCGGGCAACGCGATATCCATGACCACCAGCTTTGGGATCGCGAGCTTCGGCGCTTTCGCCTCGAACAGCGGGAGTGCGCTTTCGGCGCTGTCGGCTTCGAGCAACTGACAGCCGGGGAACGCCTTGCCGAGCAGGGCCATCACCGCGGTCCGGGTCCCCGGATGATCCTCGACCACCAGGATCGTGACGATCTCCTCGCCGGCCTGGGATACTTTGGCAGAACACAAATTGAACATGGATGCGGGTTTAGTTCAGGTTTTGCAACAAGCTACTATAGGATCCGATAAAGGACGCGTCTGTAGGGAATTCTTGATTCGAAGGCTAGTCGAGCGACGTCAGGCCATGCTGGATGGCAAACTTGATCAATGCGGCAAGGTCTGCAAGCTGCAGCTTTTTCATGAGGCGGCTGCGGTAGCTGTCCACGGTTTTGGGGGACAGGTGCAGCATTTCGCCGATTTCGGCACTGGAATGGCCGTCGGCAACCAGCTTGAGCGTTTCGCGCTCGCGCTTGCTCAGGCTTTCCAGCGGGCCCACGCCGCTGCGCCCGCCGAGCCCGTCAGCCACGATCTGGGCGACTTTCGGACTCAGGTAACGCCCGCCGGTTTGCACCATGCGCACGGCGTCGATGATCTCCCTCCCGGCCGACTCCTTCAACAAGTAACCGCGCGCACCCGCCTCCAGCGCATGGAACACGTGCTGTGCGCTGGAATGCATCGACAGGATGACGATGGCCGCATCGGGCATCTCATTGAGTATTCGCCTCGTGGCTTCGATGCCGTCCAGTTCGGGCATCGAGATATCCAGGATCACGATTTGCGGTCTCAGCCGCAGCACCTGCGCCAGCGCCTCGCGGCCGTTCGTCGCCGTGCCGACGATTTCAATATCGGGCTGCGCGGCAAGCAGGTTAACCAGGCCTTCACGCACGATGCCATGGTCATCCGCGACAAAGACCGTGATTCGCATTCGTCTGTCCCTTATGTTCCCGGCCGCTTTTGCGCAGCCGGTAGTGATGTGCGGGCATTTTCGATCGTGATCCGGGTCCCTTTGCCGATCTCGGAATCGACACGCAGATGCGCTCCGATCGCCTCGGCGCGTTCGCGCATGGTCGTCATGCCCATCCCGTAAACGCCGATCAGCGGCTTGCGCATAGCGTCGAAACCCTTGCCGTTGTCGGCGATGGTTAACACTATCAAATCCGGCCCTTCGCGCAATTCGATGGTTATTTTGCTCGCTTGCGCGTGTTTGACGGTATTGTTCAGGGCTTCCTGGACAATGCGGAACAGCGCAATCGCCGTCGCCATCGGAAAGCGCGGCTGCGGTTCGACACCGCTTAAGACCACCTCGAAGCCGCTGCGATCCGCCGCCCGGCGGGCGTGCGCCGTCAGGGCCGCCACCAGGCCGAATTCGTCGATTCCCGGCGGGCGCAACTCGACCATGATGTTGCGCAGGTGATGCATCGTATCTTCCAGCAGTTTCTGAGAATCATCCAGGCGGTTGCCGACGGCGGCAGCCAGATCCGGCGGAATGGCCGAGCGCACCATGCTCAGGTTCAGGCTGAGCGCGGTCAGTTCCTGTCCGACGGTGTCGTGCAGCTCGCGCGCGAGCTGCCGCCGCTCGTTTTCCTGGACTTCGAGCAGCTTGCGTGACACTGCCTGCAGCCGCCGCGCATACTCCTGCAAAGCCTGCTCGGCCTCTTTGCGCTGCGTGATGTCCTGGCAGGTGCCCGAGGCACGCAACGGCTGGCCCTGATGGTCCCGAACAATCTTCCAGCGTTCCTCGACGATCTTGACGCGGCCATCCGGCATGACGATCCGATGCTCGATCGCGCAGGTAGATATTTCTCCAAGCGCAGCGGTGAAGGCCTCCTCCACTCTTGCGCGGTCCCCCGGATGGATCAACGCCAGAAAACCGGGGTACGTCGGCTGGAAATGGGCTGGATCGGTTTCGAAGATACGGTAGGTTTCCTCGGACCAGGTTACGTTCAATTCCGTCAGTTCGGCTTCCCAACTGCCTATTTTCGCCACGGCCTGGGCCTCGATCAAACGGGTGTGCTCCAAATTCACCTGGCGGGCCAGCTCGCGCTGCTCGCGCTCGGCTCGTTTGCGAGCGGTGACATCGCGCGCGAAACCGACGACGATTTCCTTTCCATCGATACGCAAGTACCGGCGCGCCACCTCGATCGGGAAGACTGAACCGTCCTTGTGGTGAAAGGTGCGTCCTTCGGTTTCCGTTGTGGTATGCCCCGGACCAAGCGCCCTGGCCGCGTCGAATCGCCACCGCTGTTCTGCTTCCGTCATTTCCACATTGGTGTCCATCGTTCGCATGCCGAGCAGCTCCCCCCGCGAATAACCCAGCATTCGGCAGCCGGTCTCGTTGACGTCGAGATAGCGGAACGTATCGAAATCCATCAAGAAGATGCCGTCCTGCGAAGTCTGCACGGCCATGTGGAAACGATACAGGACTTCCTCGGCCCGCTTGCGCTCGCTTATGTCGCGTGCGATTTTCGAGACGCCGATAATTTTCATCGCTCCATCAACCGCGCCGTCGGAACCCCAGATCGGGGAAATGGTCACGGAAACGGGAAAGGTCTGGCCGTCTTTGCGCATGCGGACGGTTTCGAAATGCTGGGAAAGTTCGCCTTTTACAACGCGGGCCATAATCTCGAGTTCCTCTGCCTGGCGATCCAGCGGGATGATCATGCCGACGGACTTGCCGAGCGCTTCCGCGACCGTATATCCAAACATCTTCTCCGCGGACGGATTCCAGTCGGTGATGATTCCCCGCAGATCCTTGGCAATGATGGCGTCGTCCGTTGACTCCACGATGGCTGCAAGCCGTTTGACGGTGGTTTCCGTGCTCCGGCGCTCTTCTTCGCGTGCAAAATTATCCAGCGCAAACGATACGTTGATGGCGGCCTCGACCAGCAACGAGATTTCCATGTCCTGGAAAAATCCCGTTTCGGTCGCATAGACCGCCAGCGTGCCGCGAACCTCGCCCTTCAATCTGACCGGAAACACGGCGGCCGCGCGGAATCCACGAATCTCCGCCTTCGCGCGAAACGGCAGGGTGGCTGGATCGCCGAGAAAGTCGTTGCAGATATACGGTTTGGCATCGCGAAATGCCCTTCCAGCGAGGCCCTGTCCTTCGGGCCGATCGTCCGTGTAAATCGTGACACCCTGAAGATAACCGCCATCGTCGCCCGACTGCGCCACCGGGACCAGCCTGTGGCTCGCTGGCTCGTTCCATCCGATCCAGGCCATGCGAAATCTGCCATGTTCGACCAGGACGTCGCAAACCTTCTGGAACAACTCGTCGCGTGTCCGCATCCAGATGATGGCCTGATTGATCTGACTGAGCGCCGCATAAAGCCGCCTGAGCCGCTCGTTTTCCGCCTCGTGCCTCTTGCGCTCGCTGATGTCCTTGGCCGTTTCCAGCGCAGCCGGCTGCGCATCAAGCTCGAACGGCACGCCGGCAACTTCGACGTCTACCGCGGTCCCGTCCGCCCTGATATAGACCTGCTCGCTGAGCGGAAGCATCTTCTTCATGTAAAGGTCCTGCATGCGCCGCTCGGCGATTTTTCGCCGTTCGGGATGCACGACCGACAAGCCGGATTGCCCGATGAGCGCGGCAGGGTCAGCCACCCGCATCAGTCGGACCATGGCCTTGTTGACGAAGACGATTTTCCCGTCCTGGTGCATGATCATCGCATCCGGCGACTGCTCGACCACGTTGCGCAGGCGCCCCTCGCCATCGCGCAATGCCCGGGTCATGTTCCGGGCGATCGCTTCCGCGCGCAGATTTGTCGAGGCCAGCACCCAAAGCATGCCAAACAACAAAAAGCTGATGGCAATGCCGGCCGCGGCTACGCTGGCCGCCCTGCTGCTTAGTCCGGTGTCGGCGAATCCCGGCAGCGCCCAAAACTCGAACTCCCAAGGCTGCCCGTAAACATCCTTGCCCGACCTCAGCATCAGCGCTTTGTCGGAGGCAGGCGTCCCACGCAAAGAGGGAAATATGGCGCTCCCGTTCGCGTCGGTGATTTGCACGGCGACGTGCAATTGGGAAGCCTTGGCCACAACGTCACCCCAGAACTTTTCGATGAGTATCGGGCAATACACGGCGCCGACGAATGCCGCCCTTCTCGCGTTGACGGCTGCGTCGGTTGGAAGCGCGTGCTTGTAAACCGGCAGGAAGAGAATGATGCTTTCGTGGGCCTCCTTTTCTCCGGCCTTGACCAGCGTTACGACGCCGCTCAGAGCCGGCTTGCCGGTATCGCGCGCGCGTTCCATCGCCAACTTGCGCCGTGGCTCGGAGTACATATCGAGGCCCAGAGCACGCGTGTCGCCGTTGTGTGATGCGGTAAACCGGATCGGCGCATAGATAGCGCGATCGCCGGCGGGCCAGATTTTGTAATCGCTTTGATCCTGCCGGCGCATTGGGCGTACATAGGCGTTCGCGTCCTCACGGCGAACTTCCGCAGCCAGGCCAATGCCGAAGGTGCCCGCATGGTAGGTTTCGATCTCCTGATTTTTCTGGAAGGTGCGCCATTCTTCCCGGCTGATTTTTTTTGCGGCCAGCACAAATGCGCGGCTGGCCTGCAGGCCTTCTTCGATATGGGCCATGTGCTCGCGGACGTCGTCGGCAATGTCCTTCACCGCGGAGCCGAATCGCTGATCGAGCTGCTGCGCAGCTTCCTGGCGGGCCAATTCGAAGGCGCTAAAGGTTACGGCCAGGGATAAGGCGAGCACGACGAAGGCCAGGCCCCGACCGGAAAATATCCGGGGCACACGCTGCCCCGGATAGGCTGGGTTGCCTCCGCTGCCGACATCGGAAGTTGGACCTGGACTGCCATTTTGGGTGACTGTTGACGGGCGCATCGGCTGCTAGTATATCGACACAAGTGCGCGCTTCGTTTTGCTTTCCGAACCGGATGCAAACCAGGCCGGGGGCGCGACTTCAGTGACCCGCTGTCTTAAATCTTTGTTTGCATTGGCCCACAGCCGACTGCATTGCGGCCGACGCGCGTCGGTGTGGCCAAGCGGTAATGGGATACGGCGCGTACCCAATTTCAGAGGGTACCCGGAGTGGCGCCTGAAACAGGATGGGAGCGAGAAGATTAGCCTAACGACTTGATTCCATGTTTCTTCTTTAGAATCTCGCCATTGCACGCCATGCAGGTACGCTACCAGGCTGCGCTACGCCCCGAATCGAACGGCGATTATTGATATAGCAGAGGACCGCCGCACGCGATCAGGCGCGCAGCAGGTCGAGGACGTTCTGGAGTTCGCGGCGCAACAGCGTCGCGGTCAGTTTCGTCGAGATCGATTTTCCCTGCACCGCGGACTCGTCGAGCCGGGCGCGGGCACCACTGATGGTGAAACCCTGTTCGTAGAGCAGTTCTCGGATGCGGCGTATCAGCAGCACTTCATGGTGCTGGTAGTAGCGGCGGTTGCCGCGCCGCTTGACGGGCTTCAACTGGGTGAATTCCTGCTCCCAGTAACGCAACACATGCGGCTTGACGCCGCAAAGCTCGCTGACCTCACCGATGGTGAAGTAGCGCTTGGCAGGAATCGGGGGCAGCTGGGTCTTAGGACTGCTGCTGTGGCTGCTGCTGCTGTCCACCGTAGTTCTTCTCGACCATCGCCTTCAGTTTCTGACTGGCGTGGAATGTGACGACGCGACGTGCGGTAATCGGAATTTCTTCCCCGGTCTTGGGATTGCGACCCGGACGCTGCGGTTTGTCGCGCAACTGGAAGTTGCCGAAGCCCGAAAGCTTCACACCGTCCCCGCTTTCCAGGGCGATGCGGACTTCCTCGAAAAAGGACTCGACCATGTCCTTGGCTTCGCGCTTGTTGAGACCGACTTTCTCGAACAACAGATCCGCCAGGTCTGCTTTGGTCAGTGTCATGAATTCCCCTTATTGTCTGAGCTTGGCGCCGAATTCTTGTTCCAGAACCTTAAGTAATCCCGCAGTCGCGGCATCTACCTCGGTATCTGTAAGTGTTTTTTGAGTATCTTGCAATAACACTCGGAAAGCAAGACCTTTTTTCCCCTTTTCAATCTTCTCGCCGCGATACAGATCGAACACCGATATGTCATCGACTATCGAGGACCCGGACCGCCACAATGCATCCAGCATGTCCTGGACGGAGGTCATTTCGTCGACGCTGAAGGCCAGATCGCGCCGAACCGGCTGGAATTTGCAGACTTCCCGGTAGGCCGGCAGGTCCAGGGTGCGCAACGGTTCCGCGTCCACCTCGAACAGCACGGCTGGCCCCGGCAAGCCGTATTTCGTCCGCCACTGGGGATGCAATTCGCCGATAAAGCCGACTTCCCGGCTTTCGATAAGCACCCGGGCGCTGCGTCCCGGATGCAGAGCCGGATGGCTCGCGGCCTCGAAACGGGCCGCCAGAGGTGCGACCAGGTTCTGCAGGTCGTTCTTCACGTCGAAGAAGTCCACCATCCGCCCCGGCTCTCCCCACTGTTCCGGCGCCGCGGTGCCATAGGCCAGGGCGGCTACCCGGACGGGCTGCCGTATCCCGCCAACATCGAGGTTGCCGTCCTGGACGCGGGCATCGCGCAGAAATGCCCGGCCGACTTCGAACACCCGGACCCGATCCAGTTTCCGGTTGAGGTTATAGCGCACGGTTTCCAGGAGCCCGCCGATCAGGCTTGAGCGCATGACCGCCAGTTGGCTGGCGATAGGATTCAGCAGCTTGATGGGATGGCTGTTGCCCGCCAGATCGGACTCCCAGGCGGACTCCACGAAACTGTAATTGACGACTTCCTGATAGTCCGCCGCCGCCAGCTTCGAACGCAGATCGTGTAAAGAGCGCCTGCGCTCTGCGGTACCTGCCATGATTGCCGGCGCCACGGGGGGATTCGCGGGAATGCGTTCGAAGCCGTAGACCCGCGCGACTTCCTCGATCAGGTCTTCCTCGATTTCGATATCGAAACGGTAGGAAGGCGGTGTCACGACAAAAGCTTCCTTCTCGCCCGTACCCTCCCGGCCTGCCTGCAGGCCCAGGCGCCGGAAGATGTCCGCCATCTCGTCGCCGGTCACCGGCACGCCGATGATCTTGCGGGCCCGGGCCGCGCGCATCTTCACCGGCTTGCGTTGCGGGAACTGCGCCACGGTATCCACAACCGGCCCCGGCTCACCACCGCAGATATCCAGGATCAATCGCGTGGCGCGTTCGATGCCCGTGATGTTGTTGTCGTAATCCACGCCTCGCTCGAAGCGGTGTGAAGCATCGCTGGTGAAGTTATAGCGGCGCGCCCGGCCGGCAATGGCTTCCGGGAAGAAAAATGCGGCCTCGAGGAAGATGTTGCGGGTATCAAGCTCCGCCTTGGTGCTGTCCCCACCCATGATTCCCGCCAGCCCGATCGGCCCGCTGTGGTCGGTAATGGCAAGAACGGATTCGTCGAGCTCGACGACTTGCTCGTTAAGCAGTTTCAGTTTCTCGCCCTTGCGGCCGAACCGCACGTCGATGCCGCCCTTGAGCTTGTCGAGGTCGTAGACGTGCAGGGGCCGACCGCGCTCCAGCATCACATAATTCGTCACATCCACCAGCGCGGAGATGGAACGCTGCCCTGCGCGCTCCAGTCTCTGTTTCATCCACTCCGGGACGGCCGCTTTGGCGTTGACGTTGCATATCACCCTTCCGGTAAAGCGCCCGCAGCCCCACGGATCGGAAATCTTCACTGGAAAGCTGGCATCGCTTTTCTTCGGCACCGCCTCAGCTTCCGGCGAACGCAGAGGCGCGCCGGTCAACGCGGAAACCTCGCGCGCGATGCCGAGCACCGACAGGCAGTCCGCGCGGTTCGGTGTCAGCTTGAGCGTGAGCAGCTTGTCGTCCAGGGCCAGTAAGTCGCGCACGTCGCGCCCCGGCTGAGCGTCGTCCGCAAGCGCCAGCAGGCCGCCGTGATCCTCAGAGAGTCCAAGCTCACGTGACGAACAAAGCATGCCGTGGCTTTCGACGCCTCGCATGCTCGCCGCCTTGATCTCCAGCGGCTTGTCTGCCGACTCCCCCGGCAGTTTCGCGCCGACCAGTGCGCAGGGCACTTTCATCCCGACCACCACGTTCGGCGCGCCGCAGACGATGTTGAGGGGCGCGCCTTGTCCGGCATCCACCTGACAAACCTTGAGCCGGTCGGCGTTCGGATGCTTTTCCGCACCCAGGATTTTTCCGACCACTACGCCTGTGAACGGCGGCGCGACACTCGCGACCTGCTCGACTTCCAGGCCTGACATTGTAAGAACGTGAGCCAGCCGTTCCGTCGTCAGCGGCGGATCAACCAGGGTTCGCAACCATTTCTCAGAGAATTGCATTCGCTCCGTCCCCGCTGCTCAGTTGAACTGCGCCAGGAAGCGCAAGTCGCCGTCGTAAAACAGGCGCAGGTCATCGATGCCATAACGCAGCATCGTCAGGCGTTCGAGACCGCTGCCGAAAGCGAATCCGACGTAGCGTTCGGGATCGAGCCCGAAGTTGCGTACTACGTTTGGGTGCACCTGACCGGCGCCGGAAATTTCCAGCCAGCGGCCTTTCAGCGGACCGCTGTCGAAGGCCATGTCGATTTCAGCGGAGGGTTCTGTGAACGGGAAGAACGATGGACGGAAACGGACCTGCAGGTCGTCGGATTCGAAAAAGCGCCGCAGGAAATCCGTGTACACGCCCTTGAGGTCGGCAAAACTGATGTGCTCGTCGATCCACAGGCCTTCGACCTGGTGGAACATGGGCGAGTGCGTTGCGTCGCTGTCGACGCGATACGTCCGGCCCGGCGCGATCACCTTGATGGGCGGCTTGTGCATGCGCGCGTAACGTACCTGCATCGGGCTGGTATGGGTGCGCAGCAGCAGGCCGCCCTCGACATAGAAGGTGTCGTGCATGGAGCGCGCGGGATGGTTCTCCGGCTGGTTCAATGCCGTGAAATTGTGCCAGTCCGTTTCGATTTCCGGGCCGTCGGCGATGTCGAAGCCGATCGAATGAAAGATATCCTCCACGCGTTGCCAGGTGCGGATTACCGGATGAATGCCGCCGAGGGCGCGCCCGCGCCCCGCCAGCGTGACGTCCAGAGCTTCCTGTGCCAACTGCGCTTCGAGCGATTGGCATTGGATGGCTTCGCGGCGTGCCGCGAGCAGGGCTTCGACCTGCACTTTCGCCTGGTTGATGCGGGCACCTTCCGCAGGCCGCTGGTCCGCGGGAAGCTTGCCAAGGTTCTTGAGTAGTTCGGTGAGCACGCCGATCTTGCCCAGGTAGCGCGCCTTGACCTGCTCGAGTTGCGCCGCCTCGGCTACGCCGTCGAACACCAACTTTGCTTCAGCGACAATGGATTCGAGATCCTGCATGTTCCCTTATGCGCTTGTGCTTGCCATTGCGGGATAAAAAAAGGAGGCCCGTGAGCCTCCTTTTCCGTCTTGCTTCCGATTCAGGCGCCGAGGCTGGCTTTTGCCTGACTCGCGATCTTTTCAAAAGCCGGCTTGTCGAACACCGCGATGTCTGACAGCACCTTGCGATCCACTTCGATCGCCGCCTTTTTCAGGCCGTTGATGAGCGTGCTGTAAGTCATGCCGAATTCCCTGGCGGCCGCATTGATGCGCACGATCCAGAGCGCGCGAAAGTCGCGCTTTTTGTTGCGGCGATCACGGTAAGCATACTGCCCGGCGCGCATGACCGCCTGCTTGGCGATCCTGTAGACATTGTTGCGGCGGCCGCGAAATCCCTTCGACTTTGCGAGAACCTTCTTGTGACGTGCATGGGCGGTTACGCCACGTTTGACTCTTGGCATGATTTTCCTCCCTTACGCGTAAGGCAGCATCGCGCGGATGTGCCCGTGATCGGATGGGCTCACCGCAGTCGAGCCACGCAGGTGACGCTTGCGCTTGGTCGACTTCTTGGTGAGGATGTGCCGCAGGTTGGCCTGCGCACGCTTGAACTTCCCGTTGCCGCGAGCCTTGAAACGCTTGGCCGCGCCGCTCTTTGACTTGAGCTTGGGCATTATTTCCCTACTCCTTCGTTTTAGCCTGACTCCAGGCGTCCCCGACGGGGCGCTTTGTTGCCTGGGAATCACTTGTTATGGGCACCAGCCCACCGGTTGAAGACAACCGCGGGCCGGCCCGACTTACGCGCACCGTTTTCCGGTTGCGCCTTACTGCTTCTTCTTCGGCGACAGAACCATGATCATCTGCCGCCCTTCCATCTTCGGAAACTGCTCAACCACGCCGTGTTCCGCCAGGTCACCCCTGACGCGCTCAAGGAGCTTGATGCCGAATTCCTGGTGCGCCATTTCCCGGCCGCGGAAACGCAATGTGACTTTCGTCTTGTCGCCTTCACCCAGGAAACGGATCAGGTTGCGAAGCTTGATCTGGTAGTCGCCCTCGTCCGTGCCTGGACGGAATTTGACTTCCTTGACCTGGATCTGCTTCTGCTTCAGCTTGGCTTCGTGCTTCTTCTTTGCCTCGCTGTACTTGAACTTGCCGAAATCCATGAGCCTGGCCACCGGTGGTATGGCGGTCGGCGCAATTTCAACCAGATCAATTTCCAGTTCTTCGGCCATCGTATTGGCCTGTGCGGTGGCGACTACACCGAGTGACTCACCCTTTATTCCGATGAGCCGGACCTCCAGCGCGGTAATCTCGCCGTTGATCCTTACGTCCCTGTCCTGAGCGATAAGCAGGCCTCCATTAAAAAATTAAGCCGCACCATCCGTCCGGGGCAACTCGGATTTCAGCCGCTCGACAAAAGCAGTCTGCGACATCTGACCGAGATCAACCCCTGCACGGGTTCGCACGGCAATAACGTTTGCAGCAACCTCCTTGTCACCCACGATGACCTGGTAGGGCAGCTTCTGCAAACTATGTTCCCGAATTTTATAGGTAATTTTCTCGTTTCTCAAGTCCGCCACGGCCCGAAAGCCGGCCTTGCGCAGGTTTTCCGCCACTTGGCCCGCATAGGCGGCCTGGTGTTCCGAGATATTAAGGACCACAACTTGCTCCGGAGCCAGCCACAACGGTAATGCCCCGGCGTAGTTTTCGATCAAAATCCCTATGAAACGCTCCATGGACCCGAGGATCGCCCGGTGCAGCATGACCGGGATCCTGCGGCTGTTGTCCTCCGCGATGTATTCCGCGCCCAGTCTGCCAGGAAGCGCAAAATCGATCTGCAGGGTGCCGCATTGCCAGACCCGGCCGATCGAATCCTTGAGCGAAAATTCGATTTTCGGCCCATAAAAGGCCCCTTCGCCGGGGTTTAAGTCCCATTTCAGGCCTTTTGCGTCGAGCGCGCTCTTCAGCGCAGCTTCTGCCCTATCCCAGGTTTCATCGCTGCCAATGCGCTTGGCGGGCCGGGTGGAGAGCTTGATAAGGATCTCATTGAAGCCAAAATCGGTATAGACCTTCTGCAGCAGATCGATGAAGTCCGCCGCCTCCCCCTGCACCTGTTCCTCGGTACAGAAGATATGGGCGTCGTCCTGGGTAAAGGCGCGTACGCGCATGATCCCGTGCAAGGCGCCGGAGGGTTCGTTGCGGTGGCAGGCACCGAACTCCGCCAACCGCAGCGGCAGATTGCGGTAGCTCTTGAGGCCCTGATTGAATATCTGCACGTGGCCGGGACAGTTCATCGGCTTCACCGCATAGTCGCGCTTTTCCGACTCGGTGGTGAACATCAATTCCCGGTAGTTCTCCCAATGGCCTGAACGCTCCCAAAGCGAGCGGTCCATCACCTGCGGGGTGCGGACTTCCTGATAGCCGTGCCGGGACAGCGTCCAGCGCATGTACTGCTCCACCTGCTGCCAGATCGCCCAGCCTTTCGGATGCCAGAACACCATCCCGGGAGCCTCGTCCTGGGTATGGAACAGATCCAGATGCTTGCCAAGCTTGCGGTGGTCGCGCTTTTCGGCTTCCTCAATGCGGAACAGGTAGGCGTCCAGGTCTTCCTTCTTCGCCCAGGCGGTACCGTACACGCGCTGGAGCATTTCGTTCTTCGAGTCGCCACGCCAGTAGGCGCCAGCCACCTTCAGCAGCTTGAAGACTTTGAGCTTGCCCGTCGACGGCACGTGCGGGCCACGGCACAGGTCGGTGAAATTGCCCTGCGAGTAAAGCGAAATCGGCTCATTGCCGGGAATCGCTTCGATGATCTTCGCTTTGTAGATTTCGCCCTGCTTCAGGAAAAAGTCAACCGCACGGGCGCGGTCCCACACGTGGCGTTCGACCTTGATGTCGCGCCTGGCGATTTCCCCCATACGCAGTTCGATCGCGGCCAGATCGTCCGGCGTGAATGGGCGTTTGTAGGAAAAATCGTAGTAGAAGCCGTCCTCGATCACCGGCCCGATGGTTACCTGAGCATCGGGATAAAGCTCCTTCACGGCGTGAGCGAGCAGGTGTGCGGTCGAATGGCGCAGCATGTCCAGCCCGGCTGGATCCTTGTCGGTGACGATCGTGACGTCGGCGTCGTGGTCGATCGCATAAGAAGTGTCGACCAGCTTGCCGTCGACCTTGCCCGCAAGTGCGGCCTTGGCGAGTCCGGCGCCGATCGACGCGGCGACCTCGGCCACGGTGACCGGCTTGTCGAAGGGTTTTTGCGATCCGTCTGGCAATCGAATATTCAGCATACGAAGGCTTGAATAAAAAAAGTGCGGTCGAACCGCACTTTTTATAAAACTCATGGAAAGGGGTTCAGTTGCGAAGCTGCAGCGCCGTCGTGCAAGTTCGGAAACTCATCTTTCGTCCTTCCCTCAAGGAAGAAGAAGAAGTTGGTAGGCGCGATTGGACTCGAACCAACGACCCCCACCATGTCAAGGTGATGCTCTAACCAACTGAGCTACGCGCCTACGGAACGGCGGATTCTAACGGAAACGCGCGGGCGGTACAAACCCCGCCATGGGGCGGATCGCCAATTACGGGTCCTGGATGACAGACCTGGATGATTGGCCCTAGCGGCGGCGGGCCGATTCCACGCCGTCAATGTCCCGGACCAGCGCCAGCAAGCGTTTGAGCTGCACCTGGTCTCCAACTTCGAGAGTGAAGGCCATGCGTGCATTCAGATCGTGACTGTAGGACGCTGACGAAGCGACCCGCACCTTCTCGCGCGTGAAAATATCGAGGATGTCGCGCATCAGGGCGGGGTGGCTGCCGGCGATGATCTCGACATCCACCGGGAACCGCGACTCGCCGGTCTTGCCCCAGTCAGCCGCGATCAGCCGTTCGGCGGGCAGGCGCCCCACATTGGCGCAATCCTGACGATGTACGGTCACCCCCCGGCCCCGCGTCACGAAGCCGACGATCGGATCCGGAGGAACAGGCTTGCAGCAGCGTGCCAGCACCGTAAGCAGTTTGTCGACGCCGACGACCAGCACGCCGCTGGATAAGGACGGTCGCCGCGGAGTTATCACCGATGGCGCGGGAGTCGCCGGTTCCACGACGTGTAGTTCCAGCCCCAAGCCGATGTGTATCTGTCGCGGCGTCACCTCGCCTCGTCCGAGGGCGGCGAACAAATCCTCGACCTTGTCGAATTTCATTTGCGACGCCAGTTCGTCGAGGTTCTGGCTGGTCCTGCCGAGCCGCTGCAATTCCTTTTCAAGCGCTGCACGGCCGCCTGCGATGGCCTCAGTCAGATGCTGGCTGTTGAACCACTGTCTGACCTTGGCGCGCGCGCGGTTGCTTTTGATATAGCCGAGCGCCGGGTTGAGCCAGTCGCGGGAGGGCCCGCCCTCCTTCGCCGCGATGATTTCAACGCGCTGGCCGTTCGACAAGGCGCAGGTGAGCGGGACAATCTGCCCGTTCACCTTGGCACCGCGGCAGTGATGTCCGAGCTCGGAGTGCAGGTGATAGGCGAAATCCACCGGCGTCGCTCCCCGCGGCAGGTCAACGACCCGCCCTTGCGGCGTTACCACGTAGACACTGTCCTGGAACAACTCCGTCTTGAAGAACTCCGCCAGTTCGCCGGCATCGGCCAGTTCATCGCGCCAGTCCAGCACCCGCCGCAGCCAGGAGATCTTCCGGTCGAAGGCCGCGTCACCGCGCACCGCCTCCTTGTAGCGCCAGTGCGCCGCCACGCCCAGTTCCGCGTGCTGATGCATTTCCTCGGTGCGGATCTGCACTTCCAGCACCTTGTCTTCCGGCCCCACGACGGCGGTGTGCAACGAGCGATAGTCGTTAGCCTTGGGCTTGGCGATATAGTCGTCGAATTCGCGCGGGATCGGGATCCAAAGGTTGTGTACCAGGCCGAGCACCGCGTAGCAATCCTTGATGTCGTCGACCAGCACGCGGACGGCTCGGACGTCGAACAGGTCCTCCAGTCCTCCGCCCTTGCGCTGTAATTTGCGCCAGATGCTGTAGATGTGCTTTGGACGCCCGCTGACTTCGGCCCTGATTCCGGCCCGTGCCAGTTCCTCGCGCAGCAGGCGCGTGACCCCGGCCAGGTAGGATTCGCGGTTAACCCGCTTTTCGTCCAATTGCCGCGCCAGGTCCTTGTACGTGTGCGGCTCGACGCAGCGGAACGCCAGGTCCTCGAGTTCCCATTTGAATTGCCATACGCCGAGGCGGTTGGCCAGCGGCGCAAACAGATCGAGCGCGTCACGCGCCGCTTCTGTGCGTTCGTGCTCGCTGCCTCTGGCAACCAGTTCGCGCATGCGCTGGAGCTGGTCGGCGAGCTTGATCAGCACCACGCGCACGTCCTGCACCATCGCCAGCAGCATCTTGCGCAAAGATTCCATCTGCGAAGTGCGATCGGCCGGCTTGCCGCCGGTCTCTTCCACCCTGCCGCGCAGGATCTGGATCTGCGCCATGCTCAAGACGCCGTCCACCAGGACGAGAACCGGTGCGCCGAAAGCGGCTTCGAATTTTTCGCGCTCGGCGCGCGAAGCGAGCGGCGCGCCCAACAACAGGATTGCCGCGATGGCATCGCCGTCGACTTTCAGGGTAGCGAGCACACCCGCGGCTCCGCGCAAGTGGTCGATGAGCAACACTCCGTCCGGGTGAGCCCGGCCCGCGTAATTTTCCCGGGCCCAGGCATCCGCACGCGCGACCAGGTCCCGCTCGGCCGGCGACAGGCGGGAGGTCAGCGCCTCCAGCCAATCCACTCCCTGCACATCGCGGGGGATCTCCGTAACTTTGACCACTCAACTCATCCGGCAGGCGCGTTCAGCGGCTGCGCCAGTAACGCCGCTCCCTCTCGCGCCAGCTCTGCGAATCAATACCACTGGCGGTCATCCGGACCGAAACCGCCCCGGCGGCGTCGGTCCGCAGCATCTTCACGCCGCGCTGCCGGTACACCGCGACCACCGCAGGATGGGGATGGCCGAAGCGGTTGCGATAGCCCATCGCAAAAATGGCCAGCCGCGGCGAAACTGCGCCGACGAACTCGGGTGTGGAAGAAGTCCGGCTGCCATGGTGGGGTACGACAAGCACATCTGCGGGTAATTCGCGGCCATGGTCGCGCAGCAACGCCATCTCGCCCGCCCGCTCGACGTCCGCCGGCAGCAGCGCGCTGCCATACGGGGAAACGATCCTCAACACGCAGCTACGATCATTGTCTTTGCGCTGGCCGTCAGTATAGCTGGCCGCATCCGGGTGCAGAATTTCAAAACGCACGCCATCCCATTCCCAGGCCTGCCCGTCGATGCATTGGCGGCTCTCGCCAGCCGCTACGCTGATCGGATGGCCGGGCGACAAGGAAGATGAGAGCCAATCCACCGGCATCGCACGCAGCACGGACAGGGCGCCGCCGCTGTGATCCAGGTCGTCGTGGCTGACGATTGCTCCGTCCAGCCGTTTGATGCCTGCTGCCCGTAGATAAGGCACGACGATTCGGTCACCGGCATCGATGTCGCCGGAAAACGCTGGCCCGGCGTCATACAACAAGGCATGCCGGCTGGTACGCGCGACGACGGACAAGCCCTGGCCGACGTCGAGCACCGTCAGCCAGAGTTCCCCGTACAGCGGCCTGGCCGGTATTGCCAGAAACAGCGGCAGGAACAATAAGGCGCCGACCCAGCGTGCGGGCACTCCCCGCGGCAATAGCAGCCAGAGCGCGCCGGCGCCAGCCAGCGGGATCGCCCACGCGGGCGGCGCGTGCTGCTGCCAGACCGCTGCCGGGAGCGCATTGAGCCATTGCAACCAGGCCATGCAAAGCGTCATCACCCAATGCGCGCCGATTGCCACCCAGTCAGCAGGTACCACCGCGGCCAACAGCGAGAGCGGCACGACGACGAGGCTTACCAGCGGAATGGCCAGGGCGTTCGCCAAGGGGGAAATGATGGAAATCTGCTGAAACATGGCGAGCAGCAGTGGGATCAGCGCCAAGGTCACCGCCCATTGGATCCGCATCCATGCTACCGCCCAGTGCACCCGGCCAAGGCGGCCCCCGCCCGCCAGCATGATGACCGCCACGGCGCCGAACGAAAGCCAGAATCCCGGAGAACTCACGGCCATCGGATCGATCGCGATCGCTAACGCGGCTGCCAAAGCCAGGACCGCCAGCGGCCGGATCGCCCAACCCATCCATAGCGCGACGGCAACGACGGCAAGCATGTATACGGTTCTCTGCGCGGGGACCGCGAATCCCGCCAGGGCCGCGTAGCCGGCTGCGCTGAAAAATCCGGCGACGGTGGCCGCGCGCAGCGCCGGCAGCCGGGTGACGAGCGCGCTGGAGCGGCGCCAAAGGCGCAGCACCAGCATGAACGCAAGGCTTGCGACCATCGTTATGTGCAGGCCCGAAATGCTCATCAGGTGATTGACGCCGGTGCGTGTGAATATCTGCCACTGCGCAGGCGGTATCGCGCGCTGGTCGCCGATGACCAGCGCGACGATGACGCCGGCGTAAGGCCGGTCGCCCAGTGCGCGAAGCAGCTTGGTCCGGAGCGATTCGCGCAGGCGTTCGAGCAGGTAGCCGGGACGATAAACCGTCGCTTCAAGCAGGCGGGGTTCCGATTTCGCCGCCACGTAACCCGTCGCACGGATGCCCCGCTCCAGCATCCACGCTTCGAAATCGAAGCCGTCCGGGTTCGACGTGCCGTGCGGACGGCGCAGCCGCACAACCAGGCGCCAGCGCTGGCCCGCATGCAGATCGGGCGCGACCTGCCCGTTTTCCGCGTGATACCAGGCCAGGGAAACGTGAGAAGGGACCGAGGCGCCCAGCGTATAGACCTGTTCGACATCGAAGCGGAAGCGCACGCCGCGCTCGAACGGTTGTGTCATTTCGGCCACCACGCCGCGCAGTTCCACGTCGCGGCCCTCCCATGCCTCATCCAGCGAGTCGCCAAGCTTCCAGTCCGCAACGGCTGCCGCCCAAAAGAATCCGGCCAATCCGCAGCAGAGGATCGCCAGCGGGCGTGCAAGCCTGGCAGCGCCCGGCCGGCTGCCCCTGGTCAGCCCCCAGGCCAACACCGCCAGCGGAACCAATGCCGTGGCGCTGGTCAAACGGGGAAGCAGGGGTTGCTGCTGCAACCACCACGCTCCGAGAACAAAAGCAGCCGACTCAACAATCATGGGAGCCGGCTCTCGATCCGGTACAATCAGCCACGCTTATGCCTCGCAAGTATTTTCGCAAGTATCTTCCCAGTCACGAAAGTATCCGCGGGAACCGGTATCTCCGCTTTCTCGGTTCCTCGCTGCATCATCCGAACCTGTGGCACCTGAATCGCAAATCGGTAGCCGGCGGAGTGGCAGTCGGATTCTTCTGCGGACTGATCCCCGGACCGCTGCAAATGCTTTCCGCCGCGTTGTTCGGCGTCCTTTTCCGGGTGAACCTGCCTGTCGCAGTGATCCTCACCTGGTACACCAATCCATTCACCATCGTCCCGCTTTACTACATTGCCTACAAGCTGGGCATGTTCGTCACCGGCGGTGGCGATGCCCGCCTGCCACGCATGGAAATAGACCTGCTCGACCTGCCGCTGGCGCAGTGGGCACCGGCCTTGATCCAATGGATGGCCTCTCTCGGAAAGCCCTTCCTGGCCGGGCTGTTTCTTCTTGCCCTCATGCTCGCGGTCGCTGGCTATCTGACGGTCATCGCGGGGTGGCGCGCCTACGTTATGTTTTCCTGGAACAAGCGCAACCGTGCGCGGGCTGCGGCAAGCCGGCACTGACTGTACGGCTGCATCCTGTCGCGCGTGAATTTTGGCGTGTATACCCGATTCGCCTCTACACGATAGCCGGTGACGTCCTGCTCGGCAACGTAAAATCCCCGTTGAATCATGACGCCATCCTACTGGAACGATGCCACCAGCGAACTCGCGCGGCGCGATCCGGTTCTGGAGGTCCTGATCCGCAACAACGAAGGTCCCCACCTGGAAAGCCGCAGCGACGCATTCACCACGCTGGCGCGCTCCATCATCGGCGAGCAGATTTCGGTGCAAGCCGCGGAAAGCGTCTGGCAGAAACAGCTGGAGTCGGTCGGCGCGCTGGGTCCCGCTGCCATCGTGCGCATGGATCCTTCGAAACTGCGCGCCTGCGGACTGTCCAGCAAGAAATCAGGCTACCTGATCGATCTCGCGGAACATTTCCTTGACGGATCGCTGGCGCAACAGGAATGGGGCGAGCGCGATGACGAGCATCTGATCGCGGAACTGACGAAGATAAAGGACATCGGCCGCTGGATTGCCGAAATGTTCCTGATCTTCTTCATGCTGCGCCCGGACATCCTGCCCGCCGACGATATCGGGCTGCAGCGGGCAATGAGCCTGCATTACATCAACGCCAAGCCTCTTTCCAAGCTCAAGATCCGCCAGATAGCCACCGAATGGCAGCCTTGGCGCACAGTCGCCACCTGGTATCTGTGGCGCTCGCTCGATCCGATACCGGCGGTAGGCTAGAGGATTTGGATCTTCCCTCTTTCCTCACGCCTCCAGCCTGTTACTTTAACTTCCCGTCCTCCAGGTGCAGCGTCTGCTGCATCCTTCCCGCAATCGCCATGTCGTGGGTGACCACGACGAAACTGATCGACAGTTCGCGGTTCAATTCCAGCATCAGGTCGAGAACACCCTCCGCAGTGCGCCGATCGAGGTTGCCCGTCGGTTCGTCGGCGAGCACGCAGGCCGGTTCCGTGACCAGGGCGCGGGCCAATGCGGCGCGCTGGCGCTCGCCGCCGGATAGCTCGCCCGGCGTATGCGTCACCCGTGCGGCGAGACCGACGCGTTCCAGGATGCGCATCGCGCGACTCGAGGCCTCTTCGACCGGCAAGCGACGCACCAGCAGCGGCATCGCAACGTTCTCCAGCGCGGTAAATTCCGGCAGCAGGTGATGAAACTGATAGACGAAGCCCAGCCCCCGGTTGCGCAGGCGGCCCTTTTCGGTTTCGTTCAACTCGTCCAGCCTGTGTCCCAGCACGCTGATTTCCCCGGCACTGGGCGCATCGAGCCCACCCAGCAGGTG
>CAYODB010000033.1:0-23877 GCA_964402495.1 uncultured Bordetella sp.
CGCCTTCCGCCGTCGGCGGGGCGTCATAGCCTTCAAAAAGTGCGATCGCGGTCACGGCCGCCCCGAAAACAACGCTCTTGATCACCCCGTTCAGGATGTCGCTGCGCAGATCGACGTTCGCCTGCATTTGCGACCAGAAGGCGCCGGAATCCACGCCGATGATCACCACGGTTATGAGATAGCCGCCGAATATGCCCATGACGCTGAAGATCGCCGCCAGCAGAGGCATCGAGATAAACCCGCCCCAGAACATCGGGCTGAGCACTCGCGCGAAAGGATCGACGGCCATCATCTCCATCGCCGACAGTTGTTCGGTCGATTTCATGATGCCAATTTCCGCGGTCATGGCCGAACCGGCCCGGCTCGCGAACAACAACGCGGCCACCACCGGGCCAAGCTCCCGCACCAACGAGAGCGCGACAAGCGTCCCGACGGCTTCGGCAGAGCCGTAACGCTTCAGGGTTTCGTAGCCCTGCAGACCGAGCACCAGGCCCACGAACAGCCCGGACACGATGATGATGATCAGGGAAAGCACGCCGGCGAAATGAATTTCGTCGAGGGTGAGCTGGAAGCGGCGGAACGACATCGACGAGCGCGCCAGGACCAGGCCGATGAAGCGGGTGGCGGCACCCAATCGCCATACGGCGTTGATGGTGCGATGGCCGACCAGCCGGATGCCGAATGCGAGGGCGCCGATCATCCGCCGCCCAGCCCAAGGTCGTCATGATAAGAAGGCGCCCCGTAGTGGAAACGCACCGGTCCGTCGCTTTCGGCATGGACGAACTGGTGCACGAAGGGTTCGCTGGAGTCCCGCACCTGCTGGGGAGTTCCTTCCGCAACGACCTTGCCGCCGGCCAGGAAGTAGACGTAGTCCACGATCCTCAGTGACTCCTGGACGTCATGCGTCACCACGATCGAGGTAGCCCCGAGCGCATCGTTGAGCTTGCGGATGAGATTGCCGATCACGCCGACAGAAATCGGATCGAGCCCGGTGAACGGCTCGTCATACATGATGAGCCTCGGATCGAGCGCGATGGCGCGGGCCAGCGCAACGCGGCGGGCCATGCCGCCGGACAGCTCGGCAGGTTTCAACGCCTGCGCCCCGCGCAGCCCGACCGCGTCCAGCTTCAGGAGCACCATATCCCGGATCATGCTTTCCGGGAGGTCCGTGTGTTCGCGCAGCGGGAATGCCACGTTCTCGAATACGCTGAGGTCGGTGAACAGTGCGCCGAACTGGAACAGCATGCCCATCTTGCGCCGCATCGCGTAAAGCTGCGAATGCGAAATGCCATGCACGGGTCCACCATCCACGAGCACCTTGCCGCGACCGGGTTTGAGCTGGCCGCCTATAAGGCGCAGCAATGTCGTCTTGCCCGTGCCGCTGCCGCCCATGATCGCGACGACCTTGCCACGCGGGAAGCGCATGTCGACCCCTTGCAGGATCGGACGTCCATCATAGGAAAACTCGACTTGCGAGAATTCGACGAGATTATCGGAAGGCACTGAATTTTCGGGAGACACCGGCGGGCCGGAAAGCGGAAATCGAAAAAGCATTGTAGCGGAGAGCCTCACCGGCCGCAGAAGGCTTGCATGTTGTCGCATTTGCGTGCACTTTTGCGCAACCCGATTTTTCGACCAGAACGTGACCCAGAACGAAACCCCTCCGAGCAGCGCAATCCGTTTCAGCGGATTAAAGAAATCGTACGCAGGGGTGGTGGTGCTGCGCGGACTCGGCATGTCCGTTCCCGCCGCCCGCACCTTTGGCCTGGTCGGCGTCAATGGCGCGGGCAAGACCACACTGATTAAATGCCTGCTGGATTTCTGTGAGTTCGACGCGGGCGCTGTCGACATTTTCGGCGTCTCGAGCCGGGAGACACGGTCGCGGTCGCGCCTGGCGTTCCTGCCGGAACGCTTCGTTCCACCCTATTATCTGACGGGCGGGGACTTCCTGCGCTACATGGCGACCCTGTACGGTCGTGAATTCAGGGCTGCCGAGGCGGAGAAGGCACTCACCGACCTCGATCTGGACCCGACGGCCCTGAGAAAGCCTGTCCGCGCTTTTTCCAAGGGAATGACGCAAAAACTCGGGCTGGCGGCCTGCCTGTTATCGGGACGGGAACTACTGGTGCTCGATGAGCCAACCAGCGGGCTCGATCCCAAGGCACGTGCCCTGCTCAAGCGCCAGTTGCAGAATGCGCAAGCCGCAGGTCGCAGCATATTCTTCACCTCGCACGCGCTTGCCGACGTTGACGAGTTGTGCGACGAAATGGCGGTACTGCACAACGGTGAACTCCGTTTCAGCGGCACGCCGGTAGCGTTGCGCCAGCGCTTTGCCGCGGACAGCCTCGAGCAGGCCTACCTTGCCTGCATCCGGCAGGAAACCGGGCTCGAACCGTAAGCGTATGAGCTATCTGGCCTATCTGTCACAATTGGAGAATCCGAAAACCATGGGGACATGGGTGCAAGCACGATGGCTTTGACTCCGCTGAAACCCGAACTTCTGATTGTCGACGACGACCCCCTGATTACCGACACCCTGGATTTTGTCCTCAGCAAGGACTACAGCGTGCGCATTGCCGACTCGCGCGCCCAGGTGAAAAGCCTTTTGCGTCAACTGGACTCTCCGCCGGACCTCGCGCTGGTGGACCTCGGACTGCCGCCGACGCCTCATCGTCCTGATGAGGGCTTCCGCCTCATCACGGACCTCGTGGCTTACTCCCCCTCGATCAAGATCCTGGTCCTGTCCGGGCAAAGCGACGAGGCGAACGCGCGCTATGCCCGTACTCTGGGCGCGGTGGAATTCATCGCCAAGCCCTGTGAACCGGAAGTCCTGAAAGGACTGCTCGCCAAGGCCCTGCGCATGGCCGAGGTCGAGCACAACGAGGCCAAGTCGGATACCGGCATCGTTGGCAACGGTATGGCCATCCGCAAACTTCACGAGCAAATACTGCAATATGCGAACGCCCCGTTCCCGGTGCTAATCGAAGGGGAGTCGGGCAGCGGCAAGGAACTGGTCGCCCAGTCGCTGCACCGGCAGGGATCGCGGGCGGCAAAGCCGTACCTGGCTCTCAATTGCGCCGCGATTTCGCCGACGCTCGTTGAGCCCACCCTGTTCGGCTACGTCAAGGGGGCCTTCACCGGTGCGACGACCTCCAGATCGGGATATTTCGAAGACGCGCATGAAGGAACGCTGTTCCTCGACGAGATCGGAGAATTGCCCCAGGAACTCCAGGCCAAGCTGCTGCGCGTCCTGGAAAACGGCGAGTACCAGCGCGTCGGCGAAACCCAGAGCCGTGTGTCGAACGCGCGCGTGATCGCCGCAACCAACCGCGACCTGCGGCAGGAAGTGCGCGCGGGACGCTTCCGTACCGACCTTTATCACCGTCTGTCGGTTTTCTCCGTCGTCGTGCCGCCGCTGCGGGATCTGGCCGAGGACAAGATCAAACTCCTGGACCACTACGCGACCGTGTATTCCCAGCAGAGCGGCGTAAAGCCGTTCCAGCTCGACCGGCAGTCGATGGAGCTGTGGACCAAGTATGGCTTTCCCGGCAACGTGCGGGAACTGCGCAACATCGTCATCCGCCTCACCACCAAATATGCCGGCCAGGCGATCAACAGCGAGCAGTTGCTGGGCGAATTCGACTGGGAGGACGCCACCCCGTCCGTACCGGAAACGAGCCATGGCAAGGACTTCAAGACTGCGATGGAATCGGCGCGCAAGCTTCTGCAAACGCAGAAGCGGTTCAACCTGGACGAAGCGCTCAGGGACCTCGAGCGCAGCTACGTCGAGGCGGCGCTGGACATCACTCACGGCAACCTGAGCCAGGCGGCCAAGCTGCTGGGAATCCACCGCACGACCCTGTACAGCCGAATGCAAAACTACGCCGCCGCAGGGGAGGAGAAATAAATGTATTACGCGTTCTTCGGTCTCAAGCAGCCGCCGTTCAAGATTACGCCGGACACCGAAGCCTTTTTCGAAGGCGGCAACCGCGGCGCGATACTGGAAGCGCTCATCTATGCGATCACCCACGGCGAGGGAATTATCAAGGTCACCGGGGAAGTCGGCAGCGGCAAGACCATGCTGTGCCGGGTCCTGCAGACGCGGCTGCCGGAGAACGTCGAGAACGTCTACCTGGCCAATCCCAGCGTGTCGCCCGAGGAAATCCTGCATGCAATCGCCTTCGAACTGCAGTTGCCCCTGGCCCGGGATGCCACTCGCCTCGAGGTCATGCATACGCTGAATTCCTATCTGCTCGAACGCCACGTACAGAAGCGCCAGGTGGTGGTCTTCGTCGAGGAATCCCAGGGTATGCCGCTGGGCACCCTGGAAGAAATCCGCCTGCTGTCGAACCTGGAAACCCAGCAGCACAAGCTGTTGCAGATCGTGCTGTTCGGTCAACCCGAACTCGACGAAAACCTGCGCCAGACGCAGATCCGCCAGTTGCGTGAACGCATCACCCACAGCTTTAACCTGGCCCCTCTGGACGAAGCCGATGTCAGAGCCTACCTGGCGTTCAGGCTCCATGCTGCGGGCTATCATGGCCCCGACCTGTTCAGCCCCCGCGTGATCGCCTATATGACGAGGGCTAGTGCCGGACTGACGCGGCGGATCAACCTGATCGCGGACAAGGCCCTCCTGGCGGCGTTTGCCGAAAGCACCCACAACGTCAACCTCGGTCATGCGAAGGCTGCGGTAAGAGACAGCGAGTTCAGCGAGGTCCCGGCGACAAGGGTCTCGTCGCCGCTGGTCTACGCATTGGGAGGCCTCGCCGCGGGCGGATTGCTCGGGGTGGCCGCGCTGGCGGCTTATCTAGCCTTGTCGGCCCCCCGCGATGTTCCCCTGTCCGTGGCGGCGGCTCCTGCACCGGCCCCTGTCGGAGCGGCGGTCCAACCGTCGGAAACTGCCGCCGCCGAAACCCCTGCGGCAGAGACTGCCCCCGCGGTCCAGGTGAGCGCCCCGATATCTGCGCCCGTCCCACCAGCAGATTTGCTGGAACAGCGTTTGCTCTCTACCGACGAGTGGTTGGGCCAAGTGGGGCCGGAGGCCTACAGCATCCAACTGCTCGGCACGAACGACCCGGAACTCCTAAGAGAGTATTTAAAGATCATCGGTAAATATCTTGAAATTGAAAAGGTTTATGTGTACCGTACCGTTGCGAATAAGCGTCCCTCGTTGACAGTTTTGTACGGCACATTTGCTGATCGGTACGAGATCCGTCGGGTGCTGAAAAGCCTGCCGGCGGAACTGCAGGCGAACCTGCCTTATACGCGGACAATTCAGGGTATTCGTGCCGAAATTGCCCGCCACCGGTCATGACGAAACGCCTGCCGCGGACGGGCCGGCCGGCCGGCCGTGGCAAGCTGACTGCAAACGCGAGAGCTTAGGGCAAAGTTGACAATGGGTATTCGGGGGGGACAAGGGTCCAGGCTCCGGCGAGCCTTGCGGCCCGCCGGTCAGCACATTGCCGTGGGCCGTCACATCATGCCTATGCGCGTCTTATTTTCAACTTGTGTCGCTGCCGTTGTGTTCAGCCTGCCCGGCTGCGCTTACAAAGCCGCCGTTCCGCCGTCGCGGGGCCATATCGACGCAAGCCAGATTCCGCCGAACCCCCAGGAGAAAATCCTTCCGCCGGTAACCCGCAGCGTCTTCGTACCGCCTCCGCGTCCCCAGGTCAAGGTGCCGACCTACAGCGTAGTGGTGAATGAAGTTCCGGTCCGCGAACTGCTGTTCGCACTGTCGCGCGACACGAAACAGAACATCGACGTCCACCCCAATATCCAGGGCCTGGTGACGCTGAACGCAATCGACGAAACCCTGCCTGCGATCCTCGAAAGGATTTCCCAGCAGGTGAACCTGCGCTACCGCAGCCAGGGCAAGACCATCATTGTCGTCCCCGATACGCCCTATTTCAAGAATTACCGCGTCAACTACGTGAACATGAACCGCGACTCGAGTTCCAGCATAGGAGTCAGTGGCGAAATCAGCGGAGCGTCAGTCGGCGGAGGAGCCGGCGGCCAATCGGGCGGCCAAGGCGGCGGCGCCAACGCATCCACGTCCAAGGTCGATACCAAGTCCACCAACAATTTCTGGGAAGTCCTGCGGCAGAACATCGAGAGCATTCTTTCGGCCAGCAAGGCAATCAATCAGAACGCGGACCAGCGCGCCGCCCGCGCCGAAGCGCAGAAAGCTGCCAATGAAGCGCGCATAGCGCAGGCCGAAGCGGTGTCCCGCGCAGGCGCCAACGCGCAGCAGCTATTCAATACCGCATTCCCGGAAGCGGCCAATGCGCCCTCGGATGCCAAGAACGAGATCGTGGTCAATCCGATCACCGGCACCATCACCATCCTGGGCACCGAAAAGCAGCAGGCGCTGATCCAGCAATACCTGGACAGCGTGGGCTCTGCCTCGCAACGCCAGGTGTTGATCGAAGCAACCATCGCGGAAGTCAGGCTGTCGAACAACTACCAGGCGGGAGTCGACTGGAGTCGCATCGCGACGGGCACCGGATTCACGTTCAACCAACTGTTGCTGGGCGCTCCGCCCACCGGCGCGCCCCCCGGCCTGACTATCGGCTACACGAACGCGACCTCGGATGTCGGCAGCATCAACGTTTCGCTGCGTTTGCTCGAGCAGTTCGGCAATACCCGGGTGCTCTCGAGCCCCAAACTGATGGCGCTGAACAATCAGATGGCGCTGATGAAGGTGGTGGACAACATTGTCTATTTCACCATCGAGGCCGACACCAATACAAATCAAACTACTGCGGTTACAACCTTCACGTCATCGGCTAAGACGGTGCCGGTAGGCCTGATCATGAGCGTTTTGCCACAGATCACGGAAACGGGCTCGGTCAATCTCACGGTGCGCCCGACAATTTCCCGGGTGACCCGATTCGTGAGCGATCCTAATCCGTCTCTGCGGGCCGGCACTGGTACACCAATTCCCAATCTGATCCCGGAAATCCAGATCCGGGAAATGGAATCCGTGCTCCAGGTCGGCAGCGGCCAGACCATCATCCTGGGCGGATTGATGCAGGACGATGTGCGCCGGGACCGCGACCAGATACCCGGATTGGGCAACATCCCGCGGGTCGGCGAGGCGTTCCAGTATCGCAACGAGGCCGTGTCGAAAACCGAGTTGATCATTTTCCTCAAGCCCACGGTTATCACCAACCCCTCGCTGGATAGCGACGAGTTGAAGATGTTCCAGCGCTTCCTGCCCGTGATGGACAAGACCGGGAAGACGCCATGAGCCTTCTGTTGCAGGCGCTGCAGAAAGCCTCAAAAAACCGGGCAGACGGAGAAAGGCAACCCGGTCCCGATCCTCTGGACTCGGACGAGCTTACCCTCGAGCCCATGGGCGCGGCGGAACAAGCCGCGCAAAGGGAACCCGCGGCGGCGATTCTTTCTTCGCCCAGCCCCGCGCAGGCTGCGGCAATCATGCAGGCCCGCCGCGCTCCAGCGTTCGACCCGATCGACTACGCACGCGAGCATTACATGGTCGTGTTCATCGCGGCCGCCGTGCTGGCTGCGATAGGCTATGGGGCCTATGTCTATATCCAGGTCGCGAATCCGTCCTGGTTGAGGTCGAAACCGAGCGCGGCGCCCGCTACTCCGCTCGGGGCTGCGCCAGGACCGGCGCCAAGCGCACCAATTACCGCAGCCGCTCCCGAATCGGCTGCAGCCAAGATAAGCGGCATGCCCGCCGGCAGCCAGACGGCCACGGCTGCCGCCGCAATTCCGGCGGCAGTGGCAGCCCAACCGGCAATCTCGGCCTCAAGCCCCAGTCCAGGCGCGTCGCCCACAATTGACGATCCCACCGCGGGAGCTCAACCCCGACCCACCGTGATTGCCGAAACTTCCCCGGTCCGGGCTGCAGTCTCCCGTCCGCGACGCGCCGCGAAGCTGACGGCGCGCCAGTTGGACGAAGACGGCGTGGAAACCGTAGTGCTGCGATCGGCCGGTCCCGCGAGCACGAGTCAGGACAGTGCCGGAACTCCGCCGACGGTGGCCAGCACAACGCCGGATCTGACCCGTGCATACGAAGCCCTCCTGGCCGGCGACAGCGCTCAGGCCAGGACGTTTTATTTGCAAGTTCTCGACGCAGACCCGAGGAATATCGACGCCCTGCTGGGTCTGGGCGCCATCGCCTCGAAGGAGGTGCGCGTCGAAGAAGCCGTCGGATATTATCAGCGGGTACTAGAGCTGGAGCCGCGCAACGTCTATGCGCAGGCCGGGCTGATCGCAATCATGGGCGGGGCCGACCCCGCAGCCAGCGAGACGCGCCTGCGCCAACTGATTGCCCGCGAGCCCTCCGCATTCCTCTATTTCACGCTCGGCAACCTCTATGCCGATCAGGGCCAGTGGCCGGGCGCGCAGCAGGCCTATTTCCAGGCCCATCAGTCGCAGCCCGACAATCCCGACTACGCATTCAATCTCGCCGTGGGCCTGGAACACCTCGGGCAGACCCGGCAGGCGCTGGACTATTACCGCAAGGCGCTCGACCTTTCGTTCCGCAAGGGCCGCGCCAACTTCGACCAGAACCTCGTCATCCAGCGCGTCGGCCAGCTTTCCTCCCGCGTCGAACAGTGACCCAGTAATTTTCACTATGGCCGAGCAACGCAAGAAGCTTCGCCTCGGCGAACTGCTGGTGCAGCAGGGCCTGATCACGCACGATCAGCTACGCATCGCGCTGACCGAGCAGAAATCCCAGAACATCCCGATCGGCCGCCTGCTGGTGCGCCTGGGCTTCGTCACCGAAGCGGTGATTCGCGACATCATGGCGCGGACCATCGGCCAGGAGAGCATCGACCTGACGCAGGTGCTGGTGGATGCCGAAGCCCTGAAACTGGTGCCACAGGAATTCGCCCGCCGCCACCGGCTCCTGCCCATCGCCTACGACGCCGAACAGAACATGCTGGTGGTCGCCATTACCGAAGTCTTCAATGTGGTCGCCCTGGACCAGTTGCGCGCTACGCTGGGGCACAACATTCAGATGAAGACGGTGCTCGCCGGGCAGGCGCAGCTCGACGAGTTCATCGACCAGTTTTACGGATTCGAGTTGTCCGTGGACGGGATCCTGAGGGAAATCGAAACCGGGGAAATCGACTACCAGAGTATCCAGCATGGCGGAGCGGACGAATACACCCAGCCGATCGTGCGCCTGGTCGGCGCGCTGCTGGTGGATGCGGTGAAACGCGGATCCTCTGACATCCACTTCGAGCCGGAATTCGCCTTTTTGCGCGTGCGTTACCGCATCGACGGCGTGCTCGAGCAGATCCGCAGCCTGCACAAGAATTACTGGCCGGGAATCGTCGTGCGCTTGAAGGTCATCAGCGGCATGAACATCGCGGAAACCCGCGCGCCGCAGGACGGGCGCCTTTCGTTGAATCTCAACGGCCGGCCGGTGGATTTCCGGGTGTCTTCGCAGCCGACCATCTGGGGCGAGAACATCGTTTTGCGTGTGCTTGACCGGGAAAAATCCATCATCAGCCTGGAGCAGATGAAACTGCCGAAGCAGGTCATGTCCAAACTGAACCTGATGCTGGCGCGGCCCGAGGGCATCCTGGTCCTGACCGGACCCACCGGCAGCGGCAAGACAACTACGCTCTACTCGCTGCTGGCGAAGCTCAATGTCGAGTCGGTCAACATCATGACGCTGGAAGATCCAGTGGAGTATCCCGTGGCGATGATGCGACAGACCTCCGTTAGCGAAGCGGCAAAGATAGATTTCGCCAACGGCATCCGTTCGATCATGCGTCAGGACCCGGACATCATCCTGGTAGGCGAGGTGCGCGACAAGGACACGGCGGAAATGGCGTTTCGTGCCGCGATGACAGGGCACCAAGTGTTCACCACGCTGCATACCAACTCTGCGCTTGGCACTTTCCCACGCCTGCTGGACATCGGCATTGCGCCGGACATCATGGCCGGCAACATCATCGGCATCATTGCCCAGCGCCTGGTACGCATGCTGTGCGTGCATTGCAAGGAGGCCTACGCGCCTTCGCTGGAGGAACGCCAGTTGCTCGGACGGGAAGTCGATGGCGAGCTCAAGATTTTCCGGCCTGTGGGCTGCAATCGCTGCAACCACCGCGGCTATCGCGGCCGCACGGCGGTCATGGAAATCCTGCACATGGACGCCGATCTCGACGAACTGGTCGCGCGGCGCGCAAGCCCTAAGGAAATGCGTGACGCCGCGGTCTCCAAGAACTTCAGGCCCTTGGCCGAAGAAGGCGTGCAGCGCGTCGTGGACGGCAGCACGAGCCTGGCCGAAGTCGCGCGCGCGATAGACCTGACGGGACGCGCCAGATAGCGGCCGGGGGAATGCGACGATGGCAGCTTTCCAGTACAAGGCGATAGACCGGACCGGGCGGCCGGCACGCGGCAAGCTCGACGCCGCCAACGAGGTGGATCTCGAATTGCGCCTGAAGAAGATGGGGCTGGACCTCATTACTTCGCGGCTGCTGCGCAGCCACTCGTCCACGCTCGGCGCAGGCACCATAACCCGCCAGGATCTGATCACCTTCTGCTTCGACTTGGAGCAAGTATCACGGGCCGGCATCCCGATTCTGGACGGCCTGCGCGACCTTCGCGATGGCATGGAGAACCCGCGCTTCCGCGAGATTCTCACGTCGGTCCTCGAGGACATCGAAGGCGGTAAGACCTTGTCGCAGGCGCTGTTCGGATTTCCCCAGATCTTTCCGTCGGTGTTCGTAAGCCTGGTCCGTGCCGGGGAATTATCTGGCACGCTGACTGAGGTCTTCGAGAACCTCGGCGCAACGCTCAAATGGCAGGATGAATTGGCATCGCAAACGAAGCGCCTGCTGACCTATCCGGCACTAGTCTTTGTGGTCGTACTGGCAGTCATGATCTTTCTTTTGTTGTATCTGGTGCCACAGGTCACGTCCCTGTTGAAAACCATGGGGCTGCAGCTCCCCATCCAGACCCGTATTCTGATCTGGGTGTCCGAATTCACCGCGACCTGGTGGCCGCTGCTTTTATTCCTGCCAGTAGCGGCATCGGCGACAATCGGCTTCCTGGCCAGAACCAATCCACGCGTCCGATATCTGCTCGACTACACAATCCTACGCCTGCCCGTGACTGGAGAAATTCTGCAAAAAATCATCCTTGCACGATTCGCCAATTTCTTCGCCCTGATGTATCGGTCCGGTATCACCATCCTGGATGCGATCAAGACCAGCGAGGGCATCGTCGGCAATCGTGTCATCGCCGAGGGATTGCAGCGCATCGGCCAGCAGATCAGTGCGGGCGAGAGCCTGTCAGAAGCCTTCCATAACCTTGGCATGTTTCCTCCCTTGGTAATACGCATGTTGCGGGTGGGTGAAAGCACCGGCGCTCTCGATACTGCCCTGCTCAACATCACCTACTTCTACAACCGTGACGTGCGCGACTCGGTAGATAAGGCCCTGAAACTGCTGGAACCGATGCTTACGCTGGTGCTGGGTGGCATGCTCGCCATGGTACTGTTCTCGGTTCTTACCCCGATCTATGACGTCATCGGAAAGATGAAATTCTGATCATGAGCCTGAAGATCCTTGTCTGCGTTTCCGCAGATCAAGCCACCGTCGGCCTCTGGAAGCGGCGCAGGCTGGCCGGGTGCAGTCGTTTCGACAACGACGAAGCCGGCTGGAATGCGTTCAACAACTACCTGATCGCGGCCCGGGGTCGTACGGCCTATGTCATGGCCGACACGGTGGACGAAGACTACCGTTTCGAGACGCTGCCCCATGCCAAAGGTAAAGACCGCAACGAAATGGTGGCACGAAAGCTGAAGCAGCTTTATCGCGGCACGTCCTACCATACCTATTCGCTGCAAAGCCGCGAAGCCGACAAACGCAAGGACGACCGCTATCTGTTCGCGGCATTCACCAGTCCGGAGCTGCTTTCGCCCTGGCTGAAGGCCATCAATTCGCAGGGCCTGCCCGTCGCCGGTGTTTATTCCCTGCCGATGGTGAGCGTATCGCTGCTCGGCCACCTCAAGCTCAAGCACCAGAATCTGCTGGTGGTCACCAAGGGTCTCGCGGGTGTGCGCCAGACTTTTTTCAAGGACCTGAAATTCCGCATCAGCCGGCTGACGCCTTTGCGGGAAACGGTCGAGTCCGCGGATCAGTACTACGCGGATGAGGTCAGCAATACACGCATGTACCTCGACGCGCTGACCATCACCCACGTCGACGACACGCTGCAAGTGGTGATCCTCGATCAGGACGATTCTCTTGCGGGGCTGCCGGCCGCGATTTCTCGCGGGCGACCGAACATGCAATGCACTTTGCTGAACAAGGCGGACATTGCCTCCCGCTTCGCCGTAGCCCCGGCCGAACTGGAAGCCTCCACGGACGCCTTGCTTCTGCATCTGCTGGGCGAAAGCACCCCCTCACATAACTTTGCACCGCCGCAGGTTACCCAGGGCTTTCAGCTCTACCTTGGCCGGCGTCTGGTATATGCCGCGTCGGCGGCATTGGTGCTATTCGCATTGGTCTGGAGCGGATCGAATGTGTTCGATACGATGCGTACCCAGGACGAAACAGCGACGATGCGCCAGCAAACGCAGGAGTATCAGACGCAGTACCAGCAGGTGACAACTCAGTTCCCCGAAGCGTCCACCACAACGGACAATCTGCGCCATACGGTCGAGATTGCGGACCAGCTACGACAAAGCGTACGCATGCCCGAGCCGATGTTCGCCGTGATCAGCCATGCGCTCGACGCTTTACCGCAGATCCAGCTGATTCGTATCGAATGGAAGTACGGCGCACCGGCCGAACCCGGCAATTCGCAGGCGCCCGCCGCCACGGGAGGAACGCTGGTGCAGACCGGAATACTGCGTGGCGAAGTCAGTCCTTTCAACGGCGACTACAAAGGCGCAATGACGCTGATCAACGCGTTCGCCATGCAACTCGCCGCGGACCCCAAGGTGGCCGAGGTGCGCGCTCTCAAACTGCCGTTCAATGCAAGTTCGGATTCGGGTATGACGGGCAGCACGAATACGCCGGGTGGCGCCGGGGGGGCGGAGTTCGAGTTCGCCGTAACGTTCATGGCGGGAGCATGAGCATGGCCCTGACGCTTAAGGATTTCGCCTCGATGAGACTGCCGGTCGCAATCCTTGTCGCGGCACTGATCGTGGCGGCGGTCCTGGTCAAGTTCTCCTCCGTGCAGAACAAGGTGGTGGAGACCCAGCGCCGCGCACAGGCTGCCTCCCTAAAGGAGGTGCGCGACCGCTATCTGCGCTCTGGTGAAGAGCACGAGGCCCTCCTTCGATATCTGCCGGCCTATCGCAAACTGCAGAGAGAAGGCCTGGTCGGCTCGGAGCAGCGGATCGAGTGGATTGAGGCTCTGCGTGCCGCCAACAAGCAGGCCGGGCTGTTCGGCGTGACCTATCAACTGGAGGCGCGCATTCCTTTCAACCTGCCGGGCGAGGGCAACCCCGCATCGCAGTTCCTGCGGCAGTCCCAAATGAAATTGTCCCTCGGTCTGGTGCACGAGGGCGACCTCATGCGTTTCCTGGACCTGCTGGCATCGCAGCGAAGCGGGATGTTCTTCATCCGCAGTTGCATCATCGATCGCCCTGTCCGGATCGATACCCCCGCGCCCCGGCAACCGAACCTGAACGCCCAGTGCGAACTGTCCTGGCTCACAATCGACCCCGGAAAGACCGGCTCATGAAGCTCATTGCGACAGCCTTATCGATAATGGCGCTGCTGGCGCCGTCGCTCCAGGCGGCAGAACCGCTCGGCAGATTGTTCTTCACGCCCGCCCAGCGCAACACCCTGGATGCGGGTAAGCAACTGGACAAACCGAAAAAGGCCGGTCCCACTGTTCGCGGGCCACGTTCTGTCACGGTGAACGGCATCGTCACCCGCAGCGACGGCGAATCTACCGTGTGGGTCAATGGCGGCGCGGCGGGTGTCAAAAGGCAAGGCGCGGCCGCGATCACGGCGAAAGCTTATAGCGCATCCACCGCACGCGTTCAGGTAACGGGGACAAATGCGAAGCTGCGCGTAGGTCAGACCCTGGACCGTACCACGGGCAGGGTCACCGAACCTTACGAATCCAGGCCGGCGGCCAATCGGAAGAAGTCTTCCAGATCCGTGCCGTCAGAGGGGGCGCGGGCTCCCGAACCCGAAATTGCTGATCCGGACGAAGTATCGGATGCGCCAGCGCCGGATAACGAGTCCGCTCAGCGCTGAAGCGGCGTAAAGGCGCCTGACTACCCAATGGCTTCTGGTTCAATCAAAGACGGGTGCGGCGCGCGTAGGCACCAACGTGGCGTCGCGCTCATGCTGATCCTCGTAATGATGTCCCTCCTTGTCGCAATGTTCGCCGTCATATTCGTCAACGACCTCGTACGCCAGAATCAGCAGTTACAAAGGACGACGGATGTGCTGGCGCAAGCCAGGGAAGCGTTGATCGGATACGCCGCTAGTGACAACAATCGTCCTGGCGCCCTTCCGTGTCCCGACCTGATAACCAACATTGCGGGAACCAACACTCCCAATGATGGCAGCGCCGATCTCTACGCCGGGAACGAATGTCCGGGCTTCGTCGCGGGCAGCAATGTCTATATCGGTCGGTTACCGTGGCGGACGCTTGGTCTGCCCGACTTACGGGACAGCAGCGGCGAACGATTGTGGTATGCAGTGTCGCGTCAATTCGCCAGGAATCCAGCGTGTATGCCCAATTGTCCTCTCAATAGCGACACACTGGGTCAGCTTGCGGTCACCGGCATCGAGCCCACCAGCAATGCCGTGGCCATTATTCTATCTTCTGCGGCAACGCTGGAAACACAATCAAGGGGCAGCGCAAACGAGAATAGCGCGACGAATTACCTTGAAGGTGAGAACGCAAACGGCAGCAATCCAACCTTTACCATGGCTGCAGATTCGCCGACTTTCAACGACCGCCTGCTGGCACTCACGAATGGCGATCTCATGCCGGCGGTCGAAAAACGCGTGGCACGCGAGATGATTTCAATCCTGCAACAATACAAAGCAGCAACCGCGACTTCGACGCTGGCAACGCTGCGCCCCGGAATCGGAGTCTATCCATGGAGCGACCGGTCCGACGGTAATAGCAATGACTGGAACCACAATCGCTTTCCCTGCGGGACCGCGCTGCCGGTAAATTGGAATACCACGGTTCCCTCTTCCTCGCCATCAACTCAAACCCCGGCTCTGCCTGCCTGGCTCAGAGACAGTTGCTCCACCAATCCCGTGACCGGCTGGTCGAGCGTTATCTACTATGCAGTCGCCCGCAACAAGCTAGAGAACAACGGTGCCGGTGGTTGCTCGAATTGCACCGACAACACACTGACCGTAACGAATTCGACCAATGCCATTGCCGACCAGTGCCTGGCCGGCGCCACGCCCCTTTGCACCCCTACGGCAGTGAGCAGCGGTTCCGCGGATTTGCTACTGATCACATCTGGCGCGGCGACCGCCAGCCCTCGGGGCGATTGGCCCGCTGCGGATTTTAATCCCATTACCGGGTATTTTGAAGACGCTGAGAACCGGGATAACGATGATGACAATTACGTCGTTCCTGCGTCGACCAATCATGACCGCGATCGTGTCTACATCGTCCGGTAACCGCGGCCCGGCTGTCGCAGGCTTTACCCTTATCGAGGTGGCAATCGCCGTTTTTATCATGACTTTGCTGCTCGGCGGCATTCTCGTGCCACTCTCCACCCAGGTGGAACAGAGAAAAACCAGCGAAACCCAGAAGTACTTGGAAGAAATCAAAGAGGCGCTGATTGGATTCGCAGCGTCAAACAACCGGTTGGCTTGTCCGGCATCCGCCGCCAGCGCGGGTGTCGAGAGTCCTTCAGGCGGCGGCGCCTGTACCAATAACTACAACGGCTTCGTGCCCGCCGTGACGTTGGGTCTTGCAGTGGTGGACAGTCAAGGATTCGCCATCGACTCATGGGGGAATCGCATCCGCTACGCTGTCACGAACGCGAACACCAATGCGTTCACTACGACCAACGGGATGAGTACCACAGGCCTCACCACCCTTGCCCCCAATCTACTTATTTGCTCAACAGCAACCGGCATCAGCGGTTCAAGTTGCGCAGGAGGGACAGCACTGGCCAGCGGTGTACCAGCCGTAATTTACGCCACCGGAAAGAACGGGGGCTATGGAGGAACAGGCCTGGATGAGGCAGCCAATCCCAATGCGAATAGCGCGAACAACGACAGAGTGTTCGTCAGTCATGTCCCTGCGCCCTCCTCCGCCGCGAATGGAGAGTTCGATGACATCGTGACCTGGTTGTCACCCAATGTTCTATACAACCGCATGGTCGCGGCGGGCAGACTGCCCTAGTCCCCTGCATTTTTCACCGGAGCGAGCGTAAAGCACACGTTTCCTGGTGTGTTGCTATCAAGCGTAACCTCGTAACCCTGCTCCCGGGCAAAGCGGGACACCTGATACATCCCGACTCCGAGACCGCTGTTGGACTGCACCGAAGATTTGAACAATTGCGAGGCGAGCGAGTCGGCAACCGGCACGCCGTCATCGCATACGGATAACACGAATCCGTCCCTCCACTGCAGCCTGACCACAATACGAAGGTCGTTCTCCAGCTTTCGCTTTTCCAGCGCGTTCTGCAAAAAATTCTCCGCCGCTGACTCGAATAAGTCCGACGGCAACATGGCGTCATCCGGCAAGCCCCCGGTGTCGAACTCGATGCGCTCATGCGCAAAGCGCTGACGGAACCCCTGCCACCATTGCGCGCCGGCTGTTTTGTCCGCTCCGATCGGAGGCTTAGTCTTCAGCTTGTCGAGCGTAATCTGCAAACGCTGAGTGATCTGGGGCAACTGCCGCAGCATCAGCAGGCGCACCGCCTCAGCGTCGTCTTCATTGCTCGTCTCCGCGGCAGCGCATAGGGAGCGCAACGTCTGTAGCAGATTCTTCACGTCGTGCGTCAGCCGCGAGCCCGTCTCGTAGATCGCCTGCACGTACGCATTGCGTCGTTGCTCCTGTTCGCGCACCTTCGCGCCGTAATAGTCACCCAGCAGGCGGGCTAGCAGCCGGATGTGCAGCACCAGCGCCGGACTCGGCGACCAGCGCGTGTAGAGCGTTAGGGTGAGGCCGCCAAAGGTAAATGCGGTGGCGTACTTCGTGGCGCCGCCGGCAATGCCGTTTGAGCCCCGCCCTTCCCATTGGACGCCGGACAGCCAGGGCAATTCCGCCATCTCATGGGCTGCAACGATCACGAACTTGTCCGGGTCGCGCTCGCGGTCTGCAAGTGCGGCCAGGCTGTGCATCCAGTGTTCGAACGGAACGCCCATGCTGAGGAAATAGCGCGTTAGTAACTGCCCGATGCCCGCAAATCCCGCGCGGGGGTCCCAGAGAAGCGACAGCGCGACGAGCACACCTGCGATCACGATCAGGGCCTGCGCCAGCGAGAGCACATAGTTTCCGTGGCTGACTTCCTTGATGACGAAGGCACCCAGCACCAGCACCACAATCATCAGGAACAGCAACAGGCTGTAGAACAGGTCCACGGAGTAGGCGGATGACGTCTGCGATCGTTCGGTACGAATGAAGAAAATGGCGATGGCGGGCACCACGAGGCCGTATCGGACCACCATGGTGAGGATGGTCGGGAAACTCTGCTCCGGGAACAGATGCGGCACCACCCAGGTCAGCAGGATCGCCAGCAGGTAGACCGCCGCCAGCAGCGACACGACGCGCTGGCGGATGTTCTTGATGCCGGGAACATTGCCGCCGATCAGCGAGAACAGCACCGCGAGCCACAATGCCAGCAGCCACCAGCTTCCCACGGCGATGAGCAGGACGGCCGCGCCGATGATCAGGACGGCCTGTCCGGGAATGAGCTTCTGCTCGCCGCGCCATAACGGCTGCCACAGCAGGAAAAATCCGAAATGCGAAAGCAGCAGGGCCTTGGCCAGGGGATCGCCCAGTTCGAGCAGCAACGCACCGTGAAGGGCAAGCAGCGTCAATGACAGCCAGTGCTCCTGGCGTATGCCGGCCAGCGCCCGCGAAAAACCGGATTCCGATTTGATTTCCGCCGCCATTCTTGACAACCTCAATGCAAGTCGCGCAACTTACGTCCGCATCTGCAACCCTGCGGCATACCGAACACCGATGAAGCTCATCCGCGTTGGCGCCATCGCCCGCTACACAGTCCTCGAAGCGTGGAGGAACCGCCTCATTGTCATCGTGCTGACGGCGACGGCATTGCTGTTCGTGCTGAGCGTGTTCGCCCGGGAACTGGCCGTCACCGAGAGCACGCGCCTGCAAACTGCCCTGCTCGCCTCCGCCCTGCGCCTGGCGAGCGTCTTCTTCGTCGGCCTGTACATCTTGAATGGCCTGACCCGCGAGTTCAACGACAAGGTCGTCGAATTGATGCTCTCACTCGATCTGCCCCGCCCGGCTTACCTGCTCGGCAAATACTGCGGTTTCGCCCTCGTTGCCGTTGGCGTCGCCGCCATCGCCACGATACCGCTCTTCCTTCTTGCGCCACCATCGCGGGCGCTGCTCTGGGGCTGCTCGCTGGGGCTCGAGTTGCTCATCGTCGCAGCCGTTTCCGTCTTCTGTATCACCACGTTCACGCAGTTGCTCAGCGCAGCCGCTTTCGTCACGGCATTCTACCTGCTTGGCCGGTCCATCACCGCGATCCAGCTCATGAGCAGCGCGAATCTAGTGGCCAACGGCGGACTGGGCCAGAAAGGCGGCGAATGGCTGGCGGACGGCATGGCGTTTCTGCTCCCGAGGCTGGATGCCTTCACCCAGACGTCATGGCTCATCGACGGCGCGCTGCCCACGGCAGTGGGCAGCGCGCTGATCCAAACCATCCTCTACGTTGCCTTGCTGCTTGCGGCCGCCATGTTCGACCTTTACCGCAAGAATTTCTGATTCATGCGCGAACGTCCGATTGGCGCCGTTCCGCTGCCACTTATCTGGACCCTTGCCGCGGCGTTCTGCGCGCAACTGGCCTTTAAGGGCATGGAAATCCAGCCGGTGGCCCGCGCCGCGGATCTGCCGCCCGCACCGTCGACCGTGACCCTACGACTGCTCGCTCTTGGTGAACCGATCGGCACCGCGCAATTGCTGTCGCTGTACCTGCAGGCGTTCGATACCCAGCCTGGCATCAGCATCCCGTTCAAGGATCTGGATTACTCCAGGGTCGAGGACTGGCTGGACAGGGTTCTTGAGCTTGACCCGCAAGGACAGTATCCGCTGCTGATGGCCTCGCAGGTGTATTCGCAGGTTCCGGACACGGTCCGCCAGCGCATGATTCTGGAATGGAGCTTTCGCCGCTTCCTCGATGATCCCGGCCGCCGCTGGCGCTGGGCGGCACACGCGGCGATCATGGCGAAACACAAACTCAACGACCTGCCGCGGGCCTTGCGGTACGCCCAGGAACTGAGCCGGCACGCCACGGACCCGTCCGTCCCGGCGTGGGCCCGGCAGATGCATATTTTCCTTCTCGAAGACATGGGCGAGGTGGAAACCGCAAAAATACTGCTAGGTGGCTTGCTGGCAAGCGGCTCAATTAAGGACGAACACGAAGCCCGTTTTCTGACCGAACGCTTCAACGCTCTCGAAAAAACTGCTGAGAAATCGTCAAAGACGTCGGAATCCCAACTGCGCTGAAGGACTTGTAAATTGCAGAAAATCCTCACTGATCGACCAGCGCATCGTGGTGGATGTTAAGTTTTTTATTTAAAAGCAATTGGATAAAAAGATCCGCTGGAAGAATCACGCATGCTTTCATCATTTTGCCAATGCGCACCCTGTCCTACATTAATACATTGAATTCATGTATTTTTCTAAAAAGAAGGCACAGTGGCACGAATCTCGCAATATCAAACTCACCACAAGCCGTCTCAGGAGGCAATAAATCATGATTCGCAAACAACAACAGGGCTTTACCCTGATCGAAATCGCCATCGTGCTGGTCATCATCGGCCTTCTGCTCGGCGGGATACTCAAAGGTCAGGAGCTGATTACGAGCGCACGCGTTCGTAACCTGATCTCGCAGCAGGACGGCGTCAAGGCGGCCTTCTTTGGCTTCCAGGACCGGTTCCGCGCGTTCCCGGGGGACTATACGGCGGCAACTAACAACATCGTCGGCGTCGCAGCAACCGCCGCCTGCGGCAACGGCATTGGCAACGGCAACGGCCGGGTGGAAACGACCAACCTGGAGAACGTGCTCGCCTGGGAACATCTCTCGAAAGCGGGCTTTATCACGGGCACCTATACCTGTGCCGCGACGGAAGGCCCGACCACTTCGCCCGTAAACCCATACGGCGTTTACATGCAACTGGTGTTCGACGGCATCTATGGCGCAGGAACGGCAGTGGCGCCGGCGCCACTGCGCCATAACATCAAGTCCGGCAGCCAGGTCCCGGTGGACATCATTGTGGAAATGGACCGGAAAATTGATGACGGCGCGCCCAATACCGGCGGCTTTCAGTTCTCCCGCTACCAGGGCAACGGTGCGGCGGCTCCGACCGACGGTGCGGCGGCCCAGCCAGCCTGCACCAGCGCCACCACGGCGGCTGGCGTCTGGAATGCTACGAACGGCAGCACCAACTGCGGCGGATCCAGCTTGCTGTAAAGGCTGAATCGCAGGGTAATTTTCGGAACACAGGCCCGCGCTGAGCGGGCCTGTGTTTTCTAGCTGATCATGTTTGTGGACAGCGTGATCCAAAGCATATCTTGATGGACAAACAATCGGTGGGGGATCCCCCCCGGAGGCCGATTCTTCTGGCTACGCGAAGATTATTCGGGATGGCGCCTGTTCCTGCGATGAATCTGAGAACAAGAACAGAAGGATTTACGCTGGTGGAAGTGGCCATCGTGCTGGTCATAATGGGTCTGCTGCTCAGCGGCATACTCAAGGGCCAGGAACTGCTGACCAATGCCCGTGTCCGCGAGTTGATCGCCCAACAGGACGGCATCAAGGCCGCGTTCTTCGGCTTCCAGGACCGGTTCCGGGCTTTCCCGGGCGATTACAGCCAAGCAATAGGCGCCATCGTTGGCGCCACTCAGAACGGCAACGGCAATGCCCGCATCGAAAGCGGTGCCACGCCAAATGAATCGACGCTTGCTTGGGAACACATGTCCGGCGCAGGATTCCTCAATGCAGCTTTCACCTATGCTGCTACTGAATCTGTCTCTACGAGCCCAAGAAACAATTACGGCGTATTCCTTCAAGTCGTCTATGACGGAATCTACGGTGCGGGCACGGCAGCGACACCTGCCCCGTTGCGGCACAATATCAAATCTGGTTCGCAGATCCCCGTGGACGTCATCGCCGAAATCGACCGAAAAATCGATGACGGCGCTCCCAACGGAGGTGGCTTCCAGTTCTCCCGCTACCAAGGCAGTAGCAGTAGCGCGCCGACCGACGGGACGACCGCCGCGCCTGCCTGCACCAGTGCCACCGGCGCAGGCGGCACCTGGAACGCGACCAACGGCAGCACGAATTGCGGCGGCGCCAGCCTGCTTTAAACCCATCGGCCCGATCATCCCTGCATCAGATAAATCTCGGCCTCCGCCAGCTCCTCCTGGGTGCCACGCAATACCACGACATCCCCTTCTGCAAGCGCGGTATCGGGGTCCGGCGCGGAATTGCGAATGTTGCGCCGGCGCAGGGCAGTGATCTCGACGTGCAGGCGGCCCAGGTTGAGTGCGCGCAGTGATTTACCTACTGCCGCCGACCCCGGCGGTAAAATCACCGAGTGCAGGCGTGGCTGATGCCGGTCGTTCCCGTCGTCGACTTCGTCCGTGACGCCGCGATAGAAACCCCTGAACAGCCCGTAGCGCTGCTCGCGGGTTTCGCGGATGCGGCGCAGGACCCGATTCAGCGGTACGCCGAGCAGCATTAGCGCATGCGTGGCCAGCATGAGGCTGCCTTCCAGGATCTCTGCCACCACTTCGGCAGCCCCCGCATCTTTCAACCGGTCGATGTCGCTGTCGTCGAGGGTACGTACGATGACCGGCAGGCCGGGGCGCCGCTCCTGCACCACCGCCAGAATCGCCAGCGCCGATCGCGTGTCCGCGTAGGAAACCACCAGAGCGTCAGCGTGCAACAGGCCCGCGGCTATCAACACTTCTCGCCGGGCGGCGTCGCCGAACACCACGCTTTCCCCTGCCGCCGCAGCTTCCCGCACGCGTTGCGGGTCTATGTCGAGGGCGATGAACGCGACCTTTTCCTGCTCGAGGAAGCGCCCCAGGTTCTGCCCGCTCCGCCCATATCCGCAGATGATGACGTGCCTTTGCACGGCCATGGTCTGTATTGCGATGTTATGCAGGGTCATCGCCCGGTTCATCCACTCCCCCGTGCTGAAGCGCCGCACCAGGGGTTCGCTGTATTCGATGATGAACGGCGAGGCGAGCATCGACAGTACCAGTGCCGCGAGCACGATCTGTGTCATGCCCGCCGGCATCAACTCCAACCGCGCCGCCTCACTCACCAGCACCAGGCCGAATTCACCCGCTCCCGCCAGAGCAAGCCCGGTACGCAGCGAAACCGAGGAGTCGGCGCCGAACAGCCTGCTGAGGCCGAAAATCACGGCCGTTTTACCCGCCAGCAGCAGCACCACCAGCATGGCAACCCACTGCCCGGCGGTGAGCAGCACGCCGACGTCAAGTCGTGTACCGACGGTGATAAAGAACAGGCCGAGCAGCACGTCGCGAAACGGCTTGATATCTTCCTCGACCTGGTAGCGGTACTGGGTCTCCGAAATCAGCATGCCCGCGAGGAAAGCGCCCAGGGCCAGCGACAAGCCAGCCAGATTGGTCAGCCAGGCCAGTCCCAGGGTAATCATCAGCACGTTGATCACGAACAGTTCGGAGGATTTCTGCCGCGCCACCAGCGTGAACCATCCGCGCATCAGCTTTTGCCCGATCGTGAGGATCAGCAGCAGAACCAGCCCCGCCCGGATCAGGGCCATCGACAGTTCGCGCACGACCGCGTCGTCATTCTGGGCAAACGCGGGATAGAGAATCAGGAAAGGCACCACGGCCAGGTCCTGGAACAGCAGGATGCCGACGATCTGGCGGCCGTGGGCCGAATTGATCTCGAGGCGCTCGACCAGCATTTTCGCCAGTATCGCGGTGGACGACATCGCCAGAATCCCGCCGAGCACGACCCCCGTGCGCCAGCCGTAATCGAGAACCATCGCCGCGGCAATGCAGAGCAGCACGATGCCCACGACCTGCGCCGCACCGAGTCCGAGTACAACCCGCCGCATGGTCAAAAGCTTCGGCAGACTGAACTCCAGCCCAATGGTGAACATCAGGAAAACGATGCCGAATTCGGCCAAATTGCGCATGCCCTCGTTGTCAGGCACAAGGCCGATGGCGTGCGGACCGATGGCGATGCCGAGCAGCAGGTAGCCCAGCAGCGCAGGCAGCTTGAGAACCCGGAAAATCACGACCACCACCACGGCCGCGGCGAGCAGCATCAGGACGAATTCCAGGATTCCAAAATTCATGGTCGCTCAGACGGCTCGATGCTCAGTGTGCCTCTCGCCTTTAACTCTAACACAGGGGTTTTTGTCATTCCGCATGACGGTACGGAGGAAGGAAAGGCGAAACCATGGGGTATACTCATTTGCTATGACAGTGCCGGAAAAAATAACCGCTCTGGGCAAACTGTCGCCGCAACAGATTCTCGAATCGGCGCGGCGCGTGCTGGAAATCGAAGCTCAAGCGGTGGCGGATTTGCGCAATCGCATCGATGGGAGTTTCGTGCGGGCTGTGGAAATCATGCTCGGCTGCACCGGCCGCGTGGTAGTGAGTGGCATGGGCAAATCAGGCCATGTCGCGCGCAAGATCGCCTCGACGCTCGCCAGTACAGGCACCCCGGCATTCTTCGTC
>CAYODB010000034.1:0-23339 GCA_964402495.1 uncultured Bordetella sp.
TCATGTAGTAGTCCTGGAGCAGTTGCTGCGTGCCGACGCCGGGACGGTCATCCCAGTGTTTCTGGGTGACGAAAATGGTGGCAGCGTTGTTGCGAAAGCCGCCGCCGATGAAATCGAGGCCCGTGAAGCCGATCGCGTAGTCGTTTGCGGGATGGGATTTGATCGCCTGCAGGACTTCGTTGACCACCTTGTCAGTGCGCTGCAGTGTCGCGCCATCCGGCAGGAACACCGCGCCGATGTAGTAGCCCTGATCCTCGTCGGGCACGAGACTGCCCGGAGTGATGCGCCAGAGGAAGGCGGTGATTGCGACCATGCCGGCGAACAGCAGCAGGCCGATGATGCCGCGGCGGATCATCCACGCGGCGCCGCTGGTGTAGCGGGCGGTCACCCGCTTGAACCAGTTGTTGAACCAGGTGAAGAACCGGCCTGGCGGACGATGCTGTCGTTTCAGCAGCAGTACGCAGAGGCTGGGCGTGAGCGTCAGCGCGATGATGCCGGACAGGACCACCGCGATGGCAATGGTCACCGCAAACTGGCGATACAGCTCGCCGGTAAGGCCGCCGAGGAAGGCGATGGGCACGAACACCGCGCACAGCGTGAGCACGATGGCGATGACCGGACCGGAGACTTCGCGCATCGCCTTTAAGGCCGCCTCGCGTGCCTCCAGTTGCTCCTCGTGCATGATGCGCTCGACGTTTTCCAGAACGACGATGGCGTCATCGACGACGATACCGATGGCGAGCACCATGCCGAACAGCGTCAGCGTATTGATCGAATAGCCGAGCATGAACAACCCGGCGAAGGTGCCGATAAGCGATACCGGCACCGCGGCAAACGGGATCAGCGTCGCGCGCCAGTTCTGCAGGAACAGGTAGACCACCAGGAACACCAGCGCCATCGCTTCCAGCAGCGTCTTCACCACTTCGCGGATGGATACCTCCACGAATCGCGTGGTGTCGTACACGTTCTGGTATTCCATGCCAGCAGGGAAGCGCTTGCCGATATCCTTCATCACCTTGCCTACGTTATCCGCGACTTCCAGCGCGTTGGCGCCGGGCTGCAGGAAAATACCCAACAGCGCGGACTGCCGGCCGTTGACGCGGCCGATGAAGTCGTAGTCCTTCGAGGCAAGTTCGATGCGCGCCACGTCCTTCAGGCGCAGCGCCGAGCCGTCGGGGTTCGACCGGATGATGATGTTCTCGAACTCACGGGGCTCGGAAAGGCGGCCCTTGGTGGTGATTGTGTAGACCAGTTCCTGCGGCCCCCCGGTAGGCGCTTGTCCGACCTTGCCCGCGGCGAATTGCGCGTTCTGCTCGTTCAGCGCGCGCACCAGGTCGGAGGTGGTGACCTTCAGCTGGGTCATGCGGTCCGGCCGCAGCCAGATGCGCATGGCGTAGTCCTTGGCGCCGAAGATCTGCACGTTCGTCGTGCCGGGCACGCGCTTGATGGTGTCGAGCACGTTCAGCGTGACGAAGTTGCTGACATAGAGGTCGTCGTAAGTGCCGTCCGGGGAGTTGAACGCCAGCACCTGCAGGAACGAAGTGGAATTCTTTTCCGCGGTCACCCCCTGGCGCCGTACTTCCTCCGGCAGGCGAGCTTCGGCCTGCTTGACGCGGTTATTGACGTTGAGCGCGGCCTGATCGATGTTGGTGCCGATTTCGAACGTGACGTTGATTTCCACCACGCCGTTGGAGGACGAGTTCGAGGCCATGTAGAGCATGTCCTCGACGCCGTTGATCTGGTTTTCCAGCGGTGCGGCGACGGTCTGCTCGAGGACTTCCGCGGAAGCGCCAGGGTAGACGGCGCGCACTGTCACGACCGGCGGCGCGATTTCGGGATATTGGGCAATCGGCAGTACCCGCATCGCAGCCAGGCCGGCGAGCACCATGAAGATCGAGATGACCACCGCGAAAATCGGGCGGTCGATGAAGAAACGGGAAAACATTGGGCAGGACTCCGCGGTTGGGTGGCGGCTGGGTTACTGGTTCGCCGGGACGGCTTCGGTCTTTCCCTGTGCCTCGGGTTTTGCCGCCGGTGCGGATGCCGCAACCGGATCGGCAGGCTTCGCCTGCGGCGCTGCGGGCGGTTGTGCGCCCGCAGCAGGCGACTGGTTCGGCTGCTCCCCCGCGGGCGGGAGCTGCGTAATTGTTACGGGTTTACCGGGCGCGGCCTTGACCATGCCGTCGACGATGACCTGATCACCGGCCTTGAGGCCGCCGGTGATGATCCAGTCCTGGCCCGACCAATCGCCTACCTGGATCGGGCGCGGCTCGACCAGGCCTTGCGGGTTGACTGTCAATACGATTTTGGTGCCGGGCCCTTCAAGGACCGCGCGTTGTGGAATTGCAATGGCGCCGGGGCGCACGCCGCCGGACAGCGTTACGCGGGCGAACTGGCCGGGGCGCAGCAGTCCCTGGGGATTGGCGATGACCGCGCGGGCTTCGATAGTGCCGGTCTCGGGATTGACGCGTACGTCGGTGAAATCGACCTTGCCCGGCCGTACATATTCGCTGCCGTCCGCGAGCGTGAGCCTGACGTCGAACTTGCTGTCCTTCGGCAGCCTGAGCGTGCCGTCGGCCATCGCCCGCGTGAACTTCAGATGCTCCGATTCGGTGAAACTGAAAATCACATGGACCGGATCGATCTGCGAAATCTTGGTGAGCAGCGTCTGCTGTGCCTGCACCAGGCTGCCTTCGGATTGCAGTGCGCGGCTGGTGTAGCCGGAGATTGGTGCCTCCACCCGCGTATAGGAAAGATTCAGGCGGGCCTCGGTGACAGCCGCCTGTGCGCCCTTCAGGTTTGCGATGGCAATCTGTTCGGCGGAAGCCGCGTCGTCATAGTCCTTCTGGCTGACCGCGCGGGCCTCGAACAGCGGCTTCAGGCGTCCCGCATTGCGTTTGGCGAGATCTAGATTGGCCTGGGCACCGGCCAGCGCGGCGTCCGCGCGGCCCAACGCGGCGCGAAACGGCTCCGGGTCGATGGTAAACAGGCTCTGGCCCGCGGCAACTCGCGCGCCTTCGGTGTAATTCCACTTTTCCAGGATGCCCGAGACGCGCGGCCTCACTTCGACTTCGCGCACGCCCGCGATCTGGGCGACATACTCGTAGCTGGCCGGCATGTCCTGCGGTTGCGCAACCACGATCACGACTTCCGGGGGCGGCCTTGCACCGGCCTGGGGTTGCGATTTCTGGCAGGCCGTCAGGGCGGCCAGGACGAGAACGGCGATGGTGCCGCGGATTGCAAGCGAGGACGAAACGTGCACTTGAAACTCCCTGTGATATCTCTGGAGACGGGCCGACGCCGGAGGCGGTGCGCATTGCGCACCGTCATCTAATGAAGGCGCGAGTTTACTTACATACAATAATGTATGTAAAGTACGATCTTGCTGTAATAGTTGTAACGGGACCCGGCAAATCGCCGCCCGGTTGCCGATATGACATTGCCTTGCCGGTCCGGTTCGGAGCCTGCGGGGAGGAGAGAACAAAATATGGTCAGGAGAACCAAGGAAGAAGCGCTCGAAACCCGCAACCTGATCCTGGATACCGCCGAACAGGTGTTCCTGGAACGGGGTGTGTCGCGCACGTCCCTGGAGATGATCGCCGCAGCCGCGGGACTCACCCGGGGAGCGATCTACTGGCACTTTCGCAATAAGGCGGACCTGTTCGACGCAATGATGGGCCGGGTGGTGCTGCCGATGGAAGAAATGGCGACCTGCGCCAGCGCCAGCGACCTTGACGATCCGGTGGCGCACGTGCGGGCCTGCGCACTGAATGTGCTCGACCACCTGACCAGCAATCCCCAGTGCCAGCGCGTGTTCGAGATCTGCTGCCACAAGGTCGAATACGTCGACGAGATGATGCAGGTGCGGCAACGCCATATCGAGGCCCGCAACAACTGCTTGCAGCACATGGAGCGCGGATTGCGGAATGCCGCGAAGAAAGGCCTGCTCGCGCCATCTGTGAATCCGCGGCTGGCGGCGGTGGGTTTGCATGCGCTGGTCGACGGCCTGATCATGAACTGGGTGCTGGACCCGAAGTACATGCCGCTTGCCCGGGAAGCCAAGATCCTGGTTGACCAGTATCTGGATCAGCTTCGGGCCGCGCCCCAAAAACGGGCGCCCGGCAGCGGCGCGCTACGCAAGGCTGTTCTAGGCACCGTCCAGCGCGACTAGTCAGTTCCGGCCAGTGTGCCCGTAAGCTGTACCGCACGGCCAACGGCGTCACGCGCCGTCACTTGACCGTGGGCGCGCAGCCTCCGCCACTGGCCATTCAGGTTGCGGACGCGGAATTCTCCGCGAAATACGGGAGTGCGCCCCTTGAATGCGGCGATGACCGCCTCGCGCAATCCTTCCCGGTCGTCAGGGTGAAGGATTTCCGCGAACCGGCGCGCGGTTGTGTTTGCCGGCTCCTGACGGTGCCCGGTCAGCGATTGCCACTGCCGGCTGATGATGATCTCGCCTGACGGGACGTGCCAGTCGAACAGCGCCAGTTGCGCTCCCTCAAGGGCGAGTTGCAACCTTTCCTCGCTCCTTCGCAATGCTTCTTCCGAATTGCGCCGTTCCGAGATGTCCTCGACCGTGCAGACATGGCCGATAAGTTTGCCCTCGTCGCGGATCTGGGCCGACTTGATCGTCACCCAGACCACGTTGCCATTGCGGTGCAGGAACCGGTGCTCGGAAGAGAACGGCGAATCGTGGCTGATTGCCTGCGCCCAGGCTGCATGGACACGTTCGCGGTCGTCGGGATGCAGCGCCGCCTGCCATCCCGATCCGGCAATGGCTTCGGCCGGAAGATTGGCAATGCGTTCGAAGGCGGCATTGGCATGGCTGCATGCGCCCGCGGCGTTGGTGACGAACATCCCCAGGGGCGAGGCGTCATTCATAGCCTGCAAGGCGGCAGAGGACTCGCGCGCGTGACGTTCCGCGGCCTCGCGTGAACTGGTTTGTCCGGTGAGACGCAGCAGCGTCCGGCCCAGCAGCAGCGCCAGCGCGGCCATTGTCACCACCAGTGCCGCCGCGCGCGCGCGCATCCACGCGGCAACATTGTCCGATTGCGCCTGCAGCCGCTCTCGGGCGGCGGCGATTTTCTTCTGCTGCCCGTCAATCGCAGTATCGAGCGTTTTGAGGATGCGCACGGCCAGCGGGTCGCCGTGTCCGGCCCGGAGGGTCCGCAGTATGACTTGCATGCTGTCGCGGCCGCCTTCACCGGCACTGCGCTTGACGACCAGCGGCGAGAGTTGGGTATCGAGCCAGCGCACGGTCAGCGCCGCCGCTTCGTCCAGCAGCGACCGCAAAGTTTCGTCCGCCCCCACGCGCTGCTGCGCCTCCGAAACCGCTGCGGGAAAAAGGTTCGAGGCATTGCGGTATTGGGCGAGTTCGTCCTTGTTGCCGGTTAGCAGATAGCCCCGCATACCCGACTGCATGCCGAGGATGATGTGCGGCAATCCCGCCAGTACCGCCTGCGTTTGCGCTTCCTCCTGCAATCGCACGATGGCCTGATCGAGGTTGCGCGATGCGCCGATGGCAAACAGGTCGAGGGCGAACAGCGCGCCGAGGACGGCGAGAATGGCCAGGACGGGGCGGGTCAGGACAGGCTTGAGACTCATGCTTCGGAGTCTTCCAGTCACGAGCGCATTTCGCCAACGCATTTCAATTTTTCATATGTCCGCCAACGCCTGTCGCCAGGATTGATCAAATTTCAGAAGCGATCCGGCGGCGATTCGTGCACCGCGCTGGCCTTTCTCCTCGTGCACTCCGGATATTGCACCAAGTTGATGCGCTGGGGAGGTGCTGCGCACCAGCTTTCGACCGTGCAAGTCTACACCCTGCGCTAAGACATTGTTTTCCTGGACTAAGAGCTTTGGCACGAGGGTTGCACTACGAGTCCCAACGAATGGGGATACAGGGTCGCTGCAAATCTTGGCCGGAATCAGAAACGTGATGAATGTCTCGAGTTGCATCAAGGAAATCGCCCGGGCGGACGGTGCGCACGACTTGGCAGAGCAGGATGCCCACGACCTTTTCGCCGCCATGCTCGACGGCGGAGTCGCTGACCTCGAACTTGGCGCCTGCCTTACGGCATTGAGGATGAAGACCGAGTCGACCGTGGAACTGCTCGGTTTCTACCGGGCGGCATCCGTGCGGATCTATGCGCTGCGCCCACCCTCAACGGGGCTGCGGCCGCTGGTTTTCAGCAGCTACAGCGGCGCCCGCCGGGAAGCCAACCTGCTGCCACTGCTGGCCCTGCTGCTGCAAAGAATAGGCGTCCCGGTGCTGGTGCACGGGACGCTGGAAGGCGGTGGGCGGATCGCCAGCGCCTACATCCTGAGGGAGCTGGGGGTGTTGCCCTGCGGTTCGCTGGCGCAGGCGCAAAAGGCGCTCGACGACGATTTGCTTGCATTCGTGCCCACGGCAGTGCTTTGTCCCGGCCTGGCCAACTTGCTGGCGCTGCGCAACAGGCTCGGAATCCGCAATCCGGCCCACAACCTGGTGAATCTGCTGGATCCCTTTGAAGGCGCGGGGCTGCGCGTCATCAGCGCAGGCGAGAACTCTTATTTGGCGAAGATTGAGGCCTTCCTGGTCGCAACCGGCGTCGATGCCCTGCTGCTGAGGAGCACGGAAGGGGAGGCCTTCGCTAATCCCAGGCAGCGTCCAAAGATCCTTTTCTACCGCCAGGGTGAACCCACGGCGCTGTTCGAGGAAGAAATGGCGCCCGCGCCGCGTACGTTGCCGAGCAAGCCCGCCAGCATCGAGGCGGCGGCAACGGCGGCCTGGATCCGCCAGGCCCTGGCCGGAGAGGTGCCTGTTCCGCATCCGCTGGTGAACCAGTTGGCCTGCTGCCTTTACGCGTCCGGGTACACCGACGACATGAACCAGGCCAAGGCCATCGCGGCAGTCGAAGCGGGCGGTCTGATTCCTGCCGGCCGCGTCCTTGGTGGCGAAGGCTCTCTGCCCCGGGTTGTCGGCTGAACGCAGCCGACACTCTCCCGCCCTTCCTGATGAAATCACAACTCGACGTGGCGCCGTTGTCTGCTGTAGTTCCTGTGCGTCTGGGCAACACTTTGGGCAAGCCTCTGTTACAACTGCGCCTCGGACATGCCAGTGCGGCGGTCGCGGGCAAGAACAACGAGGATTTCTACGGCATTGTGACGCCCGCCGAGGAGCCCGAAGCCACATCGCGGGGAATCGCCGTTGCCCTGGCAGATGGGGTGAGCGGCAACGGCGATGGCCGGCTGGCGTCTGAAACCACGGTAAAGAGCCTGTTGCGGGATTTCTACGGTGCTCCGGTGACCTGGAATATTCCGCACGCACTCGACAAGCTGTTGCGCGCGACCAACGACTGGCTGCTGACGGCCAACTCGAGGCATCCTCATCATGAAGCGGCCGTCAGCACACTTAGCATGATGCTTTTCAGGGGTAACTATTACTATATGGCCCACGTCGGCGACACACGGGTTTACCGGCAACGCCGCGGCGTCTTCAAACAACTCACCACGGACCACACGTGGCAGCGCAGCGACATGCGCCACGTGCTCAAGCGTGCCGTGGGACTGGATAGCCACCTGATGGTCGACTACACGGACGGCGAACTTCTGCCAGGCGACGTTTTTGTGCTCGTCAGCGATGGCGTTTGGGAAGTGCTCGGCGACAAGGTGATGCGGGAGGCGCTCGCGGGGCCGGGCAACGCCCAGAGCGTCGCCGAAAGCCTGGTCGAACAATCAATCAAGAATCAGGTCCAGTACATGGGTCGAAATGACGCCACCGCGATCGTGGTGGAGGTTGCGGAGTTCGTTCCGGGATGCTGAGGTCGAGCAAGCGGATTGGGAGTGCAGGAGCCAGCCGGGCGAATAGCGGGGCATGGTAGGCTAATCAGGAAGCGGCCGCTTGAACGGTATGCGGGCGGAGCGGAGTTCGCCCACGCCGCGTGGCCGGATCCGCCGCGTGAATCAGGCTTCCCTACATGTCCGTGCCCCGAGAACAATCCCATTCCGTCCCGCCACCCGGCCGCAAGAGCGCACTTAAGGTCGCTGCGACTAACGCCGTCGTCGTTCTGGTCTCGCTCCTTGTAACGGGATTGTTCATCGAACTCGGCTCCTGGATCTGGGTGAAGTATTTCCGCGCGCCGTACCTGACCAAGTGGGAATTCGCCGCTACGCAGCCGCCGCCTTACCAGGGCGCGGACTATTTCAGCAAGGCGTTTCTCAAGGAAGCCGAAGCCTCGGTTGCGGGTCACCTCACCGACGTGGCCGAACTCAGGGATTTTCACGGCAAATATTTCAATGTCACCGGCGGATTCCGGGTGACGACCGATGCGCCGCGCGATCCCGAACGGCGCGTGCTGCTGTTCGGTGGATCAACCCTGTTCGGACAGGAGGTGCCGGATTCGCAAACCATCGCCAGCTATCTGCAACGCCTGCTGAATGCGCAGAGCGTGCGCTGGGAAGTCCGCAACTTCGGCCTGATCGGGATGAATGCCGCGCAGCAGACCCGGATCCTGAAAAGGGTCCAGCTGCGCAAGCGCGACATCGTGGTCTATTACCACGGCGTCAACGACATCTACTACCTCGTATTTGGCGGCTATCGGGAAGGCTGGGTGAACGGCGTGCCGGCGTTCCGGCCGGTGCAGAAACTGAGCCCTTTGCACAAGACGCTGCACAGTTGGCACGAACGGTTCAAGGACTACAGCTATACGGCGCAGGTGGCGCTCGACATCTATCAGCGTGCCGAACCGACGACCGTGACCGATCCGGAAGAACTCGAGCGCAACTTGGAATTCGCCGTGGGCCAGTTCCACTCCGCCGTGATCGAGGCGGCCGGGATCGCGCGCGCCTCGGATGCGGAATTCATGCAGTTTCTGCAGCCGCAGGTATTTGCGAACGAACAACTCACGCCCTATGAACAGACACTGATTGCCAATCCCCTGGGAACCGCGCCCGGCGTGGAAACGGCCTTCCGCAAGGGTTATCCGCGCCTGCGCGAAACCGCCGTCGTGCTCGAACGCGACGGCATAGCCTATCGCGACATTTCGGATTCCCTGGACCGGCGGCCTCCGGGCGCAGAGGTATTCCTCGATTTTTGCCACGTGGCGCACCGTGGCAATGAACTGGTTGCGCAACGCATGATGCGCGACTACTTCCAGGCGCGCATCGGCCGCTGAGCGGTATGCCCTTCAGTCGGGTTCGACCGTGGCGCTGTAGTCGTGCAGCAAAGCCGGATCCTGCTGTTCCTTGAGCAGCAGGCAATTCCCGCATACCAGCACTTCCGCGCCGGTTGCCATGAAGCAGCGGAAAGCGTCCTCGGGGGTGCACACGATCGGTTCACCGCGGACATTGAAACTGGTATTGACCAGGACGGGACAACCCGTGCGTTCCTTGAATCGCGTGAGCAGTGCGTGATACACGGCGTTGGTTTCACGGTGCACCGTCTGGATCCGCGCGGAATAGTCGACGTGGGTCACCGCCGGAATGTCGCTGCGCGACACATTGAGCTTGTCGATGCCGAACAATGCGTCTTGTTCCGTCGTCATCGTACGCCGCCGGCCCGGCGCAATTCCCGCGACCAGCAGCATGTAAGGACTGTCACCCGCCAGTTCAAACCATTCCGAGACGTCTTCGCGCAAGACCGACGGAGCGAAGGGGCGGAACGATTCCCGGAATTTCACTTTCAGGTTGAGCGTCTTCTGCATCGTCGGGGAACGCGGGTCCGCCAGGAAAGAGCGGCCGCCCAGGGCGCGCGGGCCGAACTCCATGCGTCCCTGGAACCAGCCAACGGTTTGCTCGCTGACGAGGGCGTCGACGGTTGCATCCAGCAAGGCGATTTCATCGAGTACCGCATATACCGCCCCCGCTGCGGCGAGCCGCGTTTCGATTTCCTGCTGGGAGTATCCTGGGCCGAGGTAGGCGCCGCGCATGCTGTCGCCGGCGACGGGAGTCCTCGCAGCGCCTGTGAACATGTGGTGCACGACCAGCGCCGCGCCGAGTGCGCCGCCGGCATCTCCCGCAGCCGGCTGGATCCATATGTTGTCGAAGACGCCGTCGCGAAGCACTTTGCCGTTGGCCACGCAGTTGAGGGCGACGCCTCCGGCAAGGCAGAGATTGCGCGCGCCGGTTTCGGCCGCGAGCGACCGGGTCAGCCTCAGCACTATTTCCTCAGTCACCTGCTGGACCGAGGCCGCCAGGTCCATGTGGCGTTGGGTCAATGCCTCGTCCGGACGGCGCGCGAGGCCCCCGAACAGCGCATCGAACTTCGGCCCTGTCATGCGCAATCCGGTGCAATAGTCGAAATAGGACTGGTCGAGGCGGAATGTGCCGTCGGACTTCAGGTCCATCAGTTCGCTGAGTATGGCTTGCGCGTAACGCGGCTCCCCGTATGGGGCCAGCCCCATGAGCTTGTATTCCCCGGAGTTCACCTTGAATCCGGTGTAGTAGGTAAATGCCGAGTACAACAGGCCGAGCGAATGCGGAAAATGAAGTTCGCGGATGATCTCGAGACTGTTTCCCCGCCCCAGTGCCGCGCTCATCGTTGCCCACTCTCCGACGCCGTCCATGGTCAGCACCAGCGCATCCTCGAACGGCGAGGGGAAAAAGGCGCTGGCGGCATGGCTGAGGTGGTGCTCGGAAAACAGCAACCGCTTTTTCCAGTCGAAATCCTTGTCGAAGGCGCGGAACTCGCGGCGCAGCAGGTCTTTCTGGAACAGCTTCTCCCTGAGCCACACCGGCATGGCGGCGCGGAAGGATTCGAACCCGCGCGGGGCGAAGGCGACGTAGGTTTCCAGCAGGCGCTCGAATTTCAGGAACGGCTTGTCGTAGAAAACGACATGGTCGATATCCTTGAGCTTCAGTCCGGCATGGTCCAGGCAATAGCCGATCGCGTGCCGCGGAAAGCGCGCATCGTGCTTGCGGCGGGACAGCCTTTCTTCCTGCACGGCCGCGACGATGTCTCCGTCGCAGACCAGCGCGGCAGCGCTGTCGTGATAGAACGCGGAAACGCCAAGAATGCGCAAGGCCGCGGGTGCCGGTCAGAAGAGGGCGTAAATGAAGGGCGCAAGGGCGGAACCCTTGGCCAGCACCAGCAGCCCGCCGAAGATCAGCATCATCACGATCATCGGCAGCATCCAGAACTTCTTGCGGACCCGGAGGAAGGTCCACAGTTCCGCGAGGAAACTCATGTCAGAATTGGTTGCGCAGCGAGTCGGCCGCCGGGCCGGGCGGCTGACGTTCGATCCAGTAGCTGCGGGCAGCCGGGTCAAACCGCAGGCGCAGCGGATCCTTGCCGAGAATCCGCATGACCAGCCCGGTGGGCACGACCGTGAAGTAAAACAGCATGCCGAGGATGACCGGCGATACGAGTCGATGCAGCAGCCTGCCGACGCCTTGCCAGGCAGAGTTCAGCGGGCGCAATGCCCAGGGCAGGAAAAATGCGGCGACAAAGAACAGGGTGGCCGCGACCAGCGCCCACCACCGCAACCTGCCGCCGGAGAACGCAGGCCAGAGGAAAACGAGCGTGAACACCAGAGCGAAGACGATGCCGAAGCTTCGTTCGGAGCCCGCCGGGGTCTGCCGGTCGTGGTCCAGGTGTTCGGGGAGTGGGGATTTCTGTTTCATAGTCATTCCGGATTCCGCGGGCATTCTGCCGCCGACCTGCTCGTAGCCCGAGAATATAACAGGAGAGGCGCCGCGCGGAACATCGGGCGGAACCGGAGGGTGCGCAATCGCTGCCTGGCGATTGTCGGCAGCGGCGGAACGTTCACCCGGGAATCCGGTCAACAAGCAAGGACAGGTTGGGGATGCCGTCGCCCGCCCCGCACGCTGACGCGGTTTTCCGCCCAGGTTCGTTCCGCTACATTAGCGCGCCGCAATTTGCGGCCTTCGTACCCATCAGATGCAAGGAGAAACTTAAGTGCAACATCAGCTTCCACCGCTGCCCTACGCGCTCGATGCGCTGCAGCCGCATATTTCCAGGGAAACCCTCGAAATCCATTACGGCAAGCACCACCAGGCCTATGTCACCAACCTTAACAACCTGGTGAAAGGTACTGAGTTCGAAAACCTGTCGCTGGAAGACATCATCAGGAAATCGTCGGGTGGAATTTTCAACAATTCCGCGCAGATCTGGAACCACACCTTCTACTGGCACAGCCTTGCGCCCAAGGGCGGCGGACAGCCGAAAGGCAGCCTTGGCGAGGCAGTGAAAAAGAAGTTCAGCTCGTTTGATGCATTCAAGGAAGCCTTCACCAAAAGCGCGGTCGGCAACTTCGGTTCCGGCTGGACCTGGCTGGTGAAGAAGGCCGACGGTACCGTGGATATCGTCAATACATCCAACGCCGCCACGCCGCTGACCGGGGCCGATAAACCGTTGCTGACCTGTGATGTCTGGGAGCACGCCTACTACGTGGACTACCGCAATCGCCGTCCGGATTACGTCGGCGCATTCTGGAACCTCGTGAACTGGGAATTCGCAGCGAAGAACTTCGCCGGCTGAAACCGGCCCGATCGTGGATTACGGGTCAAGGGCGCTCCGGCGCCCTTTTTCCTGCGGATGATAACCGGACGCAATTGGTCGTCATGACGCCGGACTATTGCGGCACTCAGCCCGGTTATCTACACTGTCCCCGGCTTTCACCATGGAGAAGGGGAGTAGAGATGAAAAATCCGTTGGATTCGTTGTGGGGCACGGTGGTATTGGGAGCGGTTCTCACCGTGATCTTCTATTTCGTCGTCAAAGCGCTGATCGGGGGATAATAAAATGGATTACGTGCCTGCGATATCCCGTTGGATTCACCTGCTCGCCGGTGTGATGTGGATCGGCCTGCTTTACTACTTTAACTTCGTCCAGGTTGCCGCATTGAAGGCCGCACAGGCGGACAGCACGGCGGCCGGCATTACCAAGCATGTGGCGCCGCGCGCGTTGTTTTACTTCCGCTGGGCTGCGGTGGTCACCTGGCTGGCCGGCGCCGCGCTGCTGGGTGCCAATTTCGGCAATGCCTTCCTGTTGAGTCCCAGCCACGCGGCGATTGGCATGGGCGCATGGCTCGGCACGATCATGCTGCTTAACGTGTGGGGTATCATCTGGCCCAACCAGAAAAAAATACTTGGCATCGTACAGGCAACCGATGAGGAAAAGAACAAGGCGCGCAGGAGGGCATTCCTGGCGTCGCGTTTCAACGTGATGCTGTCGATGCCGATGCTGTTCCTGATGGCGGCCGGCGGGCATAGCGCGATTTTCTTCGGCGCCTGAGCCCCACGCGTTGCTGGAAAGCGCACGGCGATGCCGTGTGCTTTTCTATTCTCCAGCAGCGGCCTTCGTTACTTCGCGGGTGGAAGTTTCGACAGGCCTTCGACGCGGTCCCCGGCCTTGATGCCGCGCTTGCTGAACCAGCCCCGGTTCACTTCCAGCGCGTAGGCCGCTGGGCCCCGGGAGCCGTGGGCGTCCTCCGAAAACGGAACCATGTCCTCAATGTTGAGGATGTGGCCGCCGCCGTCGATGAATGCAACCGAAAGCGGGATGCGGGTGTTTTTCATCCACATCGCGGTGACTTCCGTTTCAGGGTAGAGAAAGATCATCCCCGTGTTTTCGCCCAGCCGGTCGCGGAACATCAGGCCCTGGCGGCGTGTGTCCTCCGTGTTGGCCAGTTCCGCGCGCAGTTCGTTGTTCCTGATCTTCAGGGGATAGGTCAGCAGCGGGTCTGCCTGGACCGATCCGACCAGGATGGCCAGGCCGGCAAGCAGGTTCACGAGCTTTGGTAAAACGTTCGACGAAATCATGTAATTTCGCAGGATGAAATGAGCTTGCATGGAATGAACCGCCGCGAATTTGACCACATAAACGACCGGAATCGGCCGTTCCGGAATGGCGGAAAATTACAACAACGCATGATCTGCCTTCCGGGCAGACCGATTTACTGCTTTTCCCGTGCGCCGGCATGCGTTTGCACGAATGAAAATGGGGCATTCGTCGCGAGTTTTGCAAAACGGAATCGGACGCGACTGACGTAACGTCATTTGTGCATTGCAATAACAGAACCGTTCGCAAGTGCCTGTGCCAAGGGTAGAAATGTATTGACATTGCCGGACGTTGCTCTTAATTTTGGAACCGCTGTAAAGCTGGAAAGTATCTGAGGTCTTGGAGAGAGTTTCTCAGTGGTCCTGTCTCGCTTTACACATAAAAGTCGTAAATCAAAACCAATGCGTGGCGTCGTATTCAGGTGCTGCGCACTTCTTCGGGAGGTTTAAAAAAAAATGGTGAAGCAATCGTCGCACTTCAAACGTGCTGCGGTGTCCATCGCTGCTATCGCAGCGTTCGGCGCTTCCGGGCTCGTCTCCGCGCAGGGTGTGGATACACTTGAATCAAAGCTGTATCCCAACTATGTCACGGACGACATGCTGCTGAATGCCGACAAGGATGCCCAGAACTGGCTCCATTATGGCCGTGACTATCAAACCACCCGCTACAGCCCGCTGACCCAGATCAATCGGGAAAACGTCAAAAAGCTGAAACCCATGTGGAATATGTCATTCGGTATTCTCGAAGGACAGGACAGCCAGGCAGTTGCGGTCAACGGAATGATCTATGTCACGACTTCGTTCAACAAGGTCATCGCGGTCGATGCGGTTTCCGGCAAGGTTCAATGGAAGTACGAACGCGAACTGCCCGGCGACGTGTTCCCGAAGCTTTGCTGTGACGTCGTCAACCGCGGCGTAGCGGTCTACAAGAACAAGGTCTACCTGGCGACCCTCGACGCTCACGTCGTGGCTCTCGACAACGCGACCGGCAAGGTGGTCTGGGACAAGAAGATGGGTGATTACACCTACGCCGAGACCTTCACGATCATGCCGATGGCCTTGCGCAACAAGATCATCTTCGGTACGGCTGGTGCCGAATATGGTGTGCGCGGCTGGATCGCTGCAATCGATGCCGACACGGGCGCTCCGGTGTGGAAGACCTACACCATTCCCGGTCCCGGCGAGCCTGGTAACGACACCTGGCCCGGCGAGTCCTGGAAGTACGGTGGCGGCTCCGCCTGGATTACCGGTGCTTACGACAAGGAAACCAATGCGCTCTACTGGCCCGTTGGTAACCCTGGCCCGGACTTCGACCGCCATGTGCGCGTCGGTGACAACCTGTTCACCAACAGCAACCTGACGCTCGATCCGGACACTGGCAAGATCAAGAGCTACTTCAACTACACGCCCAATGACCCGTACGATTATGACGGTGTGAACGAGATGATCCTCGTCGACGTCGGCGGCAAGAAGCTGTGGTTGCACGGCTCGCGCAACGGCCATCTTTACGGCATCGACCGCGTAAACACGGTCAAGGCCAAGGCCGGCCAGGAGCACAAGTGCGTCTGGGTCACCGCCATGCAGCGCGTGAACTGGACCAAGCCGATCACCCCGGCCAACAACTGCAAGCCGATCTACAACTGGCCCGAGAAGGACGTCGTGTACGACAAGGTCACCACCGATATCGCTCCGTCCCTGGACGGCGGTAAAGAGTGGCACCCGATGGCGTACAGCCACCGCACCAAGATGGTCTACGTGCCCATTTATGACTTTGCAATGGACCTGCAGGCCAAGAAGATGGAGTGGAAGCGCGGCGAGTGGTACCTGGGCGCGAAGGTCATCAACTTCAACGCAGGGGCCGGCCTGATCAAGGGCTTCGACGCTGCAACCGGCAAGCTGGTCTGGTCGAAGTCCCAGAGCTACCCGGCAACCAGCGGCACGCTGGCCACCGCGGGCGGCTTGGTGTTCTACGGCGATCCGGAAGGCTACTTCAACGCTGTGAACGACGAAACCGGCGAGCATCTCTGGTCCTTCCAGACCGGCTCCGCCATCCACGGCAACCCGACTTCCCACACCGCTCCCAATGGCAAGCAGTATGTGACCATTGTGTACGGCGCGGGCGGCGGCGGCATCTGGCCCATCTGGTTCGCCGAGTTTTACAAGAAGAACCAGAAGGGTGGCGGCTTGATGGTGTTTGCAGTGGACGACTGATTATCGTTTCAGTTAGTTGCAACTAAGAAAAGGCAAGGGGGGGCAGAATTGTCTGCCCTCCCTTCTTTTTTGTGGAGCAGCGGCAAAGACCGCTTCCCGTACATTTCGGGTAAACCAGAACGGCATTGAGAGCGTTTTGTAGACTTAAGGGGAACGACCTGTCGATTCCTGGAGGAGTAGAAAAAGTGCGCAAGTTCCTGACCTTATATTGCATCATTACCCTGTTTGCCGTCATTGCGACATCGGTTCGCGCGCAAACCACGGATTCCGACGAATTAACCGATACGCTTGAGCGTTCCAAGGCCAAGGGCAAGCTGATTGCCTGTGCCGATCCCTACAGCTTCCCCGCCTCCGCGCAGAGCGAGCCCGCCGGATTCGACGTCGAAATCATGCGCGAGGTTGCCAAGCTTGGCGGCATGCGCCTGTTCATGGAGTGGGTCGATACCGGAACCCGCGGCGGTACATCCAGGGCGTTCCGTAATTCGATCCTGAGGAAGAAGTGCGACGTCTTCCTGGGCCTGTCCGACAATGGTGACGGCGACATGCTCATGGGGCAGCTTGAGTTCACCAAACCCTACCTCGGCATGGGTTACATCCTGGTCGTGCAGGGCAAGGCGGCGGACATGAAAACGCTCGCCGAATTGAAGAGTGCCAACATCAAGGTTGGCGTGCCCATGTCGACGCCGATCGACGACTATCTCTATACCCACGACATTCCGCGGGGGCTGTATCTCGACAACCGGCGCATCATGCAGGGAATGGCAAAGGGCGAGGTCGATGCCAGCATAGTGTGGGGGACCGCGTTCACCGTCGCCCGCAAGGAATTTCCCGATGCCAAGTTCCAGATGGTGGAGGGTTATGTGCCCGAGCCCGATCAGCGCTGGAACCTGAATTTCGTGGTGCGCAAGCAGGACAAGGCGCTCATGGAGTTCATCAACAGCGGCATCGCCGAACTTTTGTCGAACGGCAAGATCAAGCAGGTAGTTGAGAGCTACGACGTGCCTTTCTATGCGCCTTTTTCGTGACCTGTTTTCTGTCAGGGAGGTTTGTTTAACATGGTAGGTTTGAAATCTGTACTCAGGAGTTGCGCGGTGGTTTGCGCGATGGCGTTCGGGTTTGCGATGATGGCGGTTGTGCAGCCGGCTTCCGCGCAGCACAAGGCAAACGCGAACGACATGGAGTTGCCCACGAACGACGCCAAAGTCGTGGAAAAGGGCAAGGGCATGTTTGCCCAGCGTTGCTCCTTCTGTCACGGCGGCGATGGCCATGGCGGCAAGGGGCCGTGCCTCTCCTGTGGCGTGTTCAAGTTCACGGGAAATACGAATTCGGAAATCTATGCAACGATCGCTGTCGGTGTGCCCCAGAGCATGGGTGGAACCATGGGTGCATTCGGGACGACGATGAGCATGGAGGAAATCCAGAGCGTCATTACCTTTTTGCGCTGGGAGGAAAAGCGCAGAATCGCGACCGGCGAGATTCCCGATCCGAAGAAGAGCGTGCAGGAGATGCCGGTATTCCCCACCACCAATTAGGGAACTGCAGCACCGAAGCAAAAGGCCGGCTGATGCCGGCCTTTTGCTTTTCCAGACAGGTTCGGTCAGTGCTTGCCGGTGCTGCCGAAACCGCCCCCGCCCCGCGCACTATCTTCGAACGCATCGACGACGTTGAATCCGACCTGGACCACTGGTACCACGACAAGCTGGGCGATGCGCTCCATGGGATTGAGGGAAAATGCGAGGGAGCCACGATTCCATACCGAAACAAAAATCTGCCCCTGATAGTCGGAATCGATCAGTCCGACAAGGTTGCCGAGCACGATGCCGTGCTTGTGGCCCAGCCCGGAGCGCGGCAGGACCATCGCAGCCAGGCCGGGCTCGGCAAGGTGGATGGCGATGCCGGACGGAATCAATTCGGTCTGGCCGGGCTTCAGTTCTACCGGTGCATCGATGCATGCGCGCAAGTCCAGTCCAGCCGAGCCGGCGGTTGCGTAGGTGGGGAGCTGGTCGCGCAGGCGCGCGTCGAGAATCTTGACGTCAATGTTTCGCATTGTTTTCTTACTTTTTTAGTGAGAGATCAGGCGGGAACGGTGCTTTTGCGCGGGCGATAGAGCTTGGCGATATGGCGTATCAGCGCGCGAGCCTGATCAAGTTTCGGGGCGCGTGCAAGTTTATGCGTGCCGTCGTCATCGATCAGCAGTAGTTCGTTATCGTCAGAACCAATTGCGGATTGCGCCAGATTGGCCGCAAGGAGCGGCAGTTTCTTGCGCTGGCGTTTGATCTGTCCGTTTTTCTCGAGGTCCTCGCTCTCCGCAGCGAAGCCGACGCAGAAAGGCGGGTTGGGACGATTGGCCACAGCCTGGATGATATCGGGAGTGGGGGTTAGCTCGAGTGCCGGGATGCCATTTTCCTTCTTGAGCTTGTGGCTGCTGCGGTTCTGCACCTGATAGTCGGAAACGGCCGCAACGCCGATGAAGATTTCCGCTCCGGGCACCTGCGCATTCACGGCATCGAGCATTTGCTGCGCAGTCTCGATGCGGATCAACCGTGCCGACGGTGGGGGTTCCATGGCGGTCGGACCGGAGACCAGGGTCACTTGAGCGCCGGCCTCGATCGCCGCGCGGGCTATCGCGTAGCCCATTTTCCCCGAGCTCCGATTGGTAATGCCGCGGATCGGGTCAATCGGTTCGAAGGTGGGGCCCGCAGTAATCAGTACCTTCGTACCAGCCAGTGGCTTCGGCTGGAACCAGGCGGAAATTTCCCGGACAAGATCGGCGGCTTCGAGCATGCGGCCCATGCCGACTTCGCCGCAGGCCTGGTCGCCCGCGTCCGGACCCAGAACGAGGATTCCGTCCTGGCGCAGTTGGGACATATTGCGCTGGGTCGCAGCGTTTTCCCACATCTGGCGGTTCATGGCGGGCGCTACCATCAGCGGGCACGCCCGGGCAAGACACAGGGTCGCGAGCAAGTCGTCCGCAGCGCCATGCACGAGCTTGGCCATGAAATCTGCAGTGGCCGGCGCGACGACTATCAGGTCCCGATCGCGCGATAGTTCGATGTGCGGCATGCCACTTGCCACACGATTGTCCCACATGCCGGTGAAAACCGGCTTGCCGGACAGCGCCTGCATGGTGACCGGGGTGATGAAGTGCGTCGCAGCCTCGGTCATCACGACCTGGACATCGGCGCCGACGCGCTGAAGGTCGCGCACCAGCTCGGCGGACTTGTATGCTGCTATGCCGCCCGTGAGGCCGAGCAGGATACGTTTGTTGGCTAGTTCAGTCATGGGAATAGTCTAACGGATTGCCGAGACTGGAGTGTAAACTGTTGTTGTGAATACGAAAAGCTGTCTGGAGGATTCATGGCCATCACCGATTGGCCCGTGGAAGACAGGCCACGGGAAAAGTTGCTCGCAAAAGGCGCTGCCTCGCTATCCGATGCGGAATTGCTCGCCATCTTTCTCCGAACCGGCGTCAGGGGCGCGAGCGCCGTGGACCTGGCACGACGATTATTGAAGCAATTTGGCTCGTTCGCCGCCATGTTCGGTGCAGATCGAGCCACGTTCTGCGCAATTCAAGGAATTGGAAACGCCAAATATGTGCAACTCCAGGCCGTTTTGGAGATGGCGCGACGGGCATTGGTGGCAGATGCCAAAGCGGGAGTCAACCTGAGTTCGCCCGTGTCGGTGCGCGACTTTCTCCGCTTGCAGTTGCAGAACCGGCAAGTGGAGGTGTTCGTCGGGATTTTCATGGATGCGCAGAACCGCGTGATCGAGGTGGAAGAGCTGTTCTCCGGCACTTTGACCCAGACCAGCGTCTTTCCCAGGGAGGTGGTCCGGCGAGCCCTGCATCACAACGCAGCCGGGATGATCTTCGCCCATAACCACCCGTCCGGGGTGGCCGAACCCAGCCACGCCGACGAAACCCTGACACAGGCGCTCAAGCAGGCACTGGCGCTCGTCGATGTCCGGGTACTGGATCATTTCATCATCGGCAAGGGTGCGACGCTTTCTTTTGCCGAGCGCGGCCTGCTCTGAATGGCGCCCGAAAGCATTGAGTAAGTGGCTGGAAATATGCTATAAAGCGCGCTTCCCGAATTTCAGCGGGCCGGTGGCGTACCGTACTGGTCCTGGATTAAATCGGATCGTCTTGCAGCGATCCTCAGCGACAAAGCCTGGAGAAGTCATCATGGCAAGAGTTTGCGAAGTAACCGGCAAGAAGCCGATGGGCGGGAACAGCGTTTCCCACGCCAACAACAAGACCAAGCGCCGTTTTCTGCCCAATCTTCAGTACCGGCGCTTCTGGGTCGAGAGCGAGAGCCGCTGGATCAGCATGCGCGTTACCAACGCGGGATTGCGCACCATCGACAAGAAGGGCATCGACGTCGTCCTGGCGGAACTGCGCGCCCGTGGCAACAAGATCTGACCGGAGAATAGAACATGCGTGAAAAAATCAAACTGGAATCGTCCGCTGGCACGGGACATTTCTACACCACGACGAAGAACAAACGCACCAAACCGGACAAGATCGAGATGAAAAAATTCGATCCGGTCGTCCGCAAGCACGTCATCTACAAGGAAACCAAACTCAAGTAGTCGAGCTTGGGTGATCGGGGTTCAAGCACGCCCGGTCAGCACAAACAAAAAGCCCGCCGAAGCGGGCTTTTTGTTTGTGCTGCTGAGTCGTGTCTTCAGGCGTAGCGGCGCAGGGTGCGGGAAAAGTCGCGCAACGCCGCGATGCCGCTTTTTTCCGCGCGGTGGCACCAGTCTTCAAGTTGCGACAACAACTGTTCCTTGGTCGCCGTCGAGCGCTGCCACAATGCCGCCAGTTCCTGGCGCATGGTGTAAACCGTGTCCAGTACCTTGCTGGTTTTCAACACTTCGTCGAGCTGGGCCTTCTCCTGTGCCGGTACGAACTTGGCGTCCAGGTGCAGCCAGCGCTTCATGCCTTGAAGGTCGATCGCATGGCCGTGCTTGTGTTCGCGCACGCGGCGCAATTCTTCTGCGCAGGTTGCTTTCAGCGTACGGGTGAAGCGGGCCAGCACGTCGTAACGATGGGTAATGACGGCCTGCAGAGTCTGTTCGTCGCATTTCGCCTTGGCTGGATCTATCTTGACCTGGGGTGCCAGCTTCTTGACCTGCGCGAGGCCCAACGCCGAAAGAATCCGGATGTAGGCCCAGCCGATGTCAAATTCGTACCACTTGTTCGACAGCCGCGCCGAGGAGGCGTAAGCGTGGTGATTGTTGTGCAGTTCTTCGCCGCCGATCAGAATTCCCCAGGGCACGATGTTGGTGCTCGCATCTTCTGACTGGAAATTGCGATAGCCGAAGTAGTGGCCGACCCCGTTGATCACGCCAGCCGCGGTCACGGGAATCCATAGCATCTGGACAGCCCAGATGGCCAGGCCGGCCGGCCCGAACAGCAAAATGTCGGTGACCAGCATCATGCCAACTCCGCCTTTGTCCGATCGCGAGTAGACATTGCGCTCGATCCAGTCATCTGGCGTGCCATGGCCATATTTATCGAGAGTTTCCTGATTGGCAGCTTCCTTGCGGTACAGCTCGCTGCCTTCCAGTAAAACCTTCTTGAGAGTAAGTACTTGCGGGCTGTGCGGATCCTCTTCGGTCTCGCACTTCGCATGGTGCTTGCGGTGAATGGCGGTCCAGGCCTTGGTGGACATGCCGGTCGTCATCCAGAGCCAGCCGCGGAAGAAATGGGAGGCAACCGGATGCAGGTCGAGCGCCCTATGCGCCGAGTGCCGGTGCAGGTAAATGGTGACTGCCGCAATCGTGACGTGGGTTAAAGCCAGGGCCACGAGAACGTAACCCCACCACGGCAGAACGATCAGCCCGCTCGCCCACACCGGAAGGTCCGTAAACCCATTCAAATTCATTCAGGTAACCTCGAATAATCAGAAAGATAACGACGCCGATTCTACAGTAACCGACGACCCCGGTAAGGCCAATTTTTGTAACGCTATGTGCCCTCGAAATTACTAAGCAAAAATCAGGAGAGCTCAGGGATTTGAGGTGATCTTCGCCCTGGTTTCTTAAATGCCGGGATTCAACTCAAATTCAAGCCCGAAGGCGAGATTTTTGTTTCGGCGACAATTCGTATCTCCTTCTGGGGAAAGGGGATTTCTATTTTGTTCGAGGTGAAGCTCCGGTAGATCGCCAGGTTGAGCTCGGTCTGGACCGCCAGTTTCCGCTGCGGATTCTCGGTCCATGCCTGCAATTCGAGATTGATGCCGCCGTCGGCGAAAGCGTGCAGCACTGCGGCAGGTGCGGGATCCTTCAACACATCGGCGTTCGCAGCCGCCGCTTGCAGCAACAGGCGAAGCGCAGTTTCCAGTTGCGTCCGCATCGTTGTCGTTCTGCATGGTTTCTTTCGGCTAAGTTATCGCTTCGATCCGGCATCGAATGGCACGGAGTGCGCGCGATGTCGTTCCCAGTTGTCCATGTAAGCTCGCGTCAGTTCGCGATTGCCTCGGAACACCAGCAGGTTCTCCGCATTGCGGAACTGTGCCGCAAATGTGAAATTGAAACTGCCGGTTATCAACACCGGCCTCTCGTCCCGCGCATCGATGACGATGATTTTGTTGTGGGCGGCCGAGTGTACGGCGTCGGCATACACCGGCACTTTCCCGGAGAAGAGAAGTCCGACCACGTTGTGTCCGATGAGTTCTGCCTGCTCCGGGTCAGCGATGACCTGCACGTCCACGCCACGGCGATGCGCCCTGACCAGGGCGACGGCGATCCGCTTATGCGTGAAGCTGAATGCCTGCACCAGGACTTGCGAGCGGGCGGTGTCGATGACGCGCTCCACCAGCCCTGCGGCGTCATCCTCGGGGGTGAATGCATACTCGATCGTGCCGCTGCCGGGGACAATGTTCGAGGCATCGAAAGCCCACAAGGGCAAACCGCAGGAAAATGCTGCAATGACCGCTACAAGTTGACGGATGCGTTTCACGCCGGGGCGTTGCGACGTTCGAGTACCGCGGCGAAGAATCCGTCGGTTTCGTGTGTCTGCGGACGCAACTGGAGGTAGCGTCCGCTTTCAAGGGCAATGCGGCTGTCGCCCAGGACCACCTGGCAATCAAGTAGCTGAAAATCAGGGCGTGAGTCGAGAAAACCCGCAACGACCGCGTCATTTTCCTCGGCGAGAATGCTGCACGTCGCGTACACCAGCCTCCCACCGGGTTTCAGCAGGGTGGCGGCACTTGCGAGAATCGAGGATTGCTTGGCGGCAAGTTCGACGACTGATTGCTCAGACTGTCTCCATTTCAGGTCGGGATTGCGCCGCAGCGTGCCCAGGCCGCTGCAGGGCGCATCGACCAGGACACGGTCGACTTTCC
>CAYODB010000035.1:0-23011 GCA_964402495.1 uncultured Bordetella sp.
CGCCCGGTCAGTCCACAATCGCCCTGCGGCCCACCAATCACGAAGCGGCCCGTGGGATTGACCAGAAACTTGATTTCGCCTTTGATCAGGTTCTTCGGCAGCACCGGCTTGATGATCTCCTCGATCACGGCCTCGCGAATCTTCTCGAGCGAGATGTCGGGAGAATGCTGGGTCGAGAGCACCACCGTGTCGATGGAATCGGGCTTGCCGTTCACATAACGGACGGTAACCTGGGATTTCGCATCGGGCCGCAGCCAGGGCAGGCGCCCGTCGCGGCGCAGCTCCGACTGGCGCTGGACCAGTCGGTGGGCGAGATGGATTGGCAGGGGCATCAGGACCGGCGTTTCGTCGCAGGCGTAGCCGAACATGAGGCCCTGGTCGCCGGCGCCCTGATTCAGCGGATCGTCCTGGGCCTTGTCCACGCCTTGCGCGATGTCCGGCGACTGCTTGTCGTAAGCAACCAGCACGGCGCAACCCTTGTAGTCGATGCCGTATTCGGTGTTGTCGTAGCCGATGCGCTTGATGGCTTCGCGCGCCACCTGCTGGAAATCCACTACCGCATTGGTGGTGATCTCGCCGGCCATCACGACGAGGCCTGTGTTCACCAAAGTTTCCGCCGCTACTCGGGAGAATTTGTCCTGGGTTAAGATAGCGTCCAGTACCGCATCTGATATCTGGTCCGCCACCTTGTCCGGATGACCTTCGGATACCGACTCTGACGTGAAGAGGAAATCGTTCATTCAGATACTCTGTAAAGATTCGGGAGAGTCGGTGAGGATAGCAAAAACCCGACAAAAGAACAAAACGAAAAACCGAATAAGTTCATGCTCATAGGGATGTTGCGGCTTTTCGCCGGATTGCCGCTCTCCTGGTTTCATGCGGCGGGAAGCGCCCTGGGCTGGGTTGTTTACTGGCTTTCCCCCACGTATTCGGCTCGGCTGCGCGAGAACCTGCTGCGAGGCAGGTCATGGCGCGATGAATCCGATTTCCAGCGCATTCTGCGCGAGAACATTTCCGAATCGGGCAAGGCAGCAACGGAACTGATACCGGTCTGGTTCCTTCCGAAGTTCCACGCGACCCGATTGATCGTATCCGATATGTCGCTGGCGCTGATCGCCGAAGCCGAAGCCCGCGGCAACGGCATCATCTATCTAACGCCGCACCTGGGCTGTCCGGACATGGCGGCCATCTGCGTCGCCCAACATCGCCCGCTTACCGTGCTCTACCGGCCGCCGAAAATGAGAATGCTGCAGCCCCTTATCGAAGCGGGCCGTCGCAGCGATCGCGTCGAACTGGCGCCGACCAGCCTGCGCGGCGTGCGCCTGCTGCTGAAGGCGCTGAAACGCGGCGACTCCATCGGCATCCTGCCGGATCAGGCGCCCAGCATGGGAGAGGGCGCCTGGGCGGATTTTTTCGGCCGTCCGGCCTATACCATGACGCTGGTCGGCCGCCTCGTCGAATCGACCGGTGCCAGCGTGATCATGACTTTCGCCAGAAGGCTGCCGCGCGGCGCCGGCTACGCGTTCGAAGCGGCTGAGGTTACGGAACCGTTGCAAGGCCCGCACGGCGTGCGTGCCCTCAATGCGGCAGTCGAACAGATGGTCGCACGCGCGCCGGACCAGTATTTGTGGGCCTACAACCGCTTCAAGGTGCCGGCGGGCGCGCCACCACCCGAATCGGGCAGCACAGCAGCAGAAGGCCGGCCGCGATGATACGAATCGCCATCGCAATCGTCTGGCTGCTGCGGCTGCTGCCGCTGCCGGTTCTGGCGCCCATTGGGCAAGGCCTCGGCATGCTGCTGTATGCCGTCGCCCGCGAACGCCGTGTCGTCGTGCACACCAATCTCAGGTTGTGTTTTCCGCAACGGTCCGAAACGGAACGTAACCGGATTGCGCGCGCGCATTTTCGCGCTATGGGCCGCGCAATTCTCGAACAGGGCATCAGTTGGTGGTCGTCTGCTGAACGAATCCGCCGTCTGGTCCGCGTCGAAGATCAGTCGTTTCTCGAAGAAGCCCTCAAGGGTCAGGTCATCGTGCTGGCCCTGCATTTCGTCGGCCTCGACCTCGGCGCCATCCGCATGTCGAGCGAATACAGCATGATCGACATCTATTCCCATCAGAAGAACCCGGTGTTCGACGCCCTGCTGCTGAAGGCGCGCACGCGCTTCGGCCACAGCAAGCTGCTGTCGCGGCAGGACGGCATCCGCCCGGTGGTGAAGGCGATGCGCCAGGGCTGGTCGCTGTTCTATTCCATAGACATGGATTTCGGAATGGAAGGCTCCGTCTTCGTGCCTTTCTTCGGAGTGCAGACGGCCACCATCACGGGTCTGTCGAGAATGGCCAAACTCACCGGCGCGAAGGTCGTTCCCTTCGTCACACGCCAATTGCCTGGCGCCCAGGGATATGAAGTACGGTTCTATCCCGCCTGGGAGAACTTTCCCGGCGAAGACGTTGTGGCGGACACGCGGAGGATGAACGCCTTCATCGAGGAACGCGTGCTGGAAATGCCCGAGTTGTACTACTGGGTCCACAAGCGGTTCAAGACCCGGCCACCGGGCGAAGCGAGGTTCTACTGATGTTCCGGAATCCGGATGCCTCCGGGATCTGCGCGGGAACTATCCCGGTATCATCGCCGTCCGGGCGCTAGAATACGGGGCAGCGCAATCGGGCCGCAGCCGCGCGGCAGGCATCAGATGAATTTCACGACTTTCGACCGCAACACACCGCGTTCCCTCCGCAGATGCGGCTGAAGTTCACCAAGATGCAGGGTGCGGGCAACGATTTCATCGTCGTCGACGCAACGCGCGAAACATGGAAACTCGATCCCCCTGTCATCCGCAAGCTTGCCGACCGGCATTTCGGCGTCGGCTTCGACCAGTTGCTGGTGGTGGAGCCGCCGCGCTCCGCCGGCACGGATTTCTACTACCGGATATTCAATGCGGATGGCGGCGAAGTCAGCCAGTGCGGCAACGGCGCCCGCTGTTTCGTGCGCTACGTGCACGACAAGAAGCTTTCGGACAAGACCTCGATCCGCGTCGAGACCCGGTCCGGGATCATCGAGCCGCGGCTGGAACAGGACGGCCGGGTGACGGTGAACATGGGCGCGCCGGCGTTCGAGCCGAAACGGATCCCTTTCGATGCCCCCCGGCGCGCGCCGACCTACCGGCTGGACGTGGGCGGCAGAAGTATCGAGATTTTCGCCGTGTCCATGGGCAATCCCCATGCCGTGCAGATTGTGGCGGACGCGGAAGCCGCGCCGGTGCTGACCGAAGGTCCGCTGATCGAGGGCCATTCGCGTTTCCCGGAGCGGGCGAACGCCGGCTACATGCAGATTGCCGACCGCCGCCGCATACTCCTGCGCGTATTCGAACGCGGCGCCGGCGAAACCCTGGCCTGCGGCACTGGCGCATGCGCCGCCGTGGTGGCGGGAATAGCGGCCGGCCTGCTCGATTCCCCGGTCACGGTCTCGACCCATGGCGGCGAGCTGGAAATCGCATGGCAGGGGGAAGGCATGCCGGTCTGGATGTCCGGCCCCGCGCAATCCGTATTCGAAGGCGAGATGGAGTTATAAAAAAAGGAATCCAATGAGATCAGAAGACGTCGCCCGTTACCTGCAGGACCATCCGGAGTTCTTCGAGCAATATGCCGACATGCTGTCATCGGTGACCATCCCCCATCCCCACGGCGGGCGGGCGATCCCGCTGTCGGAGCGACAAATCGTCAGCCTGCGCGAGAAGAACAAGGTCCTGGAATCGAAACTGCGCGAACTGGTCCAGTTCGGCGAGGAGAACGACGCCATCGGCGAGAAAGTGCATCGGGTCGCGCTCGAGCTCGTGCGGGCGGCAAACTTCGACACCCTGCTGCAAGCGCTTTACCACAACCTGCGAGAGGACTTTGCGGTTCCCCACGTCGCCCTGCGCCTGTGGACGGACTGGGATCATCCGCCAGCGCCGGAGTTCAGCGCCGCAAGCCACGAGGTCAAGGTGTTCGCCGAGAGCCTCAAGCATCCTTATTGCAGCGCAAAGGCCATGTTCGAGAGCGGGCAATGGTTCGGCGAGAACGAAGCCGCCGTCAAATCGTTCGCCTACGTCCCCATGCGCGCGGAGAAAGTGTTCGGAATCCTGGCGCTCGCCAGCGAGGATCCGCAGCGTTTCTATCCCGAAATGGGGACGCTGTACCTCAAGCGCCTGGGTGAACTGGTCAGCACCTCGTTGAGGCGCTACCTCTAGACCGAAATGACCGGACCAAGATGACCGAAAGCGGAGAGACTCCAGCGCACACCACGCCGGCGCATCCGTACCTTGGCGGCTTCCTCGCGCATCTGCGGCAGGAGCGCAGGTTGTCGGTCCACACCGCGGCGGCCTATTCGCGCGACGTCGGCATGCTGCTTGAACTTGCCGGGCAGACGCCGCTGCAGGAACTGCAGGTCCAGCAGATAAGAAGATTCGTCGCGCAATTGCATGGACGGGGCCTGGGCGGCCGTTCGCTGGCACGACTGTTGTCCGCATGGCGCGCCTTCTACGCCTATCTGGCGCGCGATCACGGCTTCTTCCGCAATCCCTGCACTGGCGTGCGCGCGCCGAAATCGCCGCGGAACCTGCCCAAAGCTCTCTCTCCCGACGAAGCGACGCGGCTGGTCAGCATCGCCGGCGACGATCCGTTCACGGTTCGCGACCGCGCGATCTTCGAACTGTTCTATTCGTCCGGTTTGCGACTCTCCGAACTGACCGCGCTGAAGCCGACGGACATCAGTTTTTCAGACGCGACGGTGCGGGTCACCGGCAAGGGCAACAAGACCAGGGTGGTGCCGGTCGGCAGCCATGCGCTAAAGGCAATACGAACCTGGATGGAAACGCGCAAGACGTTGGCGAAACCTGGCGAGTTGGCATTGTTCGTCAATCAGCGTGGTACGGCGATCAGCCCGCGGGTGGTGCAGAACCGGCTCAAAGCCTGGGGCATCAAGCAGGGACTACCCGGTCACGTCCATCCGCACATGCTGCGCCACTCCTTTGCTTCGCACGTGCTGCAATCCAGCGGCGACCTGCGCGCCGTACAGGAAATGCTGGGCCATGCCAGCATCTCTACTACACAGGTTTACACGCACCTGGACTTTCAGTACCTCGCCAAGGTTTACGACGAAGCCCATCCCCGCGCCAAGCGTAAACCATCCAAACCTTGAATCACGGAGAGCACGGATACACTACGTGCGTAGCACGCCGGAGTACCCTTTTAGGACACGGAGAACGACGAAAGCAAACGAACGACAAAGTTGCTTTGGCCAGTCTCGCATACACGCCCCACGTAGTTGAGTTTCTTCTTTCAGGATTTTCTCCGTGCCCTCCGTGGTTCAAGATCTAAACTAGCGCATGAATAAAATCATCCTGAAAGCCGGCCGCGAGAAATCGCTGCTGCGCAGGCATCCCTGGGTATTCTCCGGCGCGATCGCGCGCACCGAAGGCACGCCCCTGCAGGGCGACACGGTTCGCGTCGTCGCGCAGGACGGGCGCTTCCTTGCTGTCGCGGCCTGTAATCCCGATGCCAATATTTCAGCGCGAGTCTGGGACTGGAACGAAGACACAAGGATCGAGGCGGATTTTTTTCGCAGCCGGCTGAAAACGGCGATCGGGCTACGCCGAAAACTGTTTCCGCGGACGGCACGGGAAGCCGAGCGCTTGGTGCACGGTGAATCCGACGGTCTGCCGGGACTCATCGTGGATCGCTACGCCGATATCGTCGTGGTCCAGATCTCGAGCGCCGGCTGCCAGCGCTGGCGCGACGCCATTATCGATGCCCTTCAGGAGATCACGGGGGCTCGCGCGATCTACGAGCGCTCCGATTCGGACGTGCTCGAGCTGGAAGGACTGCAGCCGCACACCGGCCTGGTCAGGGGGACGCTCGATTCCACCGTGGTGGAGATCGCCGAGAACGATGTGCGCCTGCGGGTAGATGTTGCGAAAGGCCACAAGACCGGTTTCTATCTGGACCAGCGTGACAACCGCGTGCAGGTCGGGCGCATGGCTCGGGGCAGGGACGTGCTCAACTGCTTCAGCTACACCGGCGGCTTCACGTTGCAGGCTCTGCTTCATGGCGCCACTTCCGTAACGTCTGTAGATTCTTCCGGTGACGCACTCGAACTCGCGCGCGAGCACGTCGCGCTGAACGCCATGCCGGCTGAGCGCTGCGAATGGATCGATGCCGACGTGTTCCAGTGCTTGCGCAAGTTCCGTGACCAGGGCAGGAGCTTCGACCTGATCATCCTCGATCCGCCGAAATTCGCGCCTACGGCCGCCACCGCCGAACGCGCGGCGCGCGGTTACAAGGACATCAACCTGCTCGGCTTCAAGCTGCTGCGGCCGGGCGGCCTGCTCGCGACTTTTTCCTGTTCGGGCGGCGTATCCGCCGACCTGTTTCGCAAGATCGTCGCCGGCGCCGCGCTTGATGCGAACGTCGATGCTCAGGTCATCGACCAGTTCCACGCCTCGCCCGACCATCCGATATCGCTCGCCTTTCCCGAAGGCGAATATCTGAAAGGCCTGCTCTGCCACGTGACTTCCGGATAATGACAACCACACTGTTCCTCGTTCGCCATGGCGAAACCGCATGGAATGTCGAAGGCCGCATCCAGGGCCATCTCGACATTCCCCTGAACGAGATTGGCCTCGCGCAAGCCGACGCTGTGGGCAGGCGCCTGGCAGGCGAAGCCTTCGACGCAATCTATTCCAGCGACCTGATACGCGCCTACCTCACCGCGAGCCAGGTCGTCGCCAATCCCGATAGAGACATCGTCCGCGACCCGCGCCTGCGTGAACGGCATCTGGGTGTGCTGCAGGGATTGACCGGCGAGGAATCCATCGCACGGCAGCCGGCCGCCTGGAAGGCATTCAAGGCGCGCGATCCTGCCATGGCGCTGAAAGGCGGAGAAAGCCTCGGAGAGTTCGCGCGCCGAATTCTGGATTTCATCCAGGAAGTGCTTCAGATCCATGCCGGCGGCCGCGTGCTTATCGTCACCCACGGCGGTTCGCTGGACGCTGCATATCGACACGCGACCGGCATGTCGCCGTCGGCCACAAGAGACTTCCCGATCTACAACGCCTCGGTCAACGTCCTGAGCCACCGCAATGGCAGTTGGAAAATCGACGCGTGGGGGGACATCAGCCACCTGCCGCGGGAACTGTCGATGGACGATTCGTGAAGGGCCGTGAATATCGTGAATGCCGGAACAGACGAATTCACGGCATTCACGGCTTTACAAAAGGAGGCTTGCGGCCGACGAGCTTTTCCAGCATCACCAGCTCCTCGTCCGTGTGGTTGATGAACTGCGCCTTCTGCATCATGGCGCCATCCTTTTTCGCCGCGTAAATGACGTTCGGCGAGTGATAGCCGGACAGCACCAGGTGCCTCTCGCCGCGATGCTGGTCCTCGATCGAGACGTCGCCATAACAGGTGCAAAAATAGGTCTGCTCCGCAGAAGCTTCCATGTAGATTCCCGTGCCGCGAATGCCGATGGTTGCGGTGCCGGTAAGCACTTGGCGCCCGCCCCCTTTGCCAAACACGCCCAGCACCGCGCCGGTCAGCATTCGCAGGCCGGTGAGTGCCACGGTGTTTGGCTTGCCAAGCAGTTCCACTTCGCTGTTGGCGCGGATCAGCAGCGCATCCTTGCCCATGACCAGAACGGCACTGCTACCCGCTCCCGTCGTGACGACATCCAGGGAACGGATTTCGGTTGCGGCGTTCGCGGCTTTGCCGTTCACCGCCACGTTGCCGGCAAGCTGGCGGAGGCGTCCGGCCTGTGCTATCGAGGGCAGCATCAATGCCGTGCCGAGCGCGACGGACTGCGCAATGAATTTCCTTCTTGCCGCCTTCGAAACCGGATGCATCCGACAGAAAGCCATGGCTGCCCTCCCCTTGAAGTCCTGCAAACAATAATATAGCTGCCTGGTGGAATGCATGCCGGCCATTTGTCCGGGCGATGTTTCAAGTGGAAAAATCGAAGACTTGGCGAAAGCCGAAAATCGGCGTTACACTGCCGGCGGTCGAACCGTGCCGCCATGAAACCGCAAAAATTTCTGTTAAGCCTGCTGACCTTCCTGCTGCTGTTCGCGCAGCAGGCGGCCTATGGGCACGCGGTTTCGCACCTGGGCAAGGTGCCCGCACCCAAGGAGCAACTGGGCCACAGCCAACTCTGCGGCAAGTGCGTTAGTTTCGAAAAACTTTCCTTCGCGGCACCGGCGAGTGTCGCGCCCCTTCTTACCCTCTCCTTCGTCTTTGCGCAGCCCCCCGAAACCGGCCATTTCTTCCGGCCGGTCACGGTTGTCGCATTCAACAGCCGCGCCCCTCCCGTTCTTCTCTGACCGAAATCCTTGACGGCCCGCGCATTGCGCGGCGTGTTGATTTTTCTCGTTCACAGGAGATGCATCCATGTTTCGCACGAACATCGTGGTGACGGCCCTTGCCGTCGCCTTTGCAATGCCCGTTGCAGCCAATGCGGCGGATGACGCGGAGATCGGAAAGATCCGCGACGAAATCATGAACATGAAGGATGGCTACGAAGTCCGCATCCGCGCCCTCGAAGACCGCCTGCGCAAGGCAGAGGCGGATCAGAAAGCAGCGCCGCCCGAGTCCAACGCCGCTCCGACGCCGGCTTACGCCCCAAAAGCCGTCAGCAACCGGAGCGCCTTCAATCCCGCGATCTCGCTGATTCTGGATGGCAAGTACCAGAATCTGCAGCGTGACCCGGGCACTTATCAGATCGGCGGCTTCATTCCGGGTGGCGATGAGATCGGACCGGGAGGCCGCAGCTTCAATCTCGGCGAATCCGAGCTGACGATTTCCGCCAACATCGATCCTTACTTCTCAGGTGTATTCATCGCTGCAGTCACGCCGGAGAACGAGGTCGAGATCGAGGAAGGCTATTTTCAGAACAGCGGCTTCATCCCCGGCATTACCATCAAGGCCGGCCGCTTCCTTTCCGGCTTCGGTTATCTGAACGAAATTCATGCCCATGCCTGGGACTTCGTCGACGCACCCCTGGTGCACCAGGCCTTCTTTGGCGGTCAGTTGAAAGATGACGGCGTGCAGGTACGCTGGGTGGCGCCGACGCCGGTTTTTCTGGAACTGGGCGTCGAGGCGGGCCGCGGAGCGAACTTCCCGGGTTCGGAGCGGAATAAGAACGGATCCAATTCAGGTCAGGTGTTCTTTCATGTTGGCGACGATGTCGGAGCCAGCAACAGCTATCGCTTCGGCGCCTCCTATCGCAAGACCACGGCAGCCGGCCGCCAGTACGAGGACATCAATGCCCTGGACGAAGACGTCATCAACGCATTTGACGGAGACAGCAAGGTGTGGGGCGTGGATATCGTCTGGAAATGGGCGCCCAATGGCGACGCGACTTCACGCAACTTCAAGTTCCAGGCCGAGTACCTGCATCGGGAGGAGGACGGCAGCCTGACTTACGACGTGGATGGCACGTCTACGCCGGGCAGCAGGTCCGACACCTACAATTCCAGGCAGAGCGGCTGGTATGTGCAGGGCGCCTACCAGTTCATACCGCGCTGGCGTGTGGGCCTGCGTTACGAGGAACTGGACCGCGGGACGGTGGATATCGGCCTGTTGACGGCATCGGACTTACCGCTGCTCGCGGAGAACGATCCGAAACGGACAACCGCGATGGTCGACTTCTCCCCATCGGAGTTCTCGCGCCTGCGACTGCAGTATGCACGCGACGAGGCTCGCTTCGGCGAGACAGACGACCAGATTTTCCTGCAATACATCATGAGCCTGGGGGCGCATGGCGCGCACAAGTTCTGACCGCCGGTCGGGATCGCCGGTCCGGCGAGGCGGCTGGACCGTGCTCGCGCACAAAATGGAAAAGGAGCAAGAATGAACTCATGGCTGAGATTCTCCGTAGTGACGCTGATGCTGGTGGCGTGCTCCGCGGCAAATGCGGCAATCAACGTTTTCGCCTGCGTGCCCGAATGGGCCGCGCTGGCCAGCGAACTGGGCGGCGACAAAGTATCGGTTTATCAGGCATCCAACGCATTGCAGGATCCACACAGAATTGAAGCGCGTCCCAGCCTTGTGGCAAGGATGCGCAGCGCCGACCTGGCGATCTGCACCGGCGCCGATCTCGAGATCGGCTGGCTGCCGGTCCTGCTGCAGACGGCCGGCAACGGCAGGGTGCAACCCGGCAAGGCGGGTTTCATCGCCGCCGCCGAACTGGTGGACAGGCTGGAAATACCGACCCGGCTCGATCGTGCCGATGGCGACATCCATCCGGCCGGCAATCCGCACATCCACCTCGACCCGCACAACATCGCGAAAGTGGCGCTGGCGGTCACCCAGCGGCTCGAACAGCTGGACGCCGGCAACGCGGCGTATTACCAAGCCCGCGGCAAGGATTTCCAGTCGCGCTGGCAGCTCGCAATGGCGCGCTGGGAGAAGGAAGCGGCCGGATTGCGCGGCGCGAGGGTAGTCTGCCACCACAAGAGCGCAACCTACCTGCTGCACTGGCTGGGCATGACGGAAGTGATGAACGTGGAGCCGAAACCCGGTCTTCCTCCGACCGCAGGACATCTGGCCGAGCTGGTCGGGCGCCTCAAAGCCGATCCCGCGGACCTCATCGCGCGTTCGATGTACAACGACCCGAAAGCGACCGAATGGCTGGCCGAACGCACCGGCATCCCCCTGGTTGCCTTGCCGTATACCGTCGGCGGAACGCCCGGGGCGAAGGACCTGTTCAGCCTGTTCGACGACTCCATCGCCCGCCTGAGGAAAGCGAGGAATTAGCATGGCCAGCCTCGAGTTCAGCATCCTGCTTCCCGCCCTAATTGCCGGCCTGCTGGTGACGGCTACGCATGTGCCGCTGGGCATCCAGGTGCTGAACCGGGGCATCGTGTTCATCGACATTGCCATAGCGCAGATTGCCGGCGTCGGTGTGATCGCGGCGGCGTTCTTCGGATTCGAAGAACGGGTGTTCGTCGTACAGCTTTCCGCTCTCGCTGCGGCCCTGCTCGGCGCATTGTTCCTGACCTGGACCGAAAAGCGCTGGCCGGACATCCAGGAAGCGATCATCGGTTGCGTATTCATCCTGGCGGCAACCCTGGAGATCCTGCTGCTGGCCGGCAATCCTCATGCAGGCGAGCACCTGAAGGACATGCTGGTCGGCCAGATTCTCTGGGTGGGAACTTCGCAGCTCGTGGTGGTTGCGGCGCTCACTGTCGTCGTGCTCGGCGCCTGGTTCGGCCTGGGAATGACACGCTTCGGCCGCATCGGCTTCTACGTGCTGTTCGGCCTGTCGGTGACCGCATCCGTGCAGATGGTCGGCATCTATCTGGTGTTCTCCAGCCTGATCATTCCCGCGCTGGCCTCGCGCAAGGCAACCCGCTTTCGCCTGGCCAAGGCCTACGCGGTCGGCGGCCTGGGTTATCTGTTCGGCCTGGTCGCCTCGACGATGTCCGACCTCCCCACGGGGGCAGTCATCGTTTGGGCGATGGCCATCGTGGGCATCGTCGTCGCCAGCCTGGAGCGCGCGCCGGCCAAATCAGCCGCTTGAAGTCTTTAGTACAATCCCCACCTGATAATCCGGCCGGCCTCTATGTGGGCGGACCTTTCATCCGCAGGGTCAGGCGCACGATGCACGACGCTGCAGACACTCCCGGAACCGGTCCAGAATGATGAGCGAACAATTTCACGGCACCACCATCCTTTCCGTGCGCCGCGGCAAGCAGGTAGCGTTGGGCGGCGACGGGCAGGTGACCTTCGGCAACGTCGTGCTCAAGGCCAGCGCACGCAAGGTGCGGCGCCTGTTTCACGACCGCATACTCGCCGGCTTTGCCGGCGGCACGGCGGATGCATTCACGCTGTTCGAACGCTTCGAATCGAAACTGGAGAAGCATCAGGGACATTTGCTGCGCTCCGCGGTCGAACTGGCCAAGGACTGGCGCACAGACCGCATGCTGCGCCGGCTCGAAGCCATGCTGGCCGTTGCCGACCACGACTCTTCGCTGATCATCACCGGCAACGGCGACGTGGTGGAACCGGAACTCGGCGTGGTCGCGATTGGCAGCGGCGGGCCCTACGCGCAGGCGGCCGCGAGGGCGCTGCTGGAGAATTCCGAGCTTTCGCCGCTGGACATCGTCAAGAAGTCCCTGACCATCGCCGGCGACATCTGCATCTATACCAACCAGAATCACGTGATCGAGGTCCTCGATTAGGGGCTAGGGGTTAGGGGCTAGGGACTGGAAAATTCCGTCTCAGGCATTGGATCCTAACCCCTAGTCCCTAGCCCCTAACCCCTAGCCCCTATGTCTTCCATGACACCGCAGGAAATCGTCCACGAACTCGACAAGAACATCGTCGGGCAGGACAACGCCAAGCGCGCCGTTTCCATCGCGCTGCGCAACCGCTGGCGGCGCCAGCAGGTTGCCGAACCGCTGCGCCAGGAAATCACACCCAAGAACATTCTCATGATCGGGCCGACCGGCGTGGGCAAGACCGAGATCGCACGCCGCCTGGCCAAGCTCGCGGATGCGCCGTTCATCAAGGTGGAAGCCACCAAATTCACCGAAGTCGGCTATGTCGGCAAGGACGTCGATTCGATCATCCGCGACCTGGTGGAAAGCGCGATCAAGCAGACACGCGAACAGGAAACGCGCAAGGTCCGCCATCGCGCGGAGGACCTTGCCGAAGAGCGCATCCTGGATGCCCTGCTGCCGCCGGCGCGCGAGATCGGCGTCCAGACCGAACCGGGGGATCGCGACACGGCCACACGGCAGAAATTCCGCAAGCGGCTGCGCGAGGGCGAACTCGACGACAAGGAAATCGAGATCGAAGTCGCGGTGGCGCAGGCGCAGATGGAGATCCTCGTGCCTCCAGGCATGGAGGATCTCACTTCGCAGATCCAGGGCATGTTCCAGAACCTGGGCGGCGGACGGCGCAAGACCCGCAAGCTGAAAATACCCGAGGCGATGAAGCTGCTCACCGAGGAAGAGGCCGCGAAACTGGTCAACGATGAAGACCTCAAGCTGAGAGCGCTGGCCAACGTCGAGCAGAACGGCATCGTGTTCATCGACGAGATCGACAAGATCACCAGCCGCCAGGAGACCGGGGGCGCGGAAGTTTCGCGCCACGGCGTGCAGCGCGACCTGTTGCCGCTGGTGGAAGGTACGACCGTCACCACGAAATACGGCATGATCAAGACTGACCACATCCTGTTCATCGGCAGCGGCGCCTTCCACCTGTCGAAGCCTTCCGACCTCATCCCCGAACTGCAGGGCCGCTTCCCGATCCGCGTTGAACTGGAAAGCCTGACCGTGGAAGATTTCGAGCGCATTCTCACCGCGACCGACGCCTGCCTGACGCGCCAGTACCAGGCCCTGCTGGAGACCGAGGGCGTGAAGCTCGACTACCGGCCCGACGGCATCCGCAGGCTTGCAGAGATCGCCTGGCAGGTGAATGAAAAAACCGAGAACATCGGGGCGCGCAGGCTTTACACCGTCATGGAAAAACTGCTGGAAGAAGTTTCCTTCGACGCCGCACGCCATCAGGGCGACGTCGTCGTGGTGGATGGCGCGTACGTCGACGCCCGACTCAAGGAACTGGCGCAAAGCGAAGATCTGGCGCGATACGTGCTGTAGTGCGAATCAAACCGCGACAGCCGGGGGGAAACGCGGATTTGTCGCACCAATCCAGTGCCGGCACACGTTTCCCTGCGCACGGGATTTGCCCATAATGCCCTTCGATATCACAGCCCGCAGCCCACTCATGTCCAAAGGCACTTCCTATACGCTTGAAGTCCTGCCGAAGCTTCCCGCGCGCCTGTCGCGCCTTGAGGAAATCGCAGGCAACCTCTGGTACAGCTGGGAACGATCTGCGCGTTCGCTGTTTGCCCGCCTGGACACGAATTTATGGCAGGAGGTCCGGCACAATCCGAAGGCGTTCCTGCGGCGCGTGGACGAACAGAAGCTGCTCGAAGCGGCGGACGATCCGGTTTTCCTTGCCAGCTACAACCGCGTGCTCTCGGCGTACGACTCGTATCACGGCGAGGCGCTGCGCCGCAACGGTTCGGAATGGCTGCGGCAGAACGACCTGATCGCCTATTTCTGCGCGGAATTCGGCTTCCATGAAAGCCTGCCGATCTACTCCGGCGGCCTGGGCATCCTGGCGGGCGACCACTGCAAGTCCGCCAGCGACATGCGCCTGCCGTTCGTCGGCGTCGGCCTGTTCTATCGCCAAGGCTACTTCCGCCAGACCATAGACTCCGACGGCAACCAGCACGCAATTTATACGGATTCGAACTTCGATGATCTGCCCGTTACCCCTGTCCTGCGCGACGACGGCTCGGACGTGAGGGTGCAGATCGATTTTCCGGGCCGCGCGGTTCACGTGAAGGTATGGCGCGTGAAAGTCGGGTACATCACGCTCTACCTGCTCGACACTGACATCGACCCCAATTCCGCGCAGGACCGCGACATCACCCACCGGCTCTACGGCGGTGACCGCACCACCCGCATCGAGCAGGAAATCGTGCTCGGCATCGGCGGCGTGCGCGCGTTGCGCGAACTCGGGCTGAAGCCCACCGTCTGGCATATGAATGAGGGCCATCCGGCTTTCATGGTGCTGGAACGGGCCCGTTCCCTGATGGGACAAGGCCTGAGTTTCGATGCGGCACTGGAGGCGGTTGCCGCCAAGACGGTATTCACTACCCATACGCCCGTGCCCGCCGGCCACGACCATTTCAGCCCGGACATGATCAAGACCTATCTCTCCGGCATGCAGAAGGAACTGGACCTGAGCGAAGAAGCGTTCCTCAACCTCGGTCGGGTCGACGGCAGCGGCGAATTCAACATGACTACGCTCGGCATCCACGGATCACGTTTCCAGAACGGCGTGAGCCGCATCCACGGCGGCGTCTCGGCGCAGATCTGCAGTGGCCTCTGGCCCGAACTGGAACCGGTCGAGAATCCGCTCGATTACGTCACCAACGGCGTCCACGTTCCGACATTCCTGGCGCCGGAATGGGCGGAGCAGTTCGAAAAATATCTGGGTTTCGACTGGTCCAGGCATGCCACCAACAGGGCTTACTGGCAGCGAGTCAACGATATTCCCGACCACCTCTTCTGGAGCGTGCGCCAGTCGCTGAAGTCGCAGATGCTGAGGCTGGTGCGCGCGCGCCTGACGCAGCAGCATTTCCGCAACCGCGGATCGGAAGCGCATCTCGACCGCCTGCTGCGCCTTGCGGACCCGGTCAATCCCAACGTGCTCACCATCGGCTTCGCGCGCCGCTTCGCTACTTACAAGCGCGCGACGCTGCTGTTCCAGGACCTCGACTGGCTGCGCAGGATCCTCGGCGACGAGAAGCGTCCGGTGCTGTTCCTGTTCGCCGGGAAGGCGCACCCCGCCGACGTGCCCGGCCAGGACCTGATCCGGCGCCTGAGCGAAATCTCGCGCATGCCGGAATTCGAGGGCCGGATATTGCTGATAGAAGACTACGACCTGCACCTGGCGCGCCGCTTGGTGTCGGGCGTGGATGTCTGGCTGAATAACCCGGTCTATCCGCTGGAAGCCAGCGGCACGTCAGGAATGAAGGCGGGCATCAACGGCGTGATAAACCTGTCGGTGCTGGACGGATGGTGGGACGAAGGCTACGACGGCCGCAATGGCTGGGCGATCAAGCCGGTGTCCGAAACAGTGGACGACGCGAAGCGCAATTTCGAGGAAAGCCGCACACTGTACGAGCTTCTGCAGGACCACGTGATCCCGACCTATTACCGGCGCGGCGAAATGGGCTATGCCGTGGAATGGATACGCATGGCCAAGCATTCGATCGGCACGCTGCTGCCACGATTCTCGTCGACGCGCATGGTCAACGAATACCTCACCAAGTTCTACCTGCCGGCCACGCGCCAGGGACGCCGTTTCGACGAGTCCGGTTACGACGCGGCACGCCGGGTGGCCGAATGGAAAGCACACATCCGCGCCAACTGGCAATCGGTCAGCATCCGCCGGCTGGATGCGGCGAAGAAAAGCATCGCCTACGGTGAAGCGATCCGCTTAGAAGTGGGCGTCGCCCTCGCCGGGCTGAAGCCGGAGGACGTTGCGGTCGAACTGCTGTTCTGCAAGGAAGTGCCGGAAGACAAGAAACTCCCGGCGCGCTACCGCTTCGAATCCGAAGGCGTGAAGACCGAGCAGGGCGAGCACCGCTTCGCCCTGCAACTGAAGCCCGAGCTGTGCGGCAAGCTCGAGTATCGCATCCGCATCTATCCCCACAACGAACTGCTGACACATCCTTTGGAATTGGGCATGATGCGCTGGTTGTAAACTCGCAACCCAAGCCGTCGTGCCGATCCGGATCAACCGCCTCGACCATTTAGTCCTCACCGTCGCCAGCATCGAGGCCGCCTGCGATTTTTATTCCGGCGTCCTCGGCATGGAGGTGCGGACGTTTGCCGAGGGACGCAAAGCCCTGCACTTCGGCACCTCGAAGATCAACCTCCACCAAAGCGGGCATGAATTCGACCCGAAGGCCGACAAGCCGACCCCGGGTTCCGCGGACGTGTGCCTGATCGCGGCCACCCCGCTGGATCAGGTCATCGCGCACTTGCGCGAATGCAGCGTTGCGATCATCGAAGGCCCGGTCAAGCGCACGGGCGCGACCGGTACCCTCCATTCCGTCTATTTCCGCGACCCCGACGGAAATCTCATCGAAGTTTCGAACTACCTCTAGAAAATCCCGGCTTACGCCTTTTCCGCGAGCGGAATCTGTCCCGGTCTCGTTGACAGTGCCGGAGTCGGGACATAGCATACGCACGCTGAAAGTGGGCAATCCCGTCACTGGCACTTCCGTCCCGGAAAGCCGGCAAACCCGATGCCCCCGCGGTCAACCGCAGCAGTCTGCACCACGTTTCAGTAACGTCGGGACGTGGCTCCCGGCGAATGCGGCACGAATGCGGTCGCCGCCAGGCGGCGACCGATCAAAAAAGAACCAGAAATCGGGAGGAATCATGCGGAATTCCCTTTGGGGCGCCCTGGCTGCGGGCGTCGCAGCATCGTTTTTCGGATTCACGGCCATCGCGGCCGATACGGTCAAGATCGGGCTGATCGCGGAAATCACCGGGCCGAATGCCGAGGCCGGTAACTACACCCTCAACGGCGCGAAGCTTGCCGTCGACGACATCAACAGGAAGGGCGGCATCCTGGGCAAGCAGGTCGAACTGGTGATCGAAGACAACCAGTCGACCAATCCGGGTACCGTGCTGGCGTTCTCCAAGCTTGGTGGCAACAAGGACATTCCGGCCATCATCGGGCCGATCCGCAGCACGCAGACCCAGGCCGCATCCCCCTCCATCGCCAAGCTGGGCATTCCGACCATGATCGGCGGCAGCGATCCCAGCCTCACCAAGGTCAACAACCGCTGGCTGTTCCGTTGCCGCCCCAGCGACCTGTATTCCTCGCGGGTGATCGCCAACTTCGGCGTCAACAAGCTGAAGCTGAAGAAGTGGGTGATCGTGCATTCCACCGATGCGTTCGGCGCGGGCGGAGCAAAAGCTCTCGCGGAAGCGCTCAAGGAATACGGCGTGGAACCGGTTCTGGTGCAGGGTTACACCAACAACTCCCAGGACTTTACGCCCGTCGTGCTGGCGATCAAGAAGTCCGGCGCCGATGTGATCGGCAGCTACATGACCAACTCGCAGGATGTCGGGATCTTCGCCAAGCAACTGCGCCAGCTCGGCGTGACCACGACCTGGATCGGTTCCGCGTCGATCGTCACCGACACGGCGATGAAGCTGGCGGGAGATTCTCTCCACAATACTTACGGCATCGCCGACTTCAATCCCGATGCCAATCCCGCGGCCAGATCCTACGCCGCGGCCTATCGTGCCAGGTACAAGCTCGAGCCGGACGTGTACTCAAGCTGGGCCTTTGACGCGATGAACGTGATTGCCACCGCCCTCAATACCGCGAAAAGCACTCAGGCCGAGGACATCCGCAAGGCCATCGTCGGCATCAAAGGCTGGAAGGGCGTCGAAGGCACCTACAATTTCGACGACAACGGCGACGGCTTGCGCGGCTACAACATCGTCAAGAACGAAGCCGGCAAGGTCACTTTCGTCGAACACATCGATTTCAACAAGTAGCCGCGGGAAACCAGCGCCACCGCGGACGGCAATCGAGCCCGCGGGCAAAGGGGAGGAGGCGCAGTGGAAGCGCTAGCCAATAATTTTCAGGTGCTGTTCCAGGGCCTCGCGCTGGGCAGCATCTATGCGCTGGTCGCGCTGGGCTTCGTGCTCATCATCCGCGCCACCAACGTGGTCAACTTCGCGCAGGGCGATTTCGCCATGCTCGGCGCCTACATGATGGTGGCTTTCCTGGTCGGCGCCGGACTACCCTACTGGCTGTCGTTCCTGCTCGCACTGGCTGCGATGGGCGTCTTCGGGCTGATCTTCAACTACGGCGTCTACTATCCCCTGCGCCATCGCGGCTTCCTGCCGGTGATCATCTCCACGCTGGGCGCGTCGATTTTCCTGCAGAACTCGGTGCTGGCGATATTCGGCGCGCAGCCCAAGCGCCTGGACAACGTCATCCAGGGCGGCATCCAGATCGGATCGGTGTTCCTCGACAGCCAGTATCTGGTGATCCTCGCGGTGACCATGGTCATGGTCGCCTTCCAGTATTTCTTTTTCGAGCACACGCTGCTCGGCAAGAAACTCCAGGCGACCTCGCAAGACAAGGACATGGCGCGCCTGCTCGGCATTCCGGTCGCCCTGATGATCGCCATCACCTTTATCTACAGCTCGATGCTCGGCGGCCTGGCCGGCGTGCTGGTGGGTCCGGTTCTGTTCGTATCGATCGGCATGGGCTCGATCATCGCGCTCAAGGCCTTTGCCGCCACCATCATTGGCGGTTTCGGCGACGTCAAGGGGGCCATCGTCGGCGGCATCTTCATCGGCGTCGTCGAAAGCTTTGCCGCCTACTACATCTCGGTTCCCTACAAGGATGCCTACGCATTCCTGATGCTGTTCCTGGTGCTGGTGTTCCGGCCGCAGGGTTTCTTCGGCGAACGGGTTTCGGAAAAAGCATGACGACCAAGACTGCCAATCCTGGCGAGACCCGCGGCGCCGTACCGCGCACCCGCATGTCGCCATGGCTTTTCCTGGTCATCCCGGTGGCCATCGCGATTCCGCTGATCCCGTTTTTCACCGAGGTCAGTCATTTCGTGCTTTCGATGTTCATGCAGACTACGACTTACGCGATCGCCGTGCTCGGCATGGTCGTGGTGCTGGGTTACACCGGTCAGATAAACCTCGCCCAAGCGGCATTCTTCGGTTTCGGAGCCTACGGCGTTGCCCTGGGCACAGTCACCTACGGCCTTTCGTTCTGGGTTTCGTTCGCGATCGGTATCGGCACTGCCGCAGTCGCTGGCGGCATCCTGGGGTTGACGACGCTGCGGCTGGGCGGCCACTACCTGGCGATGATCACCATCAGCTTCCAGCAGATCTTCGACCTCGTCGCGGTCAACTGGATCGGCTTCACCCACGGTCCCGACGGCATTCCCGGCATCGGGCGACCATCGCTGTTCGGCAAGCCACTCGACGATGACCGCCACTATCTGCTGCTGTGCGCGCTCATCCTGTACGCGATGATTGCGCTGGTCTGGTGGCTGCCGCAGACCCGCCTTGGCCGTGCAATGCGGGGAATTCGCGAGAACGAGCTGGCCGCCGAAGTCGTCGGCGTGCACACGCTGCGCGTCAAGATCACGGCGTTCACGCTGTGCGCCGCGCTGGGCGGCGTCGGCGGCGGACTCTACGCGGGCGGCTTCGCCTACATCAGCCCGGACAACTTCAATTTCACGCGCGCCATCGAATTCCTGTCGATGGTGCTGCTCGGCGGCGTGCAATCTCCTTTCGGTGGCGCGCTCGGTACCACGCTGCTGATCCTGCTGCCGGAATGGCTCAAGGAAATGCCGCCGGCGCTGCAGTTCATCAAGGATGTCTATCTCGCGATTTACGGCCTGGCGGTTATCCTGATCATGGTGTTCATGCCCGAAGGCATCTGGGGCTTGTTGCGCAACACGTGGATGAGATTCCGTTCGCCGCCGCCCGTCGATACCTCTTGGGTGCAGCCGCTGGAACTTGGCATCGCCGTGACGGAAACCACGCCGCTGCTGAAACTCGAGAACGTGCAGAAGTATTTCGGCGGCCTGCGTGCGGTGGACGGCATCGACCTCGAGGTGAGCCGTGGCACCGTGCATGCACTGATCGGCCCGAACGGGTCCGGCAAGACCACCACGCTCAATGTGCTCAACGGCATTTACAAGCCGACGGGCGGCCGCATTTTCATCGACGGCGTGGATGTCAGCCAGAAATCACCGCATGAACGCGCCGCGCATGGCCTCGGCCGCACGTTCCAGAATATCCGCCTGTTCCCGAGCATGTCGGCGCTGGAGAACGTGATCGTCGGCGCCCAGCGCGACAACAATCCGATCGGCAAAGGTCACCGTGCATTGAAGGCGCGGGCAATGTCAGCCCTGCAGTTCGTGGGCATGGCCGAGAAGGCCAATACCATCGTCAGAAGCCTTCCCTACGGCCACCAACGGCTGGTTGAAATCGCACGCGCGCTGGCCGGCCATCCGAAGCTGTTGCTGCTGGACGAACCCGCTGCCGGCCTCAACCAGACCGAAAAAATGGAGCTGGTGGAGCTGCTGAAGAAGCTGCGCAGCGGACACGGCCTCACTATTTTCCTGATCGATCACGACATGGGCCTGGTAGAAAAAGTGTCGGACCGGATCACGGTGCTCAATTTCGGCAAGAAGATCGCCGAAGGCACGCCGCAGGATGTGCTGCGCCACCCGGAAGTGATTGCCGCCTATCTTGGAGAACCCCCCGCAAATGCCGCTACTTGAGCTGAAGAACGTCGCCAGCTACTACGGCAGCGTGCAGGCGCTCAAGAGCGTCAGCCTGCATGTTGAACAGGGCGAAGTCGTCACACTGCTTGGCGCCAACGGCGCTGGCAAGAGCACGACCTTGCGCACGATTTCAGGATTGCTGCGTCCCGCAAGCGGGGAAGTCTGGTTCGACGGCCAGCCGATCCATGCGATGGCGCCGGAGAAAATCGTCCGCCTGGGCATCTCGCACGTGCCCGAAGGCCGCCGCATTTTTCCGGGACTGACGGTGCGCGAGAACATCATGCTCGGCACCTCGAACCGCGGCCGGCTGGCGAAGAAGCAGATGGAAGACGAAGTGGCGCAGATGTTCGAAACCTTCCCGGTCATCAAGCCGTTCGAGAACGCGCTGGGTTGGACGCTGTCCGGCGGCCAGCAGCAGATGCTGGCGGTGGCGCGGGGATTGATGGCCAAGCCGAAGCTGTTACTGCTCGACGAACCGTCCCTGGGTCTCGCGCCGGTCATCGTGCAGCAATTGTTCGCCACGATCCGCGAGATCCATGCGCGCGGCACGACCATCCTGCTCGTCGAACAGAATGCAAACATGGCCCTGTCGGTGGCGAATCGCGGCTATGTGCTGGAAACAGGCGAAATGAAAGTGGAAGGTTCGCCGAAGGAACTGCTCGGCAACGAGGAAGTCCGCGCCGCCTATCTGGGCGGCCACGGTTGACCCGACGGCGCGCTCGCGCCGCTAATTCTCTGCCCCGGCAGGTTTAGACTATTCGCCCGCCATCGCGTCCAAGGCCTGCCCATGAAACCGTCGCGCATGATTCCGGTCCTTCTGCTTCTGCTTTGTTCCCCGGCGCCCGCCCAATCCCTGCCCGAGGAGTTCCGCAAGGAGTGGCCGGACTTCCGCTATCTCGAACCCAAACTGATCCGGGAATTGCCCGCCGCTGTGCGCGCGGACCTGGAGCGTCGCGGCTGCCGGATTCCAAAATTCACAAAATGGGACGGCCCGCACAACGTGATCCAGGGTGCGTTCATGAAGGCCGGCCAGTTGGATTGGGCCGTGCTCTGCGCCGCTGCCGACAAGACGGTGATCCTGTTGTACCCGGCAGGCGCAGCGGAAGCCGTACAACCCCTGCGGAACGAGGACGCCGATCCGCATCGCTTTATCCACGTCGTCACCGCGTTTGTATTGTCAAAACGCGCGTTGCGCGACCAGCAGGGCGAGCTACCCGTCGAGGAGTTCGATCATGACGCCATCGAAGACGGCCCGATAGCAAAAACGGGAAGGGTCATTTACTTTCGCGCCGGGGCATGGACACTGCTTTGAAGCGCATCTGCGTGTTCTGCGGAGCTAACACCGGCGCACGGCCCGCATACGCCCTCGCCGCTCGCGAACTGGCGTCGCTCATGGCCAGGCAGCGCACCGGTCTGGTCTACGGCGGGGGCAATGTCGGCCTGATGGGCATCCTCGCTGACACGATGCTCGAGGTCGGAGGTGAAGTCATCGGCGTGATTCCGGCGTCACTGGTGGCCAGGGAGGTTGCGCATGGCGGTCTTACGGAGTTGCGCGTGGTGCAAACCATGCACGAGCGCAAGGCGCTGATGAATGCGCTCTCGGATGCCTTCATCGCCATGCCCGGCGGCTTCGGCACCCTGGACGAATTGTTCGAGATGCTGACCTGGTCGCAACTGGGGATTCACGGCAAGCCGAGCGGGCTGCTCAACGTCGCGGGCTATTACGATGATCTGCTTGTCATGCTGGACCATGCCGTCACCGAGAAACTCCTGCGCCCCGAGCATCGAACACTATTAATGACCGAAGCCGATCCCGGGCTGCTGCTGCAACGGCTCGGTGCGTTTACGCCCGTAACGGCAAGTAAGTGGGCGGATGCATCCGGGAACTTTCCGTAACCAGATCATCAAACTGTCCGGGTAGGATTCAAACCCGCATCGCGGCCCGTGCGCCGTGCCTTGCTGAACCATTCGAGAGGAATAACCATGAAGAAGACCCTGATTTCCATGACTGCAGCATCCGTACTGCTCGCCGCCGCAGGCTCCGCCATAGCAATCGAGCAACGCCCGTTCCTGACCCTTGATGTCGCCAAGAAAATGGCGGCAGCCTGCG